>NZ_JAVREJ010000024.1:0-71970 GCF_031845345.1 Pseudonocardia charpentierae | reverse complement strand
CGTGGACGGCGTCCTCGACACGAGCTGCGCGATGCAGACTCGAGACGAGCACCTCGGGTACGTGGGCGTCGGCCTTCGACCCGTGCGTCACGTACGAACCCTGCCATACCGAGGCAGATCCCCGCGGGTTGATCCCAGGCTCACCCACCACAGCATTGGTGTTCTACGGGCGGACACCCACCGTGGAGTTCCAGGATCCCGTGACGTCACGGGCGTGGCAGCGGGAGATGGCCGAGGCGGTGACCGCCGACCGCCGACCGCCGACCGCCGACGGCCACGATCTCGAGCGGAACCGGCGGGCAGCGGCGCCCCGCTGCCGCGTTCGTTGACATGACGACAGCGGTGCCCGGCGGGTAGGCCGTGTCGAGGTGGGGTAATGCTCCGCCGTGAGCGAGTCACCCAGGACGGGTGAGCAACCCGACCGGCTTGGCCGTCGACTCATCCGGTCGACCCGTGGCCGGGACAGGCGGCGGCATGCAGACGGCAGGGTAGGTTCGCCGGACTTCGACCGCGGGTGTGGTCGTTCTCTCAGCTCGGCTTAGTTGATGTTGACCTCGACTCGCCTGATCCAGACGACAGGTAGTGCGCGATCACAACGCTGTGAAGGAGCGGACGTAGCGATGAGTTCCCCTCACCCTCCCGCGGGTGGACCAGTGGGCCGGCTACCCGGTGAGTCCCTCGGCGATCCCGCGGCGGCTCCCGCCGAGATCAACGGCACTTCTCGCGATCGCGAGAGCGTGGACGCACCGGAGCGCGCCGTTGACGTCGAGACCGGTCGTGAAAGCAGGGCCGAGCAGGTCCGCGCTCAAGCGGCGGCCAGGGCTGCGCAACTACGCGGCCAGGCGATGGAGAAGGCTCCGCAGGTTCGCGCTCAGGCCGCCGCGAACCGGGGTAAGGCCGCGGCAGCCTTGGCATTTGTCGTACTGGTGTTGTGGCTCCGTCGCCGACGGAGCCGGCGGTCGTCGCGGACCGCGGATGGTCTGGCCGGTGCCCTTGACCAGCAGGCGCGCAGCCTCGTCGGCGACACGGTCGACGCGCTGAGCGACGAGGCGGGGCCCACCGGACGGGGCCGGGACAAGGCGCAGAAGACACGCGCTCGCGCCGCTGCCAAGGCGCAGGCTCGTGCGCAGGCCATCGAGAAGGCGCAGCAGGCTCGTGCGCAGGCCATCGAGAAGGCGCAGCAGGCTCGTGCGCAGGCCGTCGAGAAGGCGCAGCAGTTGCGTGCGCAGGCGAGCGAGAAGGCGCAGGCCGCTGAGATGGCACAGCATGCGGCCCAGGAGGCCCAGGAGCTGGTCCAAGCCTTGCGGAAGCAGCTGCCGAGGCGGGTGACGCGCACCGGGTGACCCTCCGCGGCGTCTGCTGGTGACCGCCCGTCGAGACTGTCGAGAGGGCGTGGACCGACGACGTCGACGTGGTCGTCGAGTTCTTACGCGGTGTCCCCGACGACGTGACGGTCGGCAGCCATGTCGTGGCGCTGAGCTGTCCAGTGGGGCCGGCGGACCGGCTGGAGTCGTCCCTCGCGCCGCGACGAATCCGGTTCCGTCCTGAAGCATTTCCTTCGACGGTGATCCGGGCCACACTGCCCAGACGTCACCGAGGAGCCGCGATGCACGAGCTCGCCATCACCCAGGGCATCGTCGAGATGATCGTCGAGCGGACCGACAGCGCCCGGGTCACGGCCGTGTACCTGCGGATCGGCAAGGTCTCCGGGGTCGTGCCGGAGGCCGTCCGGTTCTGCTTCGACCTGGTGGCGGCCGGCTCGCCGGTCGAAGGTGCTCGGCTGGAGATCGACGAGCCGCCGGGCCGGGCGCGGTGCCGCTCCTGCGGGTGCGCCTTCGCGGTGGAGGGGCTGGTCGTGCTCTGCCCGTGCGGCAGTGCCGACGTCGAGGTCGTCGGCGGAGATGAGCTGCTCGTGCGCGCGGTGGAGGTGGTCTGAGGATGTGCGCGACGTGCGGGTGCGGCTCGGAGGGCCCGCGCTTCACCACGTTCGGGGCCGCCGCCGGCTCTCGGCAAGGCCACGGGCACGGGCACGGGCACGGGCACGGCGAGCACGAGCACGTATCACGCACCGTCGTCCTCGAGGAACGGGTGCTGGCGCGCAACGACCTGCTCGCCGCCGACAACCGCCGCCTCCTGGCCGAGCGCGGCGTCGTCGCCGTCAACCTGATGAGCTCACCCGGGTCGGGCAAGACGACCCTGCTCGCCCGGACGGTCCGCGAGCTCGCACCGCGGCCCATGGCCGTGGTGGAGGGTGACCAGGAGACGCTGCTGGACGCCGAGCGGATCCGCGCCACCGGCTGCCCGGTCGTCCAGATCAACACCGGAGAGGGCTGCCACCTCGACGCCGCGATGCTGCGGCGCGGCCTCGACGCGCTCGACGTGGCGGCGGGGTCGCTGGTGTTCGTCGAGAACGTCGGCAACCTGGTCTGCCCGGCACTGTTCGACCTCGGCGAGACGAGCCGGGTGGTGGTCATGTCGGTCACCGAGGGCGCGGACAAGCCGGCCAAGTACCCGCACATGTTCCGTACCGCGGACCTGGTGCTGGTCAACAAGGTGGACCTGCTCCCGTACGTGGACTTCGACCCGGAGTTGTGCGCGGAGCGGATCCGGAGGATCAACCCGGCGGCGCAGGTCCTGCTCATCTCGGCGACGACCGGGGAGGGCCTGGCGGCCTGGTACGCCTGGCTGGGCACCCCCGGCTTCGCCGGTTGACGTCCCACCCACCGCGAGTACAGTGATGATCGCTGTGACCAGCATCACAGTGGGGTTGGCCCTTCGGTCGGGGGGAACCATGCAGGACTCGACGACGGCTGGCGGGTACGGGCGGCGATCCCCGTGACCGTGCCGTCGGGCGCGTCCCACCCCCACACACCGGAGTCCGACGCGTCGGGGTGTCCGGCGGGGTTCGCCGCCGCGCGCGCCGTGGCGGACGCGGTGCTCTATGAGGGCTACCTCCTCTACCCCTACCGGCGGTCGTCGGGGAAGAACCGGGTGCGCTGGCAGTTCGGCGTCCTCGCTCCGCGGAGCTGGATCGAGGCCGGCGGGCCGGCCGCGCCGACCGTGGCCGGCGCCGCGGACGCCTGGCAGCAGCGGACCGAGTGCCTGCTGGAGGCCGCACCGGATGCCCGGGTCTTCGTGCGGCTGCGGTTCCTGCAGCTCCAGCACCGGTCCGTGCGGGACGAGACGGACCGCGAGGTGGACGCGCTGGAGGCCGGCGGCGTCCGCCACCTGACGTTCGACGAGGCCGTGCCGCGTGAGGTCGACATCGTCGTCGACCTCACCTCCCTGCACGGCGCCCCGTACGTCACTCCGGTCGAGTTCCCCGGCGGCGAGGAGGCGGAGGCGCTGCCGGACGGGGCGGGACGGGTTGTCCGCACGCGCGCGCCGGTCTCGGCCGTCGTGCGCGCGTCGAGGGCGGACGCGCCGGCCCCGTTCCTCCTGCACGTCCTGCGCGTGGAGGTCGAGAACACCGTCGCGGACCTGGCCGCCGACGCGCCCCGGCCCGACGCGCTGCGCCGCTCCCTCGTCGCCGCGCACACCCTGCTGGGCGTGCGCCACGGGGCGTTCCTGTCGCTGCTCGACCCGCCCGCCTGGGCCGCCCACGCCGCCGGCGCCTGCGTCAACCTGCACACGTTCCCGGTGCTGGCCGGGGGCGACGACGCCCCGTCCGCAGTGGTCCTCTCCTCGCCGATCATCCTCTACGACCACCCGAGGGTGGCGCCGGAGAGCCCGGGCGACCTGTTCGACGCCGGCGAGATCGACGAGATCCTGACCCTGCGCACGCTGACCCTCACCGACGAGGAGAAGCGCGAGGCGCGGGCCACCGACGCCCGGGCCGCGGAGGTGATCGACCGGGCGGACGCGATCCCGCGGGAGGTGCTCGCCCGGCTGCACGGCGCGGTGCGCTCGCTCACCCCGGTCGGTCAGAAGCCGGTCGGACCCGCCCCCGTTGCCATCGCGGCGGCCGAGGACGGGGTCGGCCCGCCGCCGCTGCCGGAGCCGTCAGCGCCCTGGTGGGACCCGGGCGCGGACGCGTCGGTCTCCCCGGGGACGGACGCGGTGCTCGTCGACGGGGTCCGGGTGGCGCGGGGGTCCCGGGTGCGCCTGCACCCGCGGGCCCGGGGCACCGACGTGCACGACATGTTCCTCGAGGGCCGTTCGGCGCACGTCGAGGCCGTGCTGCTCGACGTCGACGGGTCCACGCACCTCGCGGTGACCGTGGACGACGACCCGGGCGCGGACCTGCACCGGTGGTACGGCCGTCACCACTACTTCGCCCCGGACGAGGTCGTCCCGTGCGACGGCGCGCCGTGAACGAGCGCGCAGCAGCCGGCCGCGTGCTGGTGGCCGGCATCGGCAACGTCTTCCTCGGCGACGACGGGTTCGGTGTGGAGGTCGTCCGGCGGCTCCACCTGGCGACGCTGCCGGCCGGGGTGGACGTCGCCGATTACGGCATCCGCGGCGTGCACCTCGCCTACGACCTGCTCGACGGCCGGCACCGCACCGTCGTGATCGTCGACGCCGTCCCGCTCGACGACCCGCCAGGCACGCTCGCCGTGCTGCAGGTCGACCCCATGGGCGGTGGGGCGCCGGTGGACGCGCACGGGATGCACCCGGCAGCGGTGCTCGCCCTGCTGCACGACCTGGGCGGGACCGTGGACCGGGTGCTGGTGGTCGGCTGCGTGCCCGCGGACGTCGCCGAGCGGATGGGGCTCTCGGAACCGGTGGCGGCGGCGGTCGACGCGGCGGTGCGGTTGGTGTCCGAGGTGGTGGCGGCAGAGGTGGTGGCGGCCGAGGTCGGGGTCGCCGCGGTACGGAACTGAGCACGAGGGGACGAGCGCGCGACGACGGAGGGACTCCCGATGACGGTCGAGACGACGGGGTCGACGAACGGCCGGCCCCAGGGTGTGGACGAGGTGCACATCCTCTGGATCTCGGAAGGGTTGAGCTGCGACGGGGACACGGTGTCGGTCACCGCGGCGTCCCAGCCGGCGATCGAGGACGTCGTCACGGGCCTGGTCCCGGGCCTGCCGACGGTCCACCTGTACAACAAGGTGCTCTCGCCGACGCTGGGCGGCGAGGAGTACCTGGCCCCGTTCCGCGCGGCGGCCCGCGGCGAGCTCGCGCCGTTCGTCCTGGTGATCGAGGGGTCGATCCCGAACGAGAACATCAACGGTGACGGGTACTGGACCTCGTTCGGCAACGACGAGCGCACCGGCGAGCCGCTCACCCTGAACTGGTGGATCGACCGGCTCGCGCCGCGCGCCTGGGGGGTCGTGGCGATCGGCACGTGCGCCACGTACGGCGGCATCCACGCGATGGCGGGCAACCCGACCGGTGCCATGGGCCTCGCCGACTACCTGGGCTGGGACTTCCGCAGCACCGCCGGACTGCCGATCGTCAACGTCCCCGGCTGCCCGGTGCAGCCCGACAACTTCATGGAGACGCTGACCTGGCTGCTCTACCACGCGGCGGGCGCCGCGCCGCCGCCTCCGCTGGACGAGCTGCTGCGCCCACAGTGGATCTTCGGGCGGACCGTGCACGAGGGCTGTGACCGGGCCGGCTACTACGAGCAGGCCGACTTCGCGAAGGACTACAACTCGCCCAAGTGCCAGGTCAAGATCGGCTGTTGGGGCCCGGTCGTGAACTGCAACGTCCCCAAGCGGGGCTGGATGGGCGGCATCGGCGGCTGCCCGAACGTCGGCGGGATCTGCATCGGCTGCACGATGCCGGGCTTCCCGGACAAGTTCATGCCGTTCATGGACATGCCGCCGGGGGCGAGCGTGTCGTCGCTGGCCGCGAAGCCCTACGGCGCCTTCATCCGCCGGATGCGCGGCATCACCAACGGCACGGTGAACAAGGAGCCGAAGTGGAGGCACAACAAGGAGGCGCTGACCAGCGGTTACGACCCGCGCTACCGGCCCTGACCCGCCTGACCGAAGGGAAGACGACATGACCGCCACCGAGCAGGCCTCCACCGGTCAGCGCAAGCCCGGCCAGATCGTGGAGATGGCGTGGGACCCGATCACCCGGATCATCGGGAACCTCGGCATCTACACGAAGATCGACTTCGCCAACCAGGTCGTCACCGAGTGCCACAGTACGTCGTCGCTGTTCCGCGGCTACTCCGTGTTCATGAAGGGCAAGGACCCGCGCGACGCCGGCTTCATCACCAGCCGCATCTGCGGGATCTGCGGGGACAACCACACCGTCTGCTCGGTGTACGCGCAGAACATGGCCTACGGGATCAAGACCCCGAAGATGGCCGAGTGGATCGTCAACCTCGGCGAGGCCGCGGAGTACCTGTTCGATCACACGATCTTCCAGGACAACCTGGTGTTCGTGGACTTCTGCGAGGCGATGGTCCGGCAGACCAACCCGTCCGTGCTGGCGCGGGCGGAGAACACGCCGTCGCCTCGTGCCGACGTGCACGGGCTGCGGACGATCGCCGACATCATGCGCGCGTTCAACCCGTTCGAGGGCGAGGTCTACAAGGAGGCGCTGAAGGTCTCGCGGGTCACGCGCGAGATGTTCTGCCTGATGGAGGGCCGGCACGTCCATCCGTCGACGGTCTATCCCGGCGGCGTCGGCACGATGCCCGAGCCGACGCTGTTCACCGACTACCTCAGCCGGCTGCTCGACATCCTCGACTTCGTCAAGAAGGCCGTCGCGCTCAACGACGACATCTTCGACTTCTGGTACGAGGCGCTGCCCGGCTACGAGGACGTCGGCCGCCGGCGGGTGCTGCTGGGCTGCTGGGGCGCGTTCCAGGACCCCGAGGTCGTCGACTACCGCTACGAGACGATGACCGACTGGGGCCGGGCGATGTTCGTGACGCCCGGGATCGTCGTCGACGGGAAGCTGCTCACCACGGACCTGGTGGACATCAACCTCGGGATCCGGATCCTCCTCGGCAGCTCCTTCTACAAGGACTGGGTGAACGAGGCGCCGTTCGTCACGCACGACCCGCTCGGCAACCCGGTGGACATGCGCCACCCGTGGAACCAGACCACGCTGCCCGAGCCGCAGAAGCGCAACTTCGACGAGAAGTACAGCTGGGTGATGAGCCCGCGCTGGTTCGACAAGGCCACGGGCGACCACCTCGCCCTCGACACCGGCGGCGGCCCGTTCGCCCGGCTCTACACCACCGCGTTGGCCGGGCTGGTGGACACGCCGTACGTGACGGCGCGGGGCGGGGGTGTGCAGATCTCGCTGCCGAAGAGCCGCACCCTGCCGGAGACGACGCTGGAGTGGCGGCCGCCGGCTTGGTCGAACGCGATCGAGCGCAACCGCGCGCGGGTCTACTTCGTCGCCTACGCGGCGGGCATGGCGGTGCACTTCCTCGAGCAGGCCATGGCGCGGATGCGGGACGGCGACAGCAAGGTCTTCCAGGGCTTCGACGTCCCGGACACGGCGATCGGGTGCGGCTTCCACGAGGCCGTGCGCGGGGTCCTGTCGCACCACATGGTGATCCAGAAGGGCAAGATCGCCAACTACCACCCGTACCCGCCGACGCCGTGGAACGGCAGCCCGCGCGACAGCTACGGCACCCCGGGCCCCTACGAGGACGCCGTCCAGGACATGCCGATCTTCGAGGAGAACGGGCCGGACGACTTCAAGGGCGTCGATATCATGCGTGCCGTCCGCAGCTTCGACCCGTGCCTGCCCTGCGGCGTGCACATGTACCTGGGGAACGGCCGCACGCTGCAGAAGGTGCACTCGCCGATGTTCGGCGCCAACCATGGCTGAGCCCCTGCGGGTGGACGACCCCAGCGTGGACCGGCTGGACGACGCGGCGGTGCGGGAGCGGCTGACCGGCCTCGACGAGCTGCTCGACCGCGTCGAGCAGATCCCGGGACCGGCCGGAGAGCTGGCGCTGGAGGCGGTGGCGGCGCTCGCCGAGGTCTACGGCGAGGCGCTGGCCCGGACGCTGGCGCTCACGGCCGATCCGGGGGCGTTCGTCGCGGACGAGCTGCTCGGGCACCTGCTGGTGCTGCACGGCCTCCACCCCGATCCGGTCGACCGCCGGGTCGCCCGGGCGCTGGACGAGATGGCACCCGCGCTGCGTGAGCGCGGCGGCGAGGTCGCGCTGACCGGCCTGGACGACGGGGTGGCGCACGTGCGGCTCACGCTGTCCGGATGCGGCTCGGCCGGCGTCGAGGAGGAGGTCCGCACCGCGGTGCTGGCGGTCGCACCGGAGCTGCACGACGTCCGCCGGGAGACGCCCCCGCGCGCTCCGGCGTTCGTCCCCCTCGACTCGTTGACGCAGCGACCTGCCGGGGTGGGCCCGTGACGGCCGGGCCCGCGGAACGGACGGCACGGCCGGCGGCGTGGGGGGCGCTGGGCCGGGTGATCCGCCGCCGGTCCGCGGCCTCCGCGGCCACGGCGGCCACGGCGGAGCGCTGCGACCTGTGCGCCGTCACCGTCCCCGAACGCCACCGGCACGTCCTCGACCTGCGCGGCGGCGAGCTGCAGTGCGTCTGCCAGGGCTGCGCGCTGCTGTTCGAGCGCGAGGCGGCCGGCCGCGGGCACTACCGCCTCGTTCCGCGGGACCGGCTGCGGCTAACGGAGTTCGCCCCCGCCGAGCTGGGCGTCCCGGTGGGCCTGGCGTTCTTCGTGCTGGGCGACGACGGCGCGGTGGTTGCGCACTACCCGAGCCCGGTCGGGGCGACGGAGTGGGACGTCGACGCCGACGCCTGGCTGGGGGCGCGGGAGCGGTGTCCGGCGCTGCGCGACCTGCAGCCCGGCGTGCAGGCGTTCCTGGTGAACACCGCCCGGGGTGCGCGCGAGCACTGGATCGTGCCGATCGACGATTGCTACCGGCTGGTGGCGCTGATCCGCGCGGAGTGGACGGGGCTGTCCGGCGGCGACCGGGTGTGGCCCGCGATCGACCGGTTCTTCGAGGGTCTGCACCACAGCTGACGAGAGGAGCGGCCATGGCCGAGATCCGGGTGGGCAAGCCGGATGTGAAGGTCGACGCCTCGGCGCACACGAAGGGCGTGCCGCAGGGCAACGCGCCCCGCAACTACGAGAAGCAGCCGGGCCACCACGACGACGACACCGCCGACGCCCGGCGCTCCACGGGCGTCAGCCCCAAGCGTCACAACGCGATCCTGCCGAGCATGCCCAACCTGCCGCCCGGCTGACCCGATCCCGTCGAGCACACGGAGGACGTCGTGACCATCGGACGAGGCCTGCTGCTGGCCGCCGGCGCCGCCGTCGCCGCGGCCCTGTGGAAGGAGTACCCGGCGATGCGCCGCTACCTGAAGATCGCGCGGATGTGAGCGGCCTGCGCGTCGCGGAGGCCGTCGTGCGGCGCCGCTTCGTCGTGCGCGGCCTGGTGCAGGGCGTCGGGTTCCGCCCGTTCGTGCACGCCACGGCCGGGCGGCTGGCGCTGACCGGGTCGGTGCGCAACGACTCCGGCGGGGTGGTCGTCGAGGTCGAGGGGCGCGACGGCGCGGTGGCCGAGTTCTCCCGGGTGCTGCGGGCCGAGCCACCGCCGCTCGCGCGGGTCCAGGACGTGCAGGTCGACGAGCTGGAGCCGTGCGGCGGTACCGGCTTCACCATCGAGGCCTCCCGCGCCGCGGCCGGCGACCGCACGCCCGCGCCTCCTGACGTCGCCACCTGTGCCGACTGCCTGCGTGAGCTCGCCGACCCGACCGACCGCCGGTACCGGCACCCGTTCGTCAGCTGCACCAACTGCGGGCCGCGGTTCACGGTCATCACCGACCTGCCCTACGACCGGCCGGCGACCACGATGGCCGGCTTCCCGATGTGCGCCGACTGCGCCCGCGAGTACGCCGACCCCGCCGACCGGCGCTTCCACGCCCAGCCGATCGCCTGCCCGGCCTGCGGGCCGCGGCTGGAGTTCCTCGGGGCCGACGGAACGGCCGCGACCGGCGAACCGGCCCTGTCCGCAGCGAAGGCACTGCTGGCCACGGGCGGTGTCCTCGCGGTCAAGGGGCTGGGCGGCTACCACCTGGCGGCCGTGGCGACCGACGAGCGCGCGGTCGCGACCCTGCGGGCGCGCAAGCGGCGGGGCGGCAAGCCGTTCGCCGTGATGGTCCGCAACCTCGCCGCCGCCCGCGCGCTCGCCGACATCGACCTCGTCGCCAAAGACCTGCTCACCGGGCCGGCCCGGCCCATCGTCCTGCTGCCGCGCCGGGGCGGGGGGCTCGCGCCGTCCGTGGCACCGGGCAGTCCGGACGTCGGCCTGCTGCTGCCCTACACCCCGGTCCACCACCTGCTGCTCGGCCTGCCCGGCGAGCCCCCGTCGGCGCCCCTGGTGATGACCTCGGGCAACCTCGGGGGCGAGCCGATCGCGTCGGACGACGCGGACGCCCGCGTGCGGCTGGCGCCGCTCGTCGACGGGTGGCTGGGTCACGACCGCCGCATCGCCGTGCCGTGTGACGACTCGGTCGTCCGCGTGGTCGACGGCGAGGTGCTGCCGCTGCGCCGCTCCCGCGGCTACGCCCCGCTGCCGGTGCCGCTGCCGTTCCCGGTGCCGCCCACCCTGGCCGTCGGGGGCGACCTCAAGAACACCTGCTGCCTGGGCTCGGGCCGGTCCGCCTGGCTGAGCGGGCACATCGGCGACATGGACGACCTGGCCACCCTCGCCGCCTTCGACACCGCCGAGCGGCATCTGGAGCACCTCAGCGGCGTCGTTCCGGACCACCTCGCGGCGGACGCCCACCCGCGCTACCGCTCCCGCGCCTGGGCCACCCGGCACGCCGCCGGCCGTCCTCTGCGGACCGTGCAGCACCACCACGCGCACGTCGCTGCGGTGATGGCTGAGCACGGGCACGCCGGGCCCGTGGTCGGCGTGGCGTTCGACGGCACGGGCTACGGCACGGACGGCGCGGTGTGGGGCGGAGAGGTGCTCGTCGCCGACTACCGCGGGTTCCGTCGGTTCGCGCACCTGGCCTACGTGCCGCTCCCCGGCGGCGACGCGTCGGTACTCCGGCCGTACCGGATGGCGCTGGCCCACCTGCACGCCGCCGGCATCCCGTGGGACGCCGACCTGCCCCCGGTCGCAGCGTGCCCCCCGGTCGAGCGCGCCGCGCTGGCCCACCAGCTCGCCACCGGGCTGGGCTGCGTGCCCACCTCCAGCGCCGGCCGGCTGTTCGACGCGGTCAGCTCCCTGCTCGGCGTGCGGCACACGGTCGACTTCGAGGCCCAGGCCGCGATCGAGCTGGAGAGCCGCGCGCGGGGCGTCCGGGCCGACGGCGCGTACGCGTTCACGATCCAGGAGGGTGAGCCGCTCCTGGCCGACCCGGCCCCCGTCCTCCGCGCGCTGGTCGCGGACCTGCGGGCGGGGGTCGCCGCCGGCGTCGCGGGTGCACGGTTCCACGCCGCCGTCGTCGACCTCGTCGTCGAGCTGGCTCGGCGGGCCCGCGCCGCGCACGACCTGGACACCGTCGCCCTCTCCGGCGGCGTGTTCGGCAACGCGCTGCTGCTCGCCGGCGCGGCCGCGGCGCTGCGCTCGGACGGCTTCACCGTGCTGCGGCACCGCCGGGTGCCTCCGAACGACGGCGGGCTGGCACTGGGCCAGCTGGTCGTTTCCGCCACACTCACGAAGGAGGGCTGACCGTGTGCCTCGCGGTACCGGGCCGGGTCGTCGGCGTCGAGGAACGCCACGACACGCTGATGGCCGAGGTCGACTTCGGCGGCGTCCGCAAGGACGTCTGCCTGCAGTACCTGCCGGACGCCGGGATCGGCGACTACGTGATCGTGCACGTCGGGTTCGCCATCCAGCGGCTGGACGAGCGGTCGGCGCTCGAGTCGCTCGCCGAGTTCGAGCGGCTGGGGCTGATGCAGGAGGAGTTCGGCGACCCGTTCGCCGCGGCGGCCCGCCAGATGGAGGAGGAGTCGTGAAGTACCTCGACGAGTTCGCCGACCCCGACCTGGCGGCACGGCTGCTGGACCGGATCCACGCCGTGACCACCCGACCGTGGGCGATCATGGAGGTCTGCGGCGGGCAGACGCACTCGATCATCCGGCACGGGATCGACCAACTGCTGCCGGCCGGGATCGAGATGATCCACGGGCCGGGCTGCCCGGTGTGCGTCACCCCGCTGGAGGTCATCGACAAGGCGCTGGAGATCGCCGCGCGGCCCGACGTGATCTTCTGCTCGTTCGGCGACATGCTGCGCGTGCCGGGCAGCGACCGGGACCTGTTCCGGGTCAAGAGCGAGGGCGGTGACGTCCGGGTCGTCTACTCGCCGCTCGACGCGCTGACCCTCGCCCGGGACAACCCGGACCGCGAGGTCGTCTTCTTCGGCATCGGCTTCGAGACCACGGCGCCGGCGAACGCGATGACCGTGTACCAGGCGCGTCGGCTGGGCGTCCGCAACTTCTCGTTGCTGGTGTCGCACGTTCTCGTGCCGCCGGCGATCGCCGCGATCATGGAGTCGCCGAGCTGCCGGGTGCAGGCCTTCCTCGGCGCCGGGCACGTCTGCAGCGTGATGGGGACGGCCGAGTACCCACCGCTCGCGCAGCGCTACCGGGTGCCGATCGTCGTCACCGGGTTCGAGCCGCTGGACATCCTGGAGGGCATCCGCCGCGCGGTGGTGCAGCTGGAGGCCGGCCGGTACGAGGTGGAGAACGCCTACCGGCGCGCGGTCCCGGCCGAGGGCAACCCGGCCGCGAAGGCGATGCTGCAGGAGGTCTTCGAGGTGACCGACCGGGCGTGGCGCGGCATCGGCGTCATCGCGCGGAGCGGCTGGCGGCTCGCCCCGGCGTTCGCCGAGTTCGACGCTGAGCGGCGCTTCGCCGTGCAGGACATCCACACCGCCGAGTCGTCGGTCTGCCGCTCCGGCGAGGTGCTGCAGGGGCTGCTCAAGCCGCACGAGTGCGCGGCGTTCGGCAGGGAGTGCACCCCGCGCAACCCGCT
Source organism: Pseudonocardia charpentierae (assembly GCF_031845345.1). Lineage (NCBI taxonomy): Bacteria > Bacillati > Actinomycetota > Actinomycetes > Pseudonocardiales > Pseudonocardiaceae > Pseudonocardia > Pseudonocardia charpentierae. Next base: position 59,078 of record NZ_JAVREJ010000024.1, on the reverse strand, counting down.
GGGGGCGACGATGGTGTCGTCCGAGGGGGCGTGCGCGGCCTACCACCGTTACCGGCGGCTGGAGCTGACCCGTGTCTGAGGTGAACGGCCGGAACGGGGCCCCCGTCGATCTCGCCGCCTGGAGCTGCCCGCTGCCCCTTCGCGACTCGCCGACCGTCGTCATGGGCCACGGGGGCGGCGGCGCGCTGTCCGCCGAGCTGGTCGAGCACCTGTTCCTGCCCGCGTTCGGCCCGGTCGGCGAGCTGCGCGACTCTGCGGTGGTGGACGTCGGGACGGCGCGCGTCGCCTTCTCCACGGACTCCTACGTCGTGCGGCCGCTGTTCTTCCCGGGCGGCTCGATCGGCGACCTCGCGGTGAACGGCACCGTCAACGACCTGGCGATGTCCGGCGCGCAACCGCTCTACCTCTCGACGGCCTTCATCCTCGAGGAGGGCACGGCGTTGGCCGACCTCGGGCGCGTCGCCGAGGCCCTGGGCGCCGCGGCCCGGGCGGCAGGGGTGCGGCTGGTCACCGGTGACACCAAGGTCGTCGACGCCGGGCACGGCGACGGTGTCTACGTGAACACGGCGGGACTCGGGCTCGTCGGTCCCGGCGTCGACATCCGCCCAGGACGGGCCCGGCCCGGTGACGTCGTCCTGGTCAGCGGCGACCTCGGACGGCATGGGGTCGCGGTGCTCAGCTGCCGCGAGGGCCTGGAGTTCGGCACCGCGGTCGAGAGCGACACCGCCCCGCTGCACGGGCTGGTCGCCGCGATGCTCGACACGGGCGCCGACGTGCACGTGCTGCGTGACCCCACCCGCGGGGGACTCGCGGCGTCGCTCAACGAGATCGCCACCACGGCCGGCGTCGGGATCGAGATCGTGGAGCGGCAGGTCCCGGTCCCGCCCGAGGTCGCCGACGCCTGCGCGATCCTCGGGCTGGACCCGTTCTACGTCGCCAACGAGGGTCGGCTCGTGGCCGTGGTGCCGCCCGTCGACGCGGACCGGGTGCTGGCCGTGATGCGCGGACACCCCCACGGAAGCGGTGCCGCGGTCATCGGTCGCGTCACGGCGGAGCACCCGGCGATGGTGGTGGCGCGGACGGGGCTCGGGGCGACGCGAGTGGTGGACCTGCCGGTGGGTGAGCAGCTGCCCCGCATCTGCTGACCCGGACGGGCCCGTCCAGGTCAGCCGCGTGCACCCGTCGTCACCGCGGCCGCGGCCTCAGCTGCTCCAGCGCCCAGCTGTAGGGAGACGGAGTCGCGCTGGCGCTGCCTGGGTGCTCGACGTGGTCCCGCCGACCCGCGGTCTCATCGAGCGGCCAGCGTCTCCACGGTGGTCGCCCAGGCCTTCCATGCGGCAAGAGCTATGAGCGAACCGCCCACACTGAAGCGCCCTGCCAGTCGATGGCCACTACCGGCTCGTCGCCGACCACCCAGGCGTCGTGCCCCGGCGGTAACGAAGTGATCTCACCGGGCACCGAGTCGATCTCAGTTCCGTCCGCCATCATCACGTGGATCCGTCCACTGACCAGGTACTGCTGATGGGGCGCCATACACAGGTCGGTGCCCGCCACCGGCTTGACGTCCGTGGACCACTTCCAACCCGGCTGGAGGGTCATCCTGCCCACCTGCGCCCCTCCGGCGAGGTTGACCAGTTCCATCCGCCAGTTCTCGCCCTCGCGGACCTCATCGGGGCTGTTGAACGACACGTGCTCCACGGGCTGGGTCGCGGTCATGACTCCTCCGGCACACGTTCCTCGGGTGTGGGCTCCCCGTTGTCCTCCACTTTGGCCACTTCGTCAATGCACCCAGTGGCCGAGGACGGCGCCTCTGCCGACTGGACATCTTCAGGGTCGATGCGGCCGCCGTCGACCACCACACCGATGCCCATCCGCTGGCGTCCCGCAGGCCGCGCCTGGAATCGTCAGAAGACCTGTGTAACCCCTGATCATGGAGACGCATCGATGACGGACGTAACGGCCGAGGACTCGGTCCAGGGCGACGAGCAGCCCGCGCGGGACCCGGTCGATCAGCAGCTAGTCGACCGACGTGGGCGCGGTGCAGGTCGACTGAATCCGCCCGGGTGTCCGGGAGCCATGGGTTTGAGTGGCTGGGCTTGACGAGGGAGGTCACGTTCCCGCTGGCGGCGGACGTCCCGGCCCGACACACGAGGCTGGTGTGGTTAGCGCGCGTGTCCGAGAGGGAGATGAGCCCCCACGCCCACGACCAGCGGATTTGCGTCTGAGTAGAGAAAGCTCGAAGCGAACGCACTGGTCAGGGTCTGTCGATGTGTCCGAGGGGGACATGCGCACTGACCACACGCCTTCGACTCACCCAGTCGTCGCTCAGCCTGGGACGTGGACGGACGGGTTGGCGATGATGGATCTGTCCCGCATTGAACATCCACGACTTGCCCGGGAGTACGCGCGGATCAGCGCTGAGTCCGAGCGGCGCGGTACGGCCGAGGCTCCGACGACGGGTTGGCGGTCTGGCCGAGCGGGTGATCGAGGTCGGAAGGTGCCCCATGCGGCCTCAGGTTGAGTAAGGTGCTGGCCGGAGGCGGTTGTGGTGTCCGGGATCAGCCTCGATGATCACTACACGGTGCCGGGTCGACACTGGCATTCGCTGGGCGACGGCCGGGTGCAGTGCGACGTGTGCCCGCGGGCCTGTCGGTTGCACGAGGGCCAGCGGGGTCTGTGTTTCGTCCGGGGCCGGGTCGCCGATCAGGTGGTGTTGACCTCGTACGGTCGCTCGAGCGGGTTCTGCGTGGATCCGATCGAAAAGAAGCCACTCAATCACTTCCTGCCGGGGAGTGCGGTGTTGTCGTTCGGGACCGCGGGCTGCAACCTGGCGTGCCGGTTCTGCCAGAACTGGGACATCTCCAAGTCGCGGGAGATCGACCGGCTGTCCGACGCCGCCAACCCGGACGACATTGCCCAGGCGGCGGTCCGGTTGGGGTGTCGCAGTGTGGCGATGACCTACAACGACCCGGTGATATTCCTCGAGTACGCGATCGACGTCGCGGACGCCTGCCGGGCCCGGGGGATCAAGGCGGTCGCGGTGACGGCGGGCTACCTGACCGACGCGCCGCGGCGAGAGCTGTTCAACCATCTCGACGCGGCGAACGTGGACCTGAAGGCGTTCACCGACGACTTCTATCGCCGCACCTGTGCGGCACGCCTGCAGCCGGTGCTGGACACCCTGGTGTACCTGCGGCGGGAGACGGACGTGTGGTTCGAGATCACGACGTTGCTGATCCCCGGGCACAACGACTCGGATGCCGAGATCGACGCCGAGTGTGGATGGATCGCCGACAACCTCGGCGCCGACGTCCCGCTGCACTTCACCGCGTTCCACCCCGACTTCAAGATGCGCGACGTCCCTCCGACGCCACCGGCCACCCTGCTGCGGGCCCGGCAGATCGCGCTGGGACACGGGCTGCGGTTCGTCTACGCCGGCAATGTCCACGACGCCGAGGGTGGCCGGACGACCTGTCCGGGCTGCGGCGCCGCCGTGGTGGAGCGGGACTGGTACCGCATCGACCACTATCGGCTCACCGACGACGGACGGTGCGCTCGATGCGGGATGGAATTACCCGGCCGCTACGACGGTCCGGTCGAGCGCTGGGGGCCCCGCCGGGTACCGGTGTCGATCACCAGCGGGATCCGGTCCTGACCCGTGGAGGGTGACGGGGTTCGCGTGCGTCCGGCGGCAGTCGCCGGCCGGTTCTACCCCGACGACCCCGACGCGCTCGCCGCGCTGGTGGATGCGCTGCTGGCGGACGTTCCGCCTCCGCGGCGACGCTCGCGGCCGGTCGCCGTCGTCGCTCCGCACGCGGGCTTCCGGTTCTCCGGCCCGGTGGCGGCAGCCGCGTACGCGGACCTGTCTTCGTGGCGCGGCAACGTGGGCCGTGTGGTGGTGCTCGGTCCCGCACATTTCACGCCGCTGCACGGCATGGCGATCCCGAGCGTCGGGGCCTTCGCCACCCCGCTCGGTCCGGTTCCGGTCGACGCCGACGCACGCGCGGTCGCGGCCGGGTTGTCCGCCGTCGTGGTCGACGACGAGCCGCACGCGAGCGAACATGCCATCGAAACGCAGCTACCGTTCCTGATCCGCACGCTGGGCCCGGGGGTACCGGTTCTCCCCGTCGTCGTGGGCGGCACGCCGCCGTCGGCGGTCGCCACTCTCCTGACCACCCTGCTTGGCGCAGCCGGCACGATCGTCGTTGTTTCCACCGACCTGAGCCATTACCTGAACCGTGCGCAGGCCCGCGAACGCGACACCCACACCGCCGCCGCCGTCCTCGCCTGCAACGGCGACGCGCTTCAGCCCGGCGACGCCTGCGGCTTCCACCCCCTGCGCGGGCTGCTGCGCCATGCCGTGGACCGCGGCCTCGTCGTCGATCAGCTCCAGTTGGCCACGTCGGCCGACACCGGAGGCAATCCCGGGCGCGTCGTCGGATACGGAGCCTTCCTGTTTCACGAGGCAACCGGCGAGGCCACGGAGTGACCCCGCTCCGTCGGCGCGTCGCGCCGGCGAGATCCGGCCTCCGGCCTCCGGCCCGGTCCAGGCTTCTTCAGATCGAAGTACTGAGGCCGCCGACGGGCGGAGACGAACGGGATATGCACGCGCGGGCAACGGCGAGCCGGCGGGCGATCTCGCCGGTGATCAGGTCGGCGTCGGCGGCCCAGCGCTCTTCCCGTTCGTCCTCGGGTACGCCGCGGTAGGACCGCAACAGGTCGTCGAGTGCGGCGAAGAGCTCGGCGATCGCTACGGCCCTCCCCGGTGATGGAATCTTCTGCACGGTATCCACGCTGTCCTGGCCTACTCCCGCGCGATCGGATCCGAGTGGCCCATCGGCACCTCCGGCTGCCGACCGATGGCTGGGCAGCGCGGACGTGCTCGACGCGCTGGTCGGGGTCACGCCGTCGGATGGAAACGGGCCGCCGCGTCCGGGAGGCGGTCGGTCTTGTCAGTGCCGGGGGCGGCGCCGACCACGGCCGCGGAAGGCGTCCTTGAACTTCTGCCCGGCCTGCTTGAGGCCGCCTCGGACCTCCTCGGAGCTGCCCTCGGCCTCGAGCCGCCGGTCACCGCTCACCGCGCCGGCGTTGCGCTTCATCCGCCCCCGCAGCTCCTGGACCCTGTTGGCGAACTTGTCCGCGAAGCCCACTTCAACCACCCTCCGCCGAGGGGCGCCCGGACCCCCCGGGGCCCGTCGGTACCAGCGAGGATACGCCCCCAGCCGCGAGGGGAGCGGTGTCGTTGACGGCGCCGCGAGCATGCCGGGGCGAGGTAGACGAGGGCTTGTGCCGGGCTCCACCGGCACGGGGTATCTGGCCAGCTGCGGGACGGCGGCAAGGATCTCGGGGGCGCTCAGCACTACCCGGAACTATTGACAGTTTGGCCCTCCCCGATGCGCGGCCGTCGTCGCTCCGTCGACGGCACGACTGTGAGTGCCCGAATGTGCAGAGCCCCGTGACCGGCTGGCTCGCCGCTGCTCCGAACGTGGTTCGGGCACTGGCGAGCCTCCACCTCCCGCGACGGCGACCAACCCAGGCTCGCGGGAAACGGGTAACAATCGGATCGACCTGGAGCTGGGCAGGTGGCCGATCCCCTACCATCATCCGTTTCGACCGGTTCCGTGTGGTGAGGGCTCACATCATGCGAGACAACATCGAATTCGACCGCCGCCGTTTCCTGCGTGCAGCGGGCCTACTGGCACTCGGTGGAGCCGCGGTGGCCTGCGGCGGTGACTCCGGAGGCGGGCCGCCCGAGCCACCGGCAGCTGCTGCTCCGTCCGGCGCCTTCACCGAGCCCCGGTCGGCTCTGTCGGGGACCATCGCGATCCTCATGTGGAGCCACTTCGTGCCGGCGCACGACATGTGGTTCGACCCGTGGGCGAGGGAATGGGGCTCGCGGGTCGGTGTGGACGTGACCGTCGATCACATCAACTACGCCGAGCTGCCCGCGCGGACGCAGGCCGAGATCCAGGCCCGGCAGGGCCATGACCTCATCCTGCACATCGCCCCCGTTCCGCAGTACGAGCCAAGCGTGCTCGACCTCACCGACGTGGTGACCGAGGCGGGCAACCGTTACGGCGAGCAGCTCGACCTCTGTCGGAGGTCGAGCTACAACCCGACCACCCGCAAGTTCTTCGCCTACGCTCCCGCGTGGGTCCCCGACCCGGGTGACTACCGCCGCAGCCTGTGGACCCCTGTCGGACTCCCCGATGGCCCAGGAACGTGGGACGACCTGCTTCGGGGCGGCGCGGAGATCAAGCGCAGCCAGGATGTCCAGCTCGGTGTCGGCATGTCGCAGGAAATCGACTCGAACATGGCGGGCCGTGCGCTGTTGTGGTCGTTCGGCGCCTCGATCCAGGATGAGAACGAGCAGGTCGCCATCAACTCTCCGCAGGCTGTTGAGGCCGTCGATTTCATGGCTCGGCTTTTCCGGGACGCGATGACGCCGGAGGTGTTCTCATGGAATGCCGCGTCGAACAACCAGGGCTTGGCCGCCGGCCAGTTGTCCTACATCCTCAACTCGATCTCGGCGTGGCGGACCTCGCAGGAGACCGACCCCGAGGTGGCCGACGACATCTTCTTCACCCCGGCGCTGCGCGGTCCCGCGGACGCCCGGGCCGCGAGCCACGTCATGTACAACTGGATCATCCCCAGCTTCGCGGCGAATGCGGACGCGGCGAAGGAGTTCCTGTTGTACTACACCGACAACCTCGACGTGATCGCCTGGAACTCGCGGCTCTACGACTTCCCGGCTTACGCCGACGTGGTGCCCGATCTCGCCGGATGGCTGCAGAGCGACCCGTTCGGCGCCCGGCCCGCGGACAAGCTCGCCCTGCTGGCGAACGCCACCGAGTGGAGCACGAACATCGGTTACCCCGGCACGGCCAACACGGCCGAGGGCGAGGTGTTCGCGACCTTCGTCATCCCGAACATGTTCGCCCGGGCCGCCCGCGGCGAGGTCAGCGCGCAGCAGGCGGTCACCGACGCCGAGGCCCAGATCCGCCCGATCTTCGACCAGTGGCGGGCGCGCGGGCTGATCGGCACCGGCGGGAGCTGAGGACGTGGCGACGGTCGAGGTCCGCCACTTGCAGAAGCACTTCGACGGCGGCCGCGTGCGCGCCATCGACGAGATCGACCTGGCCACCGGTGAGGGCGAGTACCTCGTGCTCCTCGGGCCTTCGGGCTGCGGTAAGACCACGCTGCTGCGCACCATCGCCGGGCTCGAGGAGCCGACGGCCGGTGACGTCCTCATCGGTGGTCGGGTCGTGACCGGGCTGCCGCCTCGCGCGCGGCGGATCGCGATGGTGTTCCAGAGCTACGCGCTCTACCCGCACAAGACCGTGCTGGCCAACATCGTGTTTCCGCTCCGGGCGGCCCGGGTGGCGGTGGGGGAGCGGGAGGAGCGGGCCCGCAAAGCGGCCGAGATGCTGGACATCGGGCACCTGCTCGACCGAAAACCGCGCCAGCTCTCCGGCGGCGAGCGCCAACGCGTCGCACTGGCCCGTGCACTGGTCCGCGAGCCGGCGGTGTTCCTGCTCGACGAGCCCCTCTCCAACCTGGACGCCAAGCTGCGGGCGAGCGCCCGCGACGAGCTGAAGCGGTTTCAGCAGCGCGTCGGAGTGACGACGATGTATGTCACGCACGACCAGAGCGAGGCGATGGGGCTCGGCGAGCGCATCGCGGTGATGAGCGCCGGACGGGTCCGGCAGATCGGTGCGCCGGTCGAGGTTTACGACGATCCCGCCGACACCTTCGTCGCGACCTTCATCGGCTCCCCGCCGATGAACCTCGTGCCCCGCGGCGAGGTGCTCGTCGGCTTCCGGCCCGAGCATCTGCTACCCGAGGAGAACGTGACCGGCGACCGGATCACGGTCGCGCTGGATGTCCAGCGGATGGAGTACCTCTCCGGCGACCGGCACGTCTACGGGACGGTCCAGCTGGGCGACCACCCCACCCGCGTCATCGCCCGCCTACCCGCCACCGTGGACACGCCGATCGCGGTCGGCGAGCAGCACGACTTCGCCATCGCCGTGGACCGGCTGCGGTTCTTCGACGAACGCACCGGCCAACGGACCGATCCGCTGCGCGTGGGGTCCTGATGGCGGGTCCCCGGGCGGCATCGGCGGAGTGCACCGTGCCGACTGAACCGGCGACGGCGCACCGCCGGCGTCTGGTCGACCGGGACGAGGCACTCGCCTGGGCCTTCCTCGTCCCGTCGGTCGCCTACGTCGCCGCCCTCGTCGGCATCCCGTTCTTTCTCGCCATCGCGTTCAGCCTCTCCGACGTGACCGGCGGCGACCCCAGCTTCGACTGGGTCGGTCTGCGCAACTTCAACCGGATCTTCGCCGACCCGGTGTTCTGGCGGTCCCTACGCAACACATTGGTGTTCACCGCCGTGTCGATGCTGCTGATCGTGGTCTGCGGCAAGGTGCTCGCCAACGTCCTCATCGCGCAGTTCCGCGGCCGATGGCTGGTGCGCTTCCTGGTGTTACTGCCATGGACCACGCCGGTGGCGCTGTCCACCATCACCTGGCTGTGGCTCCTTGACTCGGTGTTCTCGCCGATCGACTGGGTGCTGCGGGAACTCGGCCTGATCCAGTCCAACACCTACTGGCTGGGCCGGCCGGTGCTGGCCATGGCCTCGGTCATCGCCGTCCACGTCTGGCGGCTGGTGCCGCTCGCCGCGGTCATCATGATGGCCGGGCTGCTGTCGGTGCCGAAGGACGTGCAGGAGCAGGCGACGGTCGACGGCGCGGGGTACTGGCGGCGGATGTTCGAGATCACCATCCCGCTGACCGCCCCGGTCATCGCCATCTCCGCGCTGTTCGGCGCGATCTTCACGTTCACCGACATGGCGGTCGTGTACGTCCTCACCCGTGGCGGCCCGACCAACGGGACCCAGGTACTGGCCAGCTGGGCGTTCTTCCGCGGCATCGAGGGCGGCGACATCGGTCAGGGCGCCGCGATCGCGCTGTTCCTCTTCCCGCTGTTGCTGGCCGCGGCGATCGCCATCCTGCGGGCGGTCCGCCGCACGGAGGTGAGCTGACGGCATGGCCGGGTTCGAGGCGGACGAACGCGAGCGGCGACGCCTCGGTCGGCGGTATCGGGCGGGGCGGGTCGGCCTCTACCTGCTCGCCGTCCTGGCCGCGCTGGTGGCGGCCGGACCGTTCCTCTGGGCGGTCATCACGACATTCAAGCAAGACAGCGACCTTTACCGACGACGCAACAACCCGTTCGTCTTCAACGAACCCCCGACGCTCGACCACGTTGACCTACTGCTGACCCGTACCGGATTCGCCACATTCGCCTGGAACACACTCTGGGTCGGGGTACTGGTCGTGGCGGTCACCCTCGCACTGAGCTTCCCGGCCGCCTACAGCCTCGCCCGGCTGGACCGACCCTGGGCCGGGTGGATGGGCATAGCCATCTTCTTCGTCTACCTGGTGCCACCGACCCTGCTGTTCCTGTCGCTGTCGCGGATCGTGGTCGCGCTCGGGCTGCAGGACTCCACCTGGTCACTGGTCGTGGTCTACCCGACAATCACGATCCCGGTCTCGGTCTGGCTGCTCATCGGTTTCCTGAAGACCATCCCGAAGGACATCGAGGAACAAGCGATGGTCGACGGGTACAGCCGAGTGGGGGCCATGCTGCGAGTGGTCGTGCCGCTCACATTCCCCGGCATTGTGGCCGTCGTCGTGTTCGCCTTCACCCTCACTGCGAGCGAGTTCATCTACGCGCTTGCGTTCATCTCGCCCAGCTCCGAGAAAGTGATCAGCACCGGTGTGCCGACCGAACTCGTCCGCGGTGACGTGTTCTTCTGGCAGTCGCTGCAGGCCGCCGCCGTCCTCGTGGCGGTCCCGATCGCGCTGGTCTTCAACCTGTTCCTCAACCGCTTCATCGCCGGCTTCACTCAGGGAGCGGTCAAGGGGTGACGCCACCAGCACCAGCTGTATCCCTCTCACGGCGACGCTGCGGCGCGAGGGACATGCGGATTCGGAGTGGAGGTGGGCAGGAGCCAGAGCGCCAAGGAACTGTGCTCTATTGATCGAGGCGGCTGAGAAGATCGTCGGCCGCGGCCTTGAGCTCCTCGGCGTGCCGCTTGTCCTGATGTGTCTGCTCTTCGTAGGTGGCCAGCCGCTCACTGACCCTGCTCAGCAGCGACGAGAAGGCGCGGACCTCGGGTTCGGTAAGTGTCACCTGAGCGGCCATGCTCCAGCTCCTCTCCGGCCGGCGCGGTCCTGTCCTGGGGCAACCAGGATCCTGCGCTCGTGCCGCCCGCACAAGCGGTCCGGTCATCGTGTTTGGTCGCGATGACTTCGCATATGCCAGAAGGCCCCGATCTGCCGATGTCGGATGTCGCGCCCGCGCGATGCCGTGCCGGGCCGTCCCGACACCCCGAGGCCGACAACTACGTGACGTCGCAAAGCTTGCGCTGCTGTTCCGGGCCAGAATGACCCTGTCGCGGTGACGGCAGCGGTCCGACAATGCCCACGACGAGGGCGGGGAGTTGTGGTGCCGTTCGTGGATCGGGTGGATGCGGGGCGACGGCTGGGGGCGCGGCTACGCCACCTGAGGGGTGCGGACGTGGTGGTGCTCGGATTGCCGCGGGGCGGGGTGCCAGTGGCCTCGGAGGTGGCCCGGGCGCTGGCGGCGCCGTTGGATGTGATCATCGTGCGCAAGCTGGGGGTGCCGTCGCAGCCGGAGCTCGCGATGGGCGCGGTTGGGGAAGACGGCGTACTGGTGGTGAACCAGCGGGTAGTGCAGGCGGTGCCCGTCGGCGAGGTCGCGTTCGTCGGGGTGGAGCGGCGGGAGCGTGAGGAGGTGCGACGGCGGGCGCAGCAGTTCCGTGGGCACAGGGCGCGGCTGCCGCTGGTGGGTCGGACGGCGCTGGTGGTCGACGACGGCATCGCAACCGGGTCGACGGCGCGGGCGGCGTGCCGGGTGGCGCGGGCCCACGGGGCGGCGCGGGTGGTGCTGGCGGCGCCGGTGTGTGCGCCCGATGTAGCGCGCACGCTGGGCGATGTGGCCGACGAGATGGTGTGCCTAATGGCCCCGAAGCGGTTTGTCACGGTCGGGCAGTTCTACGCGGACTTCGGCCGACCTCCGAAGCGGAGGTGGTCGAGCTGCTCCGTCCCGGCCCCGGTTCATACCCGATCGACACCCGTGATGACCCACCCCCGGTGGCGGGAACGCCACGGTAGGGGAGCGGCTCGGCCGAGGGACGCGGCGCGGCCGGTGGTTGTCGTGGTGGGCGGCTGCGCGTTTGACGTCATCTACGTCATGTTCAAGTCGTACCGCCTGCGACGTGGTCCGCCGCCGGGCCGGCGTGGCACGGCCGTGCAGCAAGCCGGCCGTTGCAGAGACGTCATTCGTGATGCGCCCGTGACTGAATGTGCCTTGTCCGGGATGTGGGGCAGGGTCATCCTGCCGGGAACACTCGGGAGCAGCGTCGGGAGCGCGAGATGACCGAGGTGCAGCCGGCTCGGACCTACCCGTTGGGCGTGAGTCGCCCACCGCTCGAACTCGGGGACCTGCCCACCCCGGAGGAAGCCTTCGGGGTTCGTCGCATCGGGCCGCGGGAGCTGTGCGCCTACGTGGTCGGCCCGAGCCTGATCGCGCTGGGGATCTCGATCGGTAGTGGCGAGTGGCTACTCGGCCCGCAGGCGGTCGGCCAGTTCGGCTTCACCGGTGTCGGCTGGGTCATCCTGGTCTCGGCGGTCTTGCAGACCTTCTACAACGTCGAGTGCGCGCGGTACGTCGTCGCGACCGGCGAGGTTCCGGTTCTGGGCTGGGGGCGGGTGCCTCCGGGTGCGGCATTCTGGGTTCCGTTCTCGGCCTTCGTGGTGATCTTTGCGTTCATCGCCGGGGGCTGGGCGGCCTCGGCGGGTCAAGGCGTCTTCGCGCTGGTCAATGGGCGGGTCGCGGCGCCGGACGAGGTGCAGGCGACGCGCTGGTACGCGATCGCTCTGCTCGTGCTCGTGTTCGTCATCACCGCGGCCGCTCGGAAGATCAGCAGGGCTCTCGAGCTGTCGAACTGGGTGATGGTCGGCACCATCCTCATCGTCCTGTTGGTCGTGGACCTCGTCGTGGTGCCGTGGAGTGTGTGGTGGGAGGGCATCAGCGGCCTGGTCACCCCGGCTGCACCGCCCGCGGGGATCACCGCGACCCAGCTCGGCGCGTTGGCCGGGTTCACTGCACTGGCCTCGGGCCTGAACTGGTACGTCATGGGCCACTACCGGGACAAGGGCTACGGGATGGGTCACCGCACCGGCTACATCACTGGTCTGCGTGGAGGGCGGCGCGACGTTCGTGCCGTGGGTGTGACGTTCCCGGACGACGAGCGCAACACCACGCTCTGGCGACGGTGGTACCGGCTGCTGATGGTCGACATGTGGGGGGTGTTCTTCGTCGGAGCGATGCTCGGGATGCTGCTGCCGACGGTGCTCATGTCCCATGCCGTGGCGCTGTCGGGGCGGCAGCCGACGGCGGCGACGGTACCGACGTTCGTCGCTGACACCCTGCGCCCGCAGTACGGCACTGGGATGTTCTACCTGCTCCTGCTGATGGGTGTGCTCATCCTGTTCTCCACCCAGCTGGGCATCTTTGAGGCGATGGTTCGGGTGGTCACCGACGCGGCGCCGGCCAGCAAGCGGCTGCGGGGACTCATCGAGAACGACCCGCGTCGGTTCTACTACCCGTTCATGATCACGTTGCTCGTCGTCATCGCGTTCGTCCTGCATCTGGCCGTGCCAGTCGCTCTCATTCAGTTCTCGGCCAACATGTCGAACTTCGGCGCGCTGATCTACCCCTTCCTGCTGATGTACCTCAACAGCAGGCTGCCGCGGGCGGCGCGGCCGCGTCCGTGGCATTACGTGATTCTCGTCCTCAACTTCTTGTTCTTCGGGTTCTTCTTCGTCAACTTCGTCGCCGACTTCGTGGGCGACCCGCTGGTCACCTTCTGATCCTGCAGAAGGGACGACGAGACTGCGTGCGTCGCGGTCGGGCAGCCGGAGCTGAACCGCCAGGGTGCTCACCACTGCTTTCTCCTCGCTGCCAGGAAAGAAGGCGAGCAGAACGCAGGTCAGAAGCTTGATTTTGTGCCCGAGGGGGGACTCGCGCACTGACCACGGGGCTGGCGTTGCGCGTCCGACGATCGACGATCTCTCGCCTCCGTGCCCGGGGTTCAGCACCAGGCCTTACACGACGCCGGGCGTCGGCCGGTCGGTGAACGGATGCCGGACCCAGGCGAAGAACCGCCGGACGTCTCGAACCCGCCTGGCCGGGCGGCCGGGCCTCGCCCAGCCAGGCCCGGCGCTGCGCGATCTCGGCGACCCGCGTCCTCCGCCAGGCCCCGTCCCGGGCGAGCCCGGCGAGCGCGGCCTCCTGTCCGGCCCGTGGCGAGCAGATCGCGACGCAGTCCAACAGACGACGCGTCGACCAGTAGTTGACCTGTCGAGCCGGGGTCGGCGACAGTGATGTATGCCACATAAGGAGAGCTGCCCGGCGTTCGCCATCACGCCGAGGAGCCCGAGCGAGCCGGCCCGCTCCACCTCGACCGTGATGCGGCCGGCCGCCCGAGACCGCGCACCTCGCCTGCGCGCCGCTTCCGTGCTCGCGATCGTCATCGTCCTCGTCAGTGCGTGCTCAGGCACCGAGTCGAGCGGCGGAGCCGGCGGCGGCGGTTATCCCGACCGACAGATCACGATTGTCGTGCCCTTCTCCGCGGGCGGACCGACCGACACCGTGACCCGGCTGATCGCTGAACCGATGAGCGCCAAGCTCGGGCAGCAGATCGTCGTGCAGAACGTCGAAGGGGCCGGCGGGACGCTCGGTGCCGGGCAGGTCGCGAGGGCCACGCCGGATGGATACACCGTGCTGATGCACCACATCGGCATGTCCACGGCGCCGACCCTGTACCCGCAGCTGCCCTACGCACCACTCGAGGACTTCGAGACCGTCGGTCTCGTCACGGAGGTCCCGATGACGATCGTCGGTCGCAAGGACCTTGCTCCCAACACGCTTCAGGAGCTCGTCGCCTATGTGCGGGGCAACCCCGGCGGGGTCACGCTGGCGACGGCGGGGGTCGGCGCTGCGTCTCAGCTGTGCGGCCTGCTGATCGAGCGCGCCTTCCAGGTTGACGTCACCGAGGTGCCCTACGAGGGAACCGGTCCGGCGCTGACCGATCTCGTCGGGGGGCAGGTGGACATGATGTGTGACCAGACCACCAACACCACGGGGCAGATCACCGCGGGCGGGGTCAAGGCCTACGCGGTGACCACCCCTGAGCGGGTCGCGGTCCTGCCGGATCTTCCCACCACCGTGGAGGCGGGGCTGCCGGAGGTTCAGGTCTCGGTGTGGCACGGCCTCTACGTGCCGGCCGACACGCCACCGGAGGTCGTCCAGGCGCTCACGGACGCGCTCGCCGTCGCCCTGCAGGACCAGAACGTGGTCGCCGCGATGGCCAAACTCGGGACCGCGCCGGTGGCGGCGACTGACGTCACGCCGCAGGCGCACTCCGACCAGCTCCGCCAACAGATCGACTTCTGGGGTCCCGTCATCAAGGCGGCCAGCCCAACGCCCGGCGGCTGACTCGTCTCCCATCCCCGACGCGACAGGAACCGCGACACACCGTGACCCCGAGCGAGGTGCCCGACCCCGGGCTGACGAAGTCACCACCCCCCGACCGCCGCGCCGGCCGCGACCCGCGTCCCGACCTGCTGGCGGGGGGCACCTTCGTGATTGTCGGCCTAATGTTCGTCGTGGCTTCGAGCCGCTACGAGCTCGGCAGCGCACTGCAGATGGGACCGGGGTACTACCCGCTCGTACTCGGTGGTCTCCTCGTTGCCCTTGGGGTCGGCGTGGCCGTGGAGGGCCTGTTCCGCCGCCGGAACCCGCGGGACGCCGCCGTCCGGGACCCGACCCCTGCGCCCGCCCCCCGGGACGATACGGGTGGGGACGATACGGGTGGGGACGATGCGGGCGGTGACGACGCGGATAGCGACGACGCGGCCGGCGAAGAGCGTGGGCCCGTTCCCTGGATGTCGATGGCGCTCGTCGTCGCGGCAATCGTCGCGTTCGCTCTGGGGGTGCGCGAACTGGGTCTCGTTCCCGCGCTGCTGATCGCCACCTTCCTGGCCGCCTTGGCCGGACGCCGCAACGCGGCCTGGGCCGCCGGTGTCGCGGTCGGCCTCACCGTGCTCTGCGTGCTGATCTTCGTCGTCGCCCTGCAGCTGCGACTCCCGCTCGTCGGCTCCCTGTTCACGGGCTAGGCGCCGGACGTGGACTGGGCCAACCTGCAGCTCGGTGTCGAAGCCGCGCTCACGCCGACCAACATTCTCGTGTGCCTGATCGGGGTCGTGATCGGCACGGCGGTCGGCGTCCTGCCGGGCATCGGCCCGACGGCGACCATTGCCCTGTTGCTGCCCATCACCTTCAACCTGGACGCGGTCGCGGCGCTGATCATGCTGGCCGGGATCTACTACGGTGCGCAGTACGGCGGGTCCACGAGCGCGATCCTGCTGAACGTCCCGGGTGAGTCCTCGGCCGCGGTGACGGCCATCGACGGGTACCAGATGGCCCGGCGGGGTAGGGCGGGGCAAGCGCTGGCCACCGCGGCCCTCGGGTCCTTCTTCGCCGGGACGGTGGCCACGGTCGTCCTCGCCGTCCTTGCGCCACCGCTGTCCCGCGCCGCGCTAGCGTTCGGGCCGGCCGAGTACTTCTCGCTGGTGGTCCTCGGCCTCATCGCCTCGGTCGCGTTGGCGAGCGGCCCGATGGTCAAGGCCCTTGCGATGATCGTTCTTGGGCTCCTACTGGGAACGGTCGGTCAGGACATCTACTCCGGGACACCCCGTTTCACCTTCGGGTCGCGCGAGCTGTTCGACGGTCTGAACTTCGTTTCGCTGGCGGTGGGGCTGTTCGGAGTGGCGGAGATCCTGCGCAACCTGGAGGCCGGTGGCATAGCCCGAGCCTCGGTCCGGAAGGTGCAGGGCCTGTGGCTGAGCAAAGCCGAGCTGCGCCAGATCGTCAGGCCGGTGCTGCGTGGAACCGGCCTCGGCTCGCTGCTCGGCGTTCTACCCGGTGGTGGGCACGTGCTGGCGTCCTTCGCGTCCTACGCCGTGGAGAAGCGGCTGTCCCGACGACCGGAGACGTTCGGCCGAGGCGCGATCGAAGGGGTGGCCGGGCCGGAGTCGGCCAACAATGCCGCCGCGCAGACGTCCTTCATCCCCCTGCTGACGCTCGGCCTGCCAGCCCACCCCGTGATGGCGCTGCTCGTGGGCGCGTTCATCATCCAGGGCATCACCCCCGGGCCGAACGTGATCCAGGACGAGCCCGTGCTGGTATGGGGCCTGATCGTGTCGATGTGGGTCGGCAACATCCTGCTGGTGGTTCTCAACCTGCCGCTGATCGGGCTATGGGTGCGGATGCTCCGGGTTCCTTACGGCGTGCTGTTTCCCGCGATCATCGCGTTCTCGGCGGTCGGCTGCTACTCGCTCGGCCTCAACGCCTACGACGTGCTGGCCGTCGCGCTCTTCGGGGTGCTCGGCTACTTCCTCGTCCGGATGGGCTGCGAGCCCGCCCCGCTGCTGCTGGGCTTCGTCCTCGGCCCGTTATTGGAGGAGAACCTCCGCCGCGCGTTGATCATCTCGCGCGGCGACCCCAGTGTGTTCGTGTCCCGGCCGATCTCCCTGGCGCTGCTGGTGCTGGCCGCGGTGGCCGTCGTCGTGGCGGCGCTCCCCGCGATCCGCAGGAGGCGCGAGGTCGTCTTCGCCGAGGACGCGTGACACCGGAGGCGACACCGGGCGCTCCGCGGAGGCTGCTGAGTAGTGATCTCGACCGGTTGGTCGAGCTGCGGCAGATGCGCCCGGCGCCGCGGCGGTCGACCAACACTTCTTGGCCGGCTGGAATAACGTCATCGTGAAGAAGGCACCGGGATCCTCCCGCGCCTGATCGCGTTCCGGCTGACGAACCCCGGACGGAGCCCGACGAGTTCGTCGTGACATCACGCTGGTCGACGGCAGCCCGAGCCCGAACTGGTGCCACCCGGATGTTGGCAGGAGCCGCACGAGCGAGCCTGGCTGGCGGGGGGTGGCCGGCTCGTGCTGCAGGGGATGCCGGAAGCCGCCCCCGTGCGGCCGGCCGAGGAGCCCGCCCGGCTCGAGCTCGTCAAGGCCGAGGGCCGCGACCAGGCCGTGGGCTCGCCATCCGGCCGGGGGAGCACGTCCCGGTCGTCCTTTGCGCACGAGGAAGAAGTGTGCATGCAAAGTGCTGGTCACAGACTCGTTCGTGTGTCCGAGGGGGGACTTGAACCCCCACGCCCGTTAAAGGGCACTAGCACCTCAAGCTAGCGCGTCTGCCATTCCGCCACTCGGACCAGCGCACGACCGTGCCGTGCGTGTCCCGCAGAGGATAGCGGACGTCCCGGGCCCCTCCGCACGGTGGTAGGAAGATCCCCATGACTGCCGCCGAGGACGAGGTCGTCGAGCTGGCCTCCCAGCTCATCGCGATCGACACCACCAACACCGGCGAGCCCGACGGCACGGTCGGGGAGCGGGAGGCGGCGGAGTACGTCGCGGGGAAGCTCTCCGAGGTCGGGTACGAGGTCGAGGTGCTCGACTCGGGCGCGCTCGGACGGTCGAACGTCTTCTGCCGGCTCCCGGGGGCGGACCGCGAACGTGGAGCCCTGCTCGTGCACGGGCACCTCGACGTCGTGCCGGCCGAGCCGGCCGAGTGGTCGGTACACCCGTTCTCGGGCGCGGTGCAGGACGGCTACGTGTGGGGCCGCGGGGCGGTCGACATGAAGGACATGGACGCGATGATGATCGCGGTGGCCCGCCGGTTCCGGCGCGACGGCGTGGTGCCACCGCGGGATCTCGTCTTCGGGTTCATCGCCGACGAGGAGGCGGGCGGCGCGCTGGGTGCGCAGTGGCTCGTCGAGAACCGCCCCGACCTGTTCGAGGGCTGCACGGAGGCCGTCGGCGAGGTCGGAGGCTTCTCGCTGACGGTCAACGAGCAGCGGATGTACCTGATCGAGGCCGCCGAGAAGGGCCTCGGATGGATGCGGCTGCGGGCCCGCGGCGCGCCCGGGCACGGGTCGTTCCTGCACGACGACAACGCCGTCACGAAGATCGCCGAAGCCGTTGCGCGGCTGGGGAACCACCGGTTCCCGCTGGTCGTGCACGACACGGTGCGCCAGTTCCTCGACCGGCTCGGCGAGATCACCGGGCTGGAGGTGCCCGCCGACGACATCGAGGGCGGCCTGCGCAAGCTCGGCCCGCTCGCACGGATCGTCGGAGCGACGGTGCGCGACACCGTCAACCCGACGATGCTCAAGGCCGGCTACAAGGCCAACGTCATCCCGTCGACGGCGGAGGCGGTCGTCGACTGCCGGTTCCTGCCCGGGCGCGAGGAGGAGTTCCTGCGCGAGGTCGACGAGCTGCTCGGGCCGGACGTCACCCGCGAGTGGGTCACGCACCTGCCGGCGGTGGAGACGCCGTTCGAGGGAGCGCTCGTCGACGCGATGGCCGCCGCGCTGCAGGTGCACGACCCGGATGCGCACATCGCGCCGTACATGCTCTCGGGCGGCACGGACGCCAAGTCGTTCGCCCAGCTCGGCATGCACTGCTACGGCTTCGCGCCGCTGCGGCTGCCGCCGGACCTCGACTTCGCGTCACTCTTCCACGGCATCGACGAGCGGGTGCCGGTGGACGCGCTGAAGTTCGGCACGCGGGTGCTGGACGAGTTCCTGCAGAAATGCTGAGCACCACCTCGCAGAGCCCATGACGTCGTCGCAGGCGCGACCGCCTCTGCGGGGACGCCGCTCACTCTGCGAAGACGGTCAGATCGAGAGCTCGGGGAGCATCCGCGAGCTGCGCCTGCGGCGCAGCACCACCTTGCGCACCCCACCCGGGTAGAGGCGGACTCGCGCGAGCTCCCACCCTCCGAACTCGGCCTGGATGGCCAGTCGCACCGCCGCGGTCAGCCGGGACACGTCACCGGACAGCTGAACCGGGCGGTACTCCCATTCCCCGTCGGCCGTGTCTCCTTCGGCCATGGCGGTCGCGCATGCACGCTCCACCGCTCACCTCCCCGTCGAGGGCCCGGTGGGCACCGGCCCTGGCGGCCACTTTAAGTCCGGTGCGGCGAGGGATGCCAGGATCGTGCGGCGAGCTGTCGTCACCGCCCGGTCGCGCTGCGTTCACCGAGCCGCAGGCTCACCTGTCGCCGCTCACGTCGTTCAGCGCCGCCCGGATCTCCGCCGGGAGCGTCACCGCCTCGGCCGCCATCGACGCCCCGAGCTGCGCCGCGTCGCGCGCTCCGACCACCGCCGCAGCCACCCCCGGTCGGTCGCGCACCCAGGCCAGCGCGACCGCCAGCGGCGAGGTGCCGAGGCCTTCGGCGGCGGTGAGCACGGCCTGCACGATCCGTGCGGCGCGCTCCGTGCGGCGCTCCTCCACGTACGGCGAGAGCGCGGGCACGTCCGAGTAGGTGCCGGTGAGCACCCCGCGGCCGAGCGGCGCCCACGCGAGCAGCCCGGCGCCGTGGTGTGCGGCAGCGGGGAGCAGCTCGGCCTCGGCGTCGCGGGCGAGCAGGGAGTACTCGGCCTGCACCGCGGTCGGTGCCGCGGCCGGCCATCGGGCCGCGGCCCGCTCGGCCACGGAGGCCAGCTGCCAGCCCGCAGGGCCGACGAGTCCGACGTAGCGCACCCGCCCGGACGCCACAGCGGCGTCGGCGACGGCGAGCGTCTCGTTGAGCGGGACGTCGGGGTCCCAGCCGGGGAGCTGCCACAGGTCGAGATAGTCGGTGCCCAACCGGCGCAGCAACCGGTCGAGCCCTCCCAGCAGGGCGCCGCGTCCGGCCCCGCCGCCGTGCGGACCGTCGGCCAGGAGGCTGCGCCCGGCGATCACGAGGTCGTCCCGCGCCACCGCGCGCCGCATCAGACCGGCGAGGACATCCTGCGCGATTCCGCCGCCGTAGCCGTCGGCCGTCTCCACCAGCGTCCCGCCCGACTGCACGAACACGCGCAGCTGCTCGGCCGCGGCATCGCCGTCGGTGTCGTCGCCCCAGGTCATCGTGCCCAGGCCGATCCGCGACACCTGCAGCCCGCTGCTGCCCACCCGTCGTCGCTGCACGTCCGGAAGCCTAAGCGGAGATCAGCATCGGCGGGGCTGTACGGTGCGGCGCCGTGAGGATTTCCGCCCACCTGAACCAGATGATCTCCGCCAACGGGACGTACTCGGCGTGAGCTGGCTCGAGATCGTCGTCCTGGGGCTTGTCCAGGGCTTGACGGAGTTTCTGCCGATCTCGTCGTCGGCCCATCTGCGGATCGTGTCCGGGGTCTTCTTCGGCAACGACCCCGGTGCGGCGTTCACCGCTGTCACCCAGTTGGGTACGGAAGCCGCGGTCCTCATCTACTTCGCGCGCGACATCGCCCAGCTCGTCGTGGGCTGGGTGCGCGGGCTCCGGCACCGCGAGGAGCGCGGGGAGCCGGAGTACCGGCTCGCCTGGCTGGTGATCATCGGCACGATCCCGATCAGTGTGCTGGGGCTGCTCCTGCAGCACCAGATCGAGACCGTGGCGCGCAACCTGTGGCTGATCGCCACCACGATGATCGTGTTCGGCGTGTTGCTCGGGATCGCCGAGCGGCTGGGGAAGCAGAAGGTCGACCTGGAGCGCGTGACCTTCGCCCAGGGAATCGGCATGGGTCTCGCACAGGCGCTGGCCCTGATCCCCGGGGTCTCCCGCTCCGGCGGCACGATCACCGCGGGGCTGTTTCTCGGCCTGACCCGGCCCGCGGCCGTCCGGCTGTCGTTCCTGCTCGCCATCCCCGCGGTCGTCGCCTCCGGGCTGTTCGAGCTGCCCGACGTGCTCACTCCCGGCGGCCCGAGCGGCCTGCAGATGATCGTCGCGACGGCCATCGCCTTCGGCGTCGGCTACGCGGCGATCGCCTGGCTGCTGCGCTACATCGAGCACCACAGCGTCTACCTGTTCGTCTGGTACCGGCTCGCGCTCGGTGCCGTGCTGTTCGCCGCCCTCGGGGCGGGATGGATCTCCGCGACCTGAGCTGCGCCGGGACGCGAGGAGCCGGCACGTAGGCTCGACGATCGTGACCACCCTGATCCTTCTGCGCCACGGGCGCTCGTCGGCGAACGCGGCGGGCGTGCTGGCGGGCCGCACCCCCGGGGTGGAGCTCGACGAGACCGGCCGGTCCCAGGCCGAGCGGGTCGTCGAGCGGCTCGCCGGGGTGCCGCTCGCGGAGATCGTCAGCTCACCGGCGCTGCGGTGCGAGCAGACCGTCGCGCCGCTGCTGGGCGAACGCGGCCTCACCGCGACGACCGAGCCGGGGCTGGCCGAGGTCGACTACGGCTCGTGGACCGGGCGTGAGCTGAAGAAGCTCGCCGACGAGCCGCTCTGGCGGGTCGTGCAGGCGCACCCGTCGGCGGCGGTGTTCCCCGACGGGGAGGGGCTGGCCGGCATGCAGGCCCGTGCGGTCGCCGCCGTCCGCGCGCACGGCGCACGGATCGCCGCCGAGCACGGCTCGCGCGCGGTGTGGCTGGCCTGCAGCCACGGCGATGTGATCAAGTCGATCCTGGCCGACGCGCTGGCCTGCCACCTCGACAACTTCCAGCGGATCGTCGTCGACCCCTGCTCGATCAGCGTCGTGCACTACACCGAGACCCGTCCGTTCGTCGTGCGGGTCAACGACCTGGGCGGCGACGTCGCCGGGCTGGTCCCGCCGGAGCCGAAGCCGGGGGAGGGGTCCGAGGAGACATCGGACGCCGTCGTCGGGGGGGCCACGGGCCCTGCCTGAGACCCCGCCCGCCGATCCGGTCTGCGCGCGGTGTGCCGGTCTCGGCTGAGCGGTCTACCCTGGGTGGGGTCATGCCACGCGTCATCCACGTCTTCCGCCAGCCCGAGCGCTTCGTCGCCGGGACCGTTGGCGAGCCCGGCGACCGCTCCTTCTACCTGCAGGCGATCCAGGAAGCCCGCACGGTGAGCGTGCTGCTCGAGAAGCAGCAGGTCACGGTGCTCGCCGAGCGCATCACCGCGCTGCTGCAGGAGGTCGCGCGCCGGTTCGGCTCCGACGCCCCCGCGGGTGCGGGCGATCCGGACGCCGACCCGCTCGCCGTGCCGCTCGAAGAGGAGTTCCGGGTCGGCACCATGGGGTTGGGCTGGGACGCCGATTCCCGCACGATCGTCGTCGAACTGCTCGCGGTGAGCGAGGAGGAGGTCGACGAGTCGGTCGTCCTCGACGACGGCGACGAGGGGCCCGACGCCCTGCGGGTGT
Source organism: Pseudonocardia charpentierae (assembly GCF_031845345.1). Lineage (NCBI taxonomy): Bacteria > Bacillati > Actinomycetota > Actinomycetes > Pseudonocardiales > Pseudonocardiaceae > Pseudonocardia > Pseudonocardia charpentierae. Next base: position 36,793 of record NZ_JAVREJ010000024.1, on the reverse strand, counting down.
TCCTGTCACCGGTCCAGGCCCGCGCGTTCGCCGAGCGCGCCGAGAAGGTCGTCTCGGCCGGTCGGCCGCCGTGCCCGCTGTGTGCCGAGCCGCTCAACCCTGAGGGCCACGTCTGCATCCGGCTCAACGGCTACCACCGCCGGCCCACTCTCGCGGAGTGACCGCCGCCCCCGTGGATCTGCGCGACCCTGCCGTCCCCGAGTTGCTGCGGCGCGGCCGCATCGAGATCACGGGCCGGCTCGTCGACGCCTCGAACGCCACGCTCTTCGGCACGGTCAGCGCGGACGGCGTGGAGCTGCGGTGCGTCTACAAGCCGGTCCGCGGCGAGCGGCCGCTCTGGGACTTCCCGGACGGCACGCTGGCCGGGCGCGAGGTGGCCAGTTATCTGATCTCCGAGGTCGGGGGCTGGCACGTCGTCCCGCCGACGCTGCTGCGCGACGGACCGTTCGGTCCCGGGATGGTCCAGGTCTGGGTGGACACCGACGACGAGCGCGAGCTCGTCGACGTCCTGCCGCCGACGGAGGTGCCGTCCGGCTGGCTGGGCGTGCTGCGGGCCCGCGACGGCCGCGGCGAGCCGGCGGTGCTGGTGCACGCGGACGTCCCCGAGCTGCAGGCGATGGCGACGTTCGACGTGGTGGTCAACAACGCCGACCGCAAGGGCGGGCACGTCCTCGCCGGCGTCGACGGCCGGATCTACGGGGTCGACCACGGGCTGTGCCTGCACGTCGAGCACAAGCTGCGCACGGTGCTGTGGGGCTGGGTCGGGGAGCCGATGAGTCCGGAAGTGCTCGAGCCGCTGCGCAAGCTGCGTGCCGCGCTCGACGGCGGCGGGTCGTTCCGCGACGAGCTGGGCGGGTACGTCACGCGGCGCGAGGTCCGCGCTCTGCGGACGCGGCTGGACGCCCTGCTGAAGGATCCCTGCTTCCCCGAGCCCTCGGGCTACGGCCCCGCGATCCCCTGGCCGGCCTTCTAGCCCCGGCGAGTTGGCGAGTCTTGCGTTTCTGCACGCGAGTCCTGCGGTTCCGGTGCGCCGTGCGCGGACAGCCCCGCCGTGAAGCCCGTGCAAGCATGAGCCGGTGGCTGCGGAACGCGTCGGCACGGCCGTGGTCCTCGGCGGCGGGGGAGTGCTCGGTGCCGTGCAGGTCGGCATGCTCCGCGCGCTTCTCGACGCGGGCGTCCGCCCCGATCTCGTCGTCGGCACCAGCGTGGGGGCGATCAACGGCGCGGTCCTCGCCGCATGCCCGGCGTCGGAGGTCGCCGATCGTCTGGAAGCACTGTGGCGCTCACCGGACGCCGCCGAGGTCTTCGCCGCCGGCACCGTCGCCCGGCTGCGGGAGCTCGCGCGCACCCGCACCGCCGCGCACTCCGCGGAACCCCTGCGTCGCGCCCTCGTCGCGCAGCTCGGCGACCGCCGGATCGATGACCTGCCGGTCCCGTTCCAGTGCTGCGCTGCCCGGATCGAGGACGCCGCGGAGCACTGGTTCGACCGCGGGCCGGTCGTCGAGGCCGTCCTCGCCTCCGCTGCGGTTCCCGGCCTGCTCCCACCCGTGCAGATCGACGGCAGTCACTACCTCGACGGCGGCCTCGTCGACAGCATCCCGCTCGGGCGGGCCGTCGAGCTCGGCGCCCGCCGGGTGTTCGTCCTGCAGGTCGGGCGCATCGAGCAGAAGCTCGACCCTCCACGCAATCCCTGGGAGGTGGCGGTGGTCGCGTTCGAGATCGCGCGCCGGCACCGCTTCGCCCGCGACATGAGCGCGGTCCCCGACGCCGTCGAGGTGCACCTCCTGCCCGCGGGCGACGGTGCCGCGCCGCGCTGGAACAGCCGTGAGGCGTTGCGCTACCGGGACGTCTCGGGCATCGGACGCCGTATCGACGGTGCCTACCGGGCCTCGACGGACTATCTGAGCACGGTGCGTCTCTGATGCCCCTGATGGCGCCGAAACCGCTGCCGCCCCGCTGGTTACGCCGTGTGGTGCTCGCCCCGGCGATGGTGGGGATCACGATCGTGCTCCTGTTCACCCTGCCGTTGTGGCTGCTGGTCGCGGCCGCCGCGTCGCCGCTGCTGCCCGGCCGCTTCCGGGCGCTTCGGGTGCTGTGGGTCGCGATCGTGTGGCTCGTGCTGGAGAGCGCCTCGTTGATGGCGCTGTTCGGGCTGTGGCTCGCCGCCGGCTTCGGAGCGCTCGTGCGGACGCCACCGTTCCAACGGGTGCACTACCGCCTCGTCGGCGGGTACCTGTGGATCTTCCACCACGCCGCGACGCGGGTGCTCGGGCTGCAGGTGGAGGTCGAGGGCCCGGTTCCGGACGAGTACCTCGGCCGCCCGCTCCTCGTGTTCTGCCGGCACGCCGGACCGGGTGATTCGTTCCTGCTGATGCACGCGCTGGTCAACTGGTACGCGCGGGAGCCGCGGATCGTCCTCGCCGCCGCGCTGCAGTGGGATCCCGCGCTCGACGTCGTGCTCAACCGCCTGCCGAACCGCTTCCTGTCCACGGGCGGACGGGACGTCGAGCGGCAGATCGGGGAACTGGCGATGGAACTCGACGGTGACGACGCGTTCGTGATCTTCCCCGAGGGCGGCAACTTCACCGAGCGTCGCCGGGCCGCAGGGATCGCGCGGTTGCGTGCCCGGGGGCTGGACGACGCCGCCCGCCGCTCGGAGGCGATGCGGCACGTGCTGCCGCCGCAGCCGGGCGGGGTCGCCGCCGCTCTGGATGCCGCACCCGACGCCGACGTGGTCTGGGTCGCCCATGCGGGTCTGGACCATCTGTTCACCGTCGCCGACGTCTGGCGCGGGCTGCCGCTGGACACCCTCGTCCGGATGCGGTGGTGGCGGGTCCCGGCCGACGAGGTGCCCGTCGGCTTCGAGGCGCAGGCGGCGTGGCTCTACGACTGGTGGGAACGGATCGACGCCTGGGTCGACGCGACGCGGGCGGACCGCTGATCGCGGCCCGCCACGTGCAGCAACGCAAGACTCGCGTGCAGAAACGTAAGACTCGCCGGGCGCGAACGCGCAACTCGGGCTACTGCGGGAGGCCGGGGGCGGACTCCTCGAGGTACGTGACACCGATCTGGCGGCGGATCTCGTCGACCACCCTGAGCGTCGCCACCGAGTCGGCGAGCGGGCGCAGCGGCGTGCCGGTCTCGCCCGCCGCGATCCGCCGGGCCGCCTCGACGGCCGTCACGAACAGCCCGTCGTGGCCGATTGCGGGCTCGGTGTAGTGGATCGTCGACTCCTTGCCCGCCGACGTCAGCGTCAGGTCGCCCGGGAAGAAGAACGGGCCGTCCGTGACGAGCGTGGCGCCCGTCCCCGCGAGCACCGCCCGGTTCGGGGTGTCGGCCATGACCGTCGTGTTGATCGCCGACTGGGTGCCGCCCGAATGCCGCAGCACAGCCGAGACCTGCCCGTGCACCTCGCCGCCCGGCACGTCCTGCCCGATCGCGACGACCTGCTCGGGCTCGCCGAGCACCCACGACGCGAGTGCCAGCGGGTAGGTGCCCAGGTCGAGCAGCGCCCCGCCGGCGAGGTCGTGGCGCAGGATGCGGTGGGTGTCCGGGAACCACTCGCCGTGGTCCGCGAGCACGGTCCGCACGTCGCCGAGCACGCCGTCGTCGAGCAGTTGCCGGATCACGTCGTAGCTCGGCAGGTAGAACGTCCACAGCGCCTCGGCGCAGTACACGCCGCGCTCGGCCGCCCGCTCCGCGACCTCGGCCGCCTCCACTGCGTTCAGCGCGAGCGGCTTCTCCACCAGCACGTGCTTGCCCGCGTCGATCGCGAGCTGGGCGTGGCTGTGGTGGAAGTTGTGCGGCGTGGCGACGTACACGACGTCGACCTCGGAATCGGTGACGAGGTCGACGTACGAGCCGTGCGCCCGCCCGATCCCGACCCGGTCAGCGAACTCCTTCGCCGACGCCACCGACCGCGATCCGACGGCGACGACCTCCTGGCGGGTGTTGCGGCGCAGGGAGCCGGCGAACCGCTCGGCGATCCAGCCGGTGCCGAGCACGCCCCACCGCAGGGTGGGCGCCGCCATCGGGTCGGGCAGGCGGGAGGCCGGGAAGGTGCTGGGAAAACTCATGGGAGTTCGACCTTGGTCAGGCGCCCGCCCTCGTGCATCGACGTGATGACGGCCTCGGCCACGGCGCTCGCGGCCACGCCATCGCGCCCGGTGGCGAGCGGCGTCGGTGCCCCGGCCAGCACCGCGTCGACCCACGCCTGCAGCTCGATGCGGTAGGCGTCGGCGAACCGAGGCCGCCAGTCGGCGGCGTAGCCGATGCCGTGGCGCTGCCCGGCGTCCATCCGCACCCGCGCCGGCTCGGTCAGGCTGATCGCGCCGGTCTCGCCGACGACCTCACAGCGGATGTCGTAGCCGTAGCGGGCGTTGAGGAACGTCTCGCAGGTGCTCAGCACGCCGTCCGCGGTCCGCAGGTGGATCACCTGCGGGTCCTGCAGTCCCTCGTGGACCTGCGACGACCGGCGCGGCGCCGTCCACGACACCTCGACCACAGGCGAGCGCAGCAGCCACGGCACCACGTCGAACTCATGAATCGCCGAGCCCGTGATCGAGAACTCCGACGTGGCGTTCGGAGCGCCGCTGACGCCCCGGCTGATGTTGTGCACGAGGACGGGTGCGCCGACGGTGCCGTCGTCGATCGCCTGCTGCAGCTGCACGTAGCCGGGGTCGAAGCGGCGCATGAAGCCCAGCGACAGCAGCGCCTCGCCGGTGGCGCCGATGTCGCGCAGCACCTGCCGTCCCTCGGCGAGCGTCGGCGCGAGCGGCTTCTCGCACAGCACCGCCTTGCCTGCCCGGGCCGCCGCGACGACCTGCGCGGCGTGCACCGAGTCGTGCGAGGCGATCAGAACGGCGTCGACCGCAGGATCCGCGATCAGCGCGAAGGCGTCGTCGTAGGCCGTGGCCCCGGCCGCGGCGGCCTTCGCTCGATCCAGGTCGACGTCTGCGACGGCCGTGACCTCGGCGCCCCGGACCGAGCGGCGCAGGGTGTTCGCGTGGTCGGCGCCCATGATCCCGGCGCCGATGACGCCGACGCGGAGGGGCTGCCCGACGGCAGCCGCAGCGGCGATCAGATCGACCACGCCGTCACCGGGCCAGCGACGAGCGACGACGCTCGGTCTGGGCGGCCAGCTCAGCGGTGAAGGCCTGCTCGTCCCAGTCTTCCTGCAGCGCCCGCCACACCAGCTCCGCCTGGCTCTCGGGCGTCAGCCGGCCGACCGGCTTGTCGCGGTCCAGGTTCGTCGGGAAGGCGTAGCCCTCCGCGGCCGCGGCGACGACGTTCTGCAGGTCCTTCTCGGGCGCCCCGGCCGCCTTGCGGGCGCGCAACGTCGCGTAGAGCGCCTCCGACACCCGCTCGGTGTCGACGGTCCCCATCGCCCGGCCGAACGCCGACGACACCTGCAGCAGGTTCGCCATGCGCTTGACGTCGGTGGTGCGGTTGGTACCCGCGCCGTGCAGCAGGGCGGGGTTGAAGAACACCGCGTCGCCCTTCTCCAGGGGCAGCTGCACGTAGTTCTGCTCGAAGTACTCCTGGAACTCCGGCAGGCCGATCGCCATGTAGCCGGGCTCGTACTTCTGCGAGTGCGGCAGGTACATCGTCGGGCCGGTCTCGACGGGCATGTCGACGTGCGCGACCGCGCCCTGCAGCGTCAGCACCGGCGAGAGGCGGTGGACGTGCGCCGGGAACTGCCCGGCGAGGTCGAGGTCCATGAAACCGAGGTGGTAGTCGCGGTGCGCGGTCTGCGCGGTGCCGCCCGGGTTGACCACGTTCGGGTCGGAGACGATCTGGTAGTTCGGGCCGAGCCAGGCCACCGAGACGAGGTTGACGACGTCGTTGGCGAAGTAGTCGACGAACGTCTCCGGGTCGGTGACGGCGAGCTTCTCCAGCGCGCTCCACAGCCGGTCGTTGGAGCCGGGCTTGGCGAAGTGGTCGCCCGTCTGCACGCCGCGGGACTTCTGCTCCTCGATCAGCGACGTGATCACGGCGGTGGCCCTGTCGACGACCGCAGGCTCGAAGGCCTTCTTGAACACGACGATCCCGGGCCCGTCCATCAGCGCGTACGCCAGCTCGGCCTGCACCGCGCGGCGGCCCTCCGGGGTGGCGACGTCGTCCGCGAGCGTCTCGCCGTAGAACAGCACGCCGCGCTCGACGCGGTCCGCGTGCGGGTAGTCGGCGGCGTCGGTCTCGACCTCGACGACCGCGCGGAAGTCCTGCAGGTTGCAGTCGTCGCGGGTCAGCCAGGCCCCGAAGCTTCCAGACCTGGGGCGAACGGGTGCTGCGGTCACGTCGGACTCCTTCGTCGTGTGGTTCCCTCAGGGTGAGTGCCGCCGGAGCTGTCGGTCAACCCTTGCCGATCCCTCAAAAACCCCTCAGCATGAGCCCGTGGGCCACCCCTATCGGATTCGCGAGATCGCCGTTCAGGCCGGCCTGTCCGAGGCGACGGTGGACCGCGTCCTCAACGGCCGCGGCGGGGTACGGGCCAGCACGGTCGCCGAGGTCAACCAGGCGATCGAAGATCTGCACCGGCAGCGCACCCAGCTCCGGCTGGCCGGGCGGACCTTCGTCGTCGACCTCGTCGTCGACGCCCCGGTGCAGTTCTCGTCCGGTGTGCGCGCGGCGTTGGAAGCCGAGCTGCCGGGGATCCGACCGGCCGTCTTCCGCTCGCGGTTCCACCTCACCGAGGCCGCACCGGTAGCCGACATCGTCGCCACTCTCGGCCGCATCGCGACGCGCGGCTCGCAGGGTGTCGTGCTCAAGGCGCCCGACGACCCGCGGGTGGTGGCCGCCGTCGAGCGCCTCGTCGGCGTCGGGATCCCGGTGGTCACCTTCGTGACGGACCTCCCCGTCAGCCCGCGCACCGCTTACGTCGGCATCGACAACCGCGCGGTCGGCGCGACTGCCGCGTACCTGATCGACCAGTGGCTCGGCGACGCCTCCGGCACGGTCCTCGTCACTCGCGGCGACGGGTCGTTCCGGGGTGAGGACGAGCGGGAGATGGGCTTCCGCGCGACGCAGCGCACGGTGGCGCCGAACCGCCGACAGGTCGACCTGGTCAACACCGACGGCCGCGACGACCTGCACCGGCTGGTGCTCGACGCGCTGGCCGCCCACCCCGACATCGTCGCCGTCTACTCGATGTACGCGTTCGGCGGCAACCGGGCGGTCGTCGACGCGTTCGCCGAGGCCGGGCGCACGTACCGCGTGTTCGTGGCCCACGACCTCCACGAGCACAACCTCGCCCTGCTGCACGACGGGCACCTCTCGGCGGTGCTGCACCACGACCTGCGGCAAGACATGCGCCACGCCTGCCAGGTGATCATGCAGGCGCACGGCGCGCTCGCCGGGCATCCGCGCTCGTGGCATTCTGCCATCCAGGTGGTGACGCCGTACAACCTGCCGCCGTCGCCGGGGTGACCACGCACGTGGCCCGCACCGATCCACGGGTTCGCGGCAGGGCTCGCGTCGGTTGCCGATCTGCGGAAGGCTGGTTGCAGGATCAGTGCGCCGTCGGCGGCGACGTCGTAACGTGCGCACCCGTCACCCACCGAAGCGCCTCCGAGGGCGCACCGCGCCCAGAGGGAGAGCGATGACCGAATCGACCGGCAAGAGTCGCATCGGGGTGACCGGGCTGGCGGTGATGGGTGCCAACCTGGCCCGCAACATCGCCCGGCGCGGTACGCCGACGGCCGTGCACAACCGCACGACGGCGAAGATGACCGAGTTCATCAAGGAGTACGGCGACGAGGGCCCGTTCACGGGCTGCGAGTCCGTCGAGGACTTCGTGAACGCGTTGGAGACGCCGCGTCGGATCATCGTGATGGTCAAGGCGGGCAGGCCCGTCGACGCCGTGATCGAGGAGCTCACCCCGCTGCTCGACGAGGGCGACATCATCATCGACGCGGGCAACTCGCACTTCCCGGACACCGTGCGCCGCACCGAGGAGTGCGCCGCGAACGGGATCCGGTTCATGGGCATCGGCGTCTCCGGCGGCGAGGAGGGCGCACTGCTCGGGCCGAGCATCATGCCGGGCGGCGACCCGAGCGCGTACGCCGAGGTGGAGGAGGTCCTCACCTCGATCGCCGCCGTCGTCGACGGCACGCCGTGCTGCGTCCACGTGGGGCCCGGCGGCGCCGGTCACTACGTCAAGATGGTGCACAACGGCATCGAGTACGCCGACATCCAGCTGATCGCCGAGGCGTACGACCTGCTGACCCACGTCGCGGGCCTGGACGCGCCGGCCATCGCGAAGATCTTCGAGGAGTGGAACTCCGGCGACCTCGACTCGTTCCTCATCGAGATCACCGCGAAGGTCCTGGCCAAGACCGACGAGAAGACGGGCGGCCCGCTCGTCGACGTGATCGTCGACCAGGCCGAGCAGAAGGGCACCGGCACCTGGACGGCGGTCGACGCCCTCGGGCTGGGCATCCCGCTCACCGGCATCACCGAGGCCGTGTTCGCCCGCGGGCTCTCGGCGCTGCGTGACGAGCGGAAGAAGGCGTCGACGACGCTGTCCGGCCCTGCTCCGGGCCAGGGCGCCGACCGCGACGACCTGGTCGAGGACATCCGGCTGGCGCTGTACGCGAGCAAGGTCGTCGCCTACGCGCAGGGCTTCGCGCAGATGCGGGCCGCGAGCGAGGCCAACGACTGGGATCTCGACCTCGGCGCGATGGCGACGATCTGGCGCGGCGGCTGCATCATCCGGGCGCGCTTCCTCAACCGCATCCGTGACGCCTACGCCGAGCACGGCGACGTCGAGAACCTGCTCATGGTTCCGTACTTCACCGACGCCGTCGCGAACGCGCAGGACGCCTGGCGGCGCGTGGTGGTCGTGGCGACCGAGCAGGGGGTGGCGATCCCGGCGTTCTCGTCGAGCCTGTCGTACTACGACGGCTACCGGCGCGAGCGCGGCCCGGCGAACCTCATTCAGGGGTTGCGCGACTTCTTCGGCGCGCACACCTACAAGCGGACCGACGCCGAGGGCTACTGGCACACGCGGTGGAGCCAGGACGGCACCGAGGTGGCGTCGGGCGGGCAGCCGCGCAGCGAGGCGAGCGGCTCGACGTCGCTGCCCGCGGGCACCGACACGCCGGCGAGCGAGCCCGATACGGGGCCGAAGGCGGAGTAGCTACACGAGCGCGTCGAGGTCGATGCGGACGGGGAACGGCTCGGTGGCGGTGAAGGTGCCGCTCACCGGCCGGCGTCTGCGTAGCCGAACTCGCCGGCGAGGTGGTGGGCGGTGAGCTGGGGCCGATCGCCGGGCTCGGTAACAGCGACGAGGTCGGGCGCTCTCACCGTCCCAGGACGTTTTGGTGGGACCAGCTGAAGGTCGATGTCGACGTCTGGGACGAGCACGAGGTTCGCAGGAAGTCGATCCTCAAGTTGTGGGGCCAGCCGCATGACGGCGATCTGATGCTCGGGAATTGGGCTCGGCGCCATCACAAGATTGCCCTCCTGCAGCTCGTAACGCACGCCGTCGGGGTCCTCACCGAGCGCGACATAGTCGAGGACCGTCAGCGGTAGCCGCTGCGGCGGCAAGGGAAGGGCGGTCATGGCAGGGAGTGTGGCACGCAGCACCGACAGTTCCTGGCCGTTCCAGGCGGCGCGGGTCTCCTCCAGCAGCGCGACGACCTCCCGCGCCGCAGCCTTGCCGGCCCGGTTCGCGCCGATCGTCGAGGCGCTCGGCCCGTAGCCGACCAGGTGGATCCGCGGGTCCGCGACTACGCGCGTACCGTCCATGACGATCCCGCCGCTCGGGGTGCGCAGGTGCAGCGGCGCGAGGTGGCCCAGCGCGGCGCGGAAGCCGGTGCACCACAGGACGATGTCGGCCTCCACGGCGGTTCCGTCGGCCCACATCACGCCGGTCGGGGTGAAGCGCTCGGGTAGAGGGTGGCGTTGCAGTACGCCCGCGGCGATCCCCGCCTGCACCTCCGGCGTCCGCATCAGCCCGGTCACGCTCACCACGCTGCGCGGCGGCAGACCGGCCCGGACCCGCTCGTCGACCAGCGCGACGGCCGCCCGACCGGCCTCGGCGTCGAACGGGCCGTCGTGCCACACCGGCGGCCGGCGGGTGACCCAGGTCGTCGCCGCGGCGACCGGGGCGATCTCCAGCAGCAGTTGCACCGCGGACGTCCCGCCCCCGACGACGACCACCCGCTTCCCCGCGAACTCTGCAGGCCCGCGGTAGTCGGCGGTGTGCAACTGCCTGCCGCGGAAGGACTCCTGCCCCGGCCAGCGCGGAACGAACGGGTGCGTCCAGGTGCCGGTGGCGTTGATCAGCGCGCGGGTCGTCCAGGTACCGACGGACGTCTCCACGGCGAGCTCGGCGCCGACCGACCAAACGGCGTCGATCCGGACCGGGCGTCTGACGCGGAGGTCGAACTCGTCCTCGTACGCGGCGAAGTACTCCGGCACGACCTCGTTTACGGGGCGTGTCGGGTCGTCGGGGGTGAAGGGCATGCCGGGCAGGTCCGAGATGCGGTGGGCGCCGTCGACCCGCAGCGTCGGCCAGCGGTGCTGCCACGCGCCACCCGGGGCGTCCTCACCGTCGAGGACGACGAATCCCGACCCGGGCTCCAGCCCGGCGCGGCGCAGGCCGTAAGCAGCCGACAGCCCGGCCTGCCCGGCACCGATCACGACGACATCCGTTCGCACGCCTGGATAACACCGCCGCGCAGGTGCAGCTTCCGGACGCCGACGTGAGGTGCACGTCAGCGCTGTTCGATCAGTGCTCGACAGCGCTGACGTCCACGTCACGCGGCGAGGCGCCGCCGTCAGGACGCGGCGGCGAGCAGCGCCCGGCAGGCCTGCTCGCACCGCCGGCACGCGTCGGCGCACACCCGGCAGTGCTCCATCCCCATCTCGCCGTGATGGGCGCACTCGTCGCCGCACGCCCTGCACGCCGCCGCGCACGCCTCGAGGACGGCCCGGGTGACGGCGTCGTCGTAGGCGGTCTGGCGGGAGAGCACCGCAGCGGCCGCGGTGCAGACGGCGGCGCAGTTCAGGTTGTGGGTGATGCAACTGCGCAGGTCCGCCACCTGCTCCTCGGCGAGGCAGGCGTCGGCGCACGCCGTACAGGTCTGCGCGCACTCCTGACATGCGGCGATGCACTCGGCGAGCGCCGCCGCGTCGAACCCGAAGTCGCCCGGGTAGGTCTCGAGCATCTGTGCGGCGCGGGTCATCGGTGCTCCTCGGATCACGGACGGGGCCGTAGGCCTACCCCGTGCCCATGGGCTCAACCGGGCCGCCGACGCGGGTCCAAGGCGGGCTCCGGGAGTGCAGCATGGTGGCTTTGCTGCACTCCGACCGCAGCAAAGCCACCATGCTGCGACAACCCCAGCCGCCCGACGGCCGCGGATCACCGCACCGGCACGATCTCCGGCGCCCCCATCCGCGCCGCGTCCGCCGTCTCGTCGTCCGGCATCCGCTGGCTCTCGCGCTCCGCCTCCACCCGCTTGCGGTAGTGCTCGACCTCCCGCTCCACCTGCTCGTCGCTCCACCCCAGCACCGGCGCGACCAGCCGGGCCGTCTCCGACGCCGCCCCGACACCCCGGTCGAAGGTCTCGATCGAGATGCGCGTGCGGCGGGCCAGGATGTCGTCGAGGTGCCGGGCCCCCTCGTGCGACGCCGCGTACACCGCCTCGGCACGCAGGTAGTCGGGAGCACCGGCCAGCGGCTCGCGAAGGGTCGGGTCGGCCGCCACGAGGTCGAGCACCTCGTGCGCCAGCGACCCGTACCGGTCGAGCAGGTGCTCGATCCGGACCTCGTGCAGCCCGCTGCGCTGCGCGAGCTGCGACCGCCCGTTCCACAGCGCGTGGTAGCCCTCGGCACCCAGCAGCGGGGTGTCGTCGGTCACCGACTGCGGGACCTTCTTCCCGTTGACCGTCTCCAGGGCGTTCACCGCCGCGTCGATCGCGTCCTTCGCCATCACGCGGTAGGTCGTGTACTTCCCGCCCGCGATGACGACGAGGCCGGGCACCGTGTGCGCCACGGCGTGCTCGCGGGAGAGCTTCGACGTCGACTCCGACTCGCCCGACAGGAGCGGTCGGAGCCCCGCGTAGACCCCCTCGACGTCCTCCTGCGTGAGCGCGGGCTCGATCGCGGAGTTGACGTGGTCGAGCAGGTACTGGATGTCGGCGGCGCTGGCGGCGGGGTGGGCCTTGTCGAGCGACCAGTCGGTGTCCGTCGTGCCGATGATCCAGTGCCGGCCCCACGGGATCACGAACAGCACCGACTTCTCGGTGCGCAGGATCAGCCCCGACTCCGACCGGATCCGGTCGCGCGGGACGACGAGGTGGATGCCCTTGCTCGCCCGGACGTGGAACTGGCCGCGCTCGCCGGCCAGCCCCTGGGTCTCGTCGGTCCAGACCCCGGTGGCGTTGACGACCTGGCGGGCCCGGACGTCGAACTCCCGCCCCGACTCCAGGTCGTGCACCTGGACGCCGACGACCCGCTCGCCCTCCTTGAGCAGCCCGACGACCCGCGCCCGCGACGCGACGTGCGCCCCGTACGCGGCCGCGGTACGGGCGATGAACATCGTGTGCCGGGCGTCGTCGACCTGGGCGTCGTAGTACTGCAGCGCGCCCACCAGCGCGTCCTTCTTGAATGCCGGGACGATCCGGCGGGCCCCGCGGCGCGTGAGGTGGCGGTGGTGCGGGACGCCCCGGGAACGACCCGAGAGCAGACCGAGGGTGTCGTAGAGCGCGACGCCCGACCCGGCGTAGAGCCGCTCCCAGCCGCGGTGCTGAAGCGGGTAGACGAACGGGACCGGCTTGATCAGGTGCGAGGCGAGCTTCTGGATGAGCAGCCCGCGTTCCTGCAACGCTTCGGCGACCAGCCGGAAGTCGAGCATCTCCAGGTAGCGCAGGCCGCCGTGGATGAGCTTGCTCGAGCGGCTCGACGTGCCCGAGGCGAAGTCGCGGGCCTCGACCAGTCCGACGCTCAGACCGCGCGTCGCGGCGTCGAGAGCGGCGCCCGCGCCCACGACACCGCCACCGACGACCAGGATGTCCAGCTCGCCGCCGGGCTTCGTCGTCGCCGCCAGCGCGTCCAGCGCGCGTTCCCGCGTCTCGGGGGACAGGGCGACCGATCTCATGGGGTGTGTCCTTTCCTGACAGCACGCGATGCCGTACACAACTCCGGCGTACCCCTCGGCGCGCTGCTCCGCATCCCGAGCGACGGCGGCTGCACCCGGCCGAGTGTGTGATGCCGCTCAAGCCGAGCTGTTCGACATGGTCGAACCGCCCACCTAGGCTGCGGCTCGATGCCGGGCACCATCCAGTCCATCGAACGCGCCGCCGCGATACTGCGACTGCTCGGCAGTGCAGGGCGTCCAATGGCCCTCGCGGAGGTCGCCGCGCCGTTGGACCTGGCCCGCCCCACCGTGCACGGCATCCTGCGCACGCTGCGCGAGGTCGGGTTCGTCGACCAGGACCGCGACACCGGCCGGTACGCGCTGGCGGCGGGCCTGAGCCGGCTCGGAAGTGGCTGGGACCGCCACGACCTGCGCTCCCGGGCGATGAACTGGGCCGACTCGCTGGCCGGCAGCGCGGGTCAGGAGGTCTTGCTCGGCATGCCGGCCGGATCGACGGTCGAGCTGGTGCACCACGTCTTCCGCCCCGACGGCTCGCCGCAGCGGCTGCGGACGGGGGAGCAGCTCCCGTTGCACGCCTCGGCCCTCGGCAAGTGTCTGCTCGGCTTCGCCCCGATCGCCGTGCCGCGGCCGCACGAGCTCGATCTGCAGCGCTACACCGGCCGGACCGTCGTCGCCGTCGGCATGCTGACCGAGCACCTCGCGACGCTCCGGCACCGCGGTTGGGCGGCCGACGTGGGGGAGTACCGGACGGGCATCGGCGGTCTCGCCGCGCCGGTGCGCACCTCGGGCGGGCTGGTGGTGGGGGTGCTCGGCGTCGAGGGGCCGGTCGACGAGCTGTTCAGCGGTGGCGGGACGCCGACGCCGCGGCTGGTGGAGCACCTGCTCAACGCGGCACGGGAGATCTCGGTCGGGTTGGGGGCGACCAGATGAGGGTGGCACGGTGACCGAACGGGTGGTCGCGGCGATCGACCAGGGCACGACGTCGACGCGGTGCCTGCTGTTCAACCCGGCCGGCCGCATGGTCGCGGTCGCCCAGCGCGAGCACCGGCAGTACTACCCGCGCTCGGGATGGGTGGAGCACGACGCCGAGGAGATCTGGCGCAACGTCACCCGGATCGTCCCCGCGGCGCTGCGCAGCGCCGGGCTCGGGCCGGAGAACATCGTCGCGCTGGGCATCGCGAACCAGCGCGAGACGACCGTCATCTGGGACCGGCACACCGGTGCACCGCTGGCCCGCGCCATCACATGGCAGGACGTCCGGACGGAGGGTCTGGTGGCCGGGCTGGTGGAGGCCGGGCGCGCCGAGCTGGTGACGGAGCTGTGCGGGCTGCCCCCGGCCACCTATTTCGCCGGGCCGCGGCTGCGTTGGCTGCTCGACCACGTGCCGGGGGCGCGGGCCGGCGCAGAGGCGGGCGACGTGCTGTTCGGGACCATGGAGAGCTGGCTGGTGTGGCAGCTGACCGGGGGCCCGGACGGTGGCCGGCACATCACGGACGTCACCAACGCCAGCCGCACGATGCTCATGGACCTGCGTACGCGGCAGTGGTCGCCCCCGCTGCTCGACGCGCTCGGTGTGCCCGCGCGGATGCTGCCGGAGATCCGGTCGAACTCCGAGGTCTACGGCACCTGTACGACGGTGCTGCCCGGTGTGCCCGTCGCGGGGGCGCTGGGCGACCAGCACGCCGCGCTCGTCGGGCAGGCGTGCTTCGAAGCGGGCGAGGCGAAGTGCACGTACGGCACGGGTGCGTTCCTGCTGATGAACACCGGGCCGCGGATCGCGCGCTCGACGCACGGCCTGATCCCGACCGTCGGGTACGTCCTGGGCGACGAGGTGCGCTACGCGCTCGAGGGATCGATCGCGGTGACCGGGTCGCTGGTGCAGTGGTTCCGCGACGCACTCGGGATGATCTCCACCGCCGCGCAGATCGAGACGCTGGCCGCGAGCGTGCCGGACAACGGCGGTTGCTACATCGTGCCGGCGTTCTCCGGGCTGTACGCCCCGCGCTGGCATCCGGAGGCCCGCGGCGTGATGGTCGGCCTGACGTCCTTCATCACCCGCGGCCATCTGGCCCGTGCGGTGCTGGAGGCCACCGGATGGCAGACGCGCGAGGTCGTCGACGCGATGAACGCCGACTCGGGCCTGCCCGTCCTCCGGCTCAAGGTCGACGGCGGGATGACCGCGAACCACCTGCTCATGCAGTTCGTGGCCGACGTCCTCGACGTCCCCGTCGAGCGCCCGCTGGGATCGGAGGCCGTGTCGCTGGGCGCGGCCTACGCGGCCGGCCTCGCCGTCGGGTACTGGACGGACCTCGAGGTGCTGCGCGGCAACTGGCACCGCGCGGCGGCGTGGGAGCCGGCGATGGACGCCGAGGTCCGCCGCCGGGAGCGGGAGAACTGGAGCCGCGCCGTCGACCGCAGCTACGGCTGGGCCCCGCCGCCTGCGCCGGAGTGAGTCAGGTCCAGTAGAGGGTGCGGGCGGCGGGGAGGCGGTCGGACAGCGCGCTTTCGAACCATGTGCGCAGCTCACGCATCTCGGCCGCCGGGTAGACGTACTTCACCGCGCCGAACTTCCCGAACTTCCGGCTGCGGGCGTCCGGGTCCATCTCCAGCTTCGTGCGCGGATACCAGGTCTCCAGCACCTGCTTGCTGTTCGGGGTGAAGCGGTGGGTGATGCACTCGACGGTCAGGTCGAGCCCCGGCACGGGCGCCAGCTCGGCGGCGGCCGCATCGAGCAGCGCGCCGTACTCGGCGCGCCAGTCGCCCGACGGCATGATCGGCGCGATGGTCAGGCCCACCGGGTAGCCGGCGCGGGCGAGGCGGCCGAGCCCGGCGAGGCGGGTCGCGACGGGGTCGGTGCCCCCCTCGAAGCGCGCGGCCGACGCCGAGTTGACCGACGCCCGGATCCGCGTGCGCCCGCCGTGCGGCAGGTCGAGCAACGGCTCCACGGCACCGAACTTCGTCGTCGCCCGCAGCTGCACGGGTCCGGCGAACTCGTGCGTGCCGACGTGCCCGATCGTCGCGGCCAGGCTGCCGGTCAGGTGCTCGATCCCGAGCGGGTCCGTGTAGCAGGAGGCCTCGAACGTCGTCCCCTCGTGCCCCCGCGCGTCGGTCCCCGAGGTGACCTGCCCGGTGCCGACGTACGCGTCGAGCCCGGCCAGGATCTCATCGAGGTCGGCGTAGACCCGCGTGACCGGCGGCCCCGCGAGCGATCCGGCGAGGTAGCAGTACTGGCAGTGCGCCGGGCAGCCCTCGGCCAGGTCCACCCGCCAGTCGGCGCTCGGCGGGATCGGCTGCAGCTTGCGCTTGGACGGCGGGCTGACGACGACGGCCAGCGTCGCCTTGGCCCGCGCGTAGGTCGCCCGCTCGTCGGCGCCCCGCAGGCCCGCGATGCGGTCACCCCGGAGGAACTCGACGTCGTCGATCCCGGCGGCCTCGACCCGCCGCAGGATCTCGGCCGTGTGCGGGCGCTCGCCGGCCGACCGGGTCACGACCACGTGGCGGGGGGTCCAGAGCCGGGAGCGCGCCGAGGCGAGTAATGCGGTCACATGTTGTGCAACAGCGGGGAGTCGCTGCCCGTTCCCGCCCGGGAATTGCGATGGTCACCCGCCCGAGTACGTTGACCGCTCACCTGTTGAGTACTCATTCAGGGGGACACATGTCTCGCTTCAAGCTGCGCCGTGCACCACTGCGCGTCGCGACCGGCGCGTTCATCCTCAGCTCCGGCCTCGACAAGTGGAAGGGCGACGAGCAGACCGCCGGAGGCGTGCACGGCTTCGCCACCGGCACCTACCCCTTCCTCAAGCAGATCGAGCCGCCGAAGTTCCTCAGGCTGCTCGCCGCGAGCGAGATCGCCGTCGGGTCGGCGCTGCTGATCCCGGTCGTACCCGCCGCGGTCGCCGGCGCAGCGCTCGTGGGGTTCTCGGCCGGGTTGCTCGGCCTCTACGTCAGGACGCCGGGAATGCGCCGCGGCCGCTTCGACCCGCGCTCGACCCCGGAGGGCCTGACGATCTCGAAGGACATCTGGATGCTCGGGACCGGCCTGAGCCTGCTGATCGACGGCCTCAGCAAGGACGACGAGGCCTGACCGGGCGACCGCTCAGTGCGTCGCGGCGGCCCGGTCCGGCGCCGCGACGTCGAGCAGGTCGAAGACCCGCATCCACCCCGGAGCGGTCGCGGCACACGTCAGTCCCCGGCCGGCGTCGACCCGCCGTTCGCGCAGCACGATCGTGACGTCCGGTGCCGCGAACCGGACGTGCCAGATCCCCGCGCCGTCCGGGCTCGCGTCGACGGGTCGGAGCGCGTCGACCCCGTACGCCCCCGTCGCGATCCGGGCGTGGTGCTGTGCGGCCTGGACCACCGGCGACAGCGAGGCCCGGCCCCGGACCCCCGCCTCGGGTAGTTGGCCTGCGGCGTAGCGGGTGGCGATCTTCGGGCCGTCGACGGCGGCCACGTCCCCGAGGACGACGCCGTGCGGCAGCAGCACCATCGCCGCCGCGAACCGGCACCCCCCGACGTGACTCGACTCCCACGTGTGGTCGGGCAGTTCGGCGGCGACCGCGGCGGCCAACGGGCGCCCGCGAATCGCACAGCACTGGTCGTGCCGGCCGTGCGCACACACGAGAATGAGCGGACCGTCGTCGGTGACACCCGCTGCGGGGTCGGCGACGACGTCGACGAGCTCGGCCTCGGCGGTGAAGAGCCCCGTCCGGACGGACTCGTGCCCCGGGCGGCCGTCGACGCGGTACCAGCGCCGTTGCGCCGGCCGTACCTGGCGACCGGGCCGGCGGACGAACAGCACCCGTCCGACCCACTCGCGCGCCCAGCGGTCGAGTGCGCCCGCAGCGGCCCGGTCGAACCCGGATCCGGTCAGCACGTAGCGGTCCCACGGGCCCTGGTGTTCGACGAGGAACCAGTGGTCGGCGGGCGGCGCCGACCCCTCCATCAGGTCGCCCGCAGCCTCGGCGGCATCGGCGCACCGCACCCGCTGCGGCTCGGGAGCCGGCGCCGTCACGGCCGCCCGGCGGGCACCACGACACCTTCGCGCAGCAGTCTGCGCACGAGCACGATCTGGTCGGCCTCCTCCATCTTCGGCAGGCTACCCACTGCGACCGCATCTCCGCCCAGCAGCGCGCGAACGGCCTCCTCGGTGAACGCCGGCAGGGCGACCTCGCGGTCCGCCAGCTCCAGCACCACCTGTTCACCCGCGTGGCGCAGGCGGTGGGGCAGGCCGACGCGGAGCCGCACGGCGTCGCCCACCGCCAGGCCTGCGGCGAACGCCGTCCCGGCCACCACGCCGACGGGTTCGGGGCGGCCGCCCGACCACACCCGGCGCCGCACGCGGCGGGCCACGGCGTCGTCCGACACCCGGCCGAGCGCGTCGACCAGAGCGGCGCGGACGGAATCCAGGTGCGGAGCGAGCGCCGCGGGATCCGCGACGTCGATACCCAACGGCAGGGTGGCCCTCAGGGCGGGATCGTCGGCCACCAGTGCCATGAGCGCCTCGACCAGCGCGAACCTGGTGACGACGTGGATGCCGACTGTTAGGTGCGCCGACACCTCACCCAGCGCCGTCGCCGCGTGCAGCCATCCGCGCGGCAGGTACAGGGCGTCGCCCGGCTCGAGGACCGCGTCGATCACCGGCGGCTGCTCGGCCGCCGCGGCGACCGCCGCAGACCGCTGTCCCCACCCCTGGTCGCGCAGGGGGTCGGCGAGCACGGGAGCGTGGATCGTCCAGTGCTTGCGGCCCGCGAGTTGGAGCACGAACACGTCGTGCACGTCGTAGTGCGCGGAGAATCCGCGCGACGACGGGGGCGTGACGTAGGAGTTGGCCTGCACCGGGTGGCCGAGCTCGGCCGCGAGCCGGGTGCAGAAGTCGATCACGGGCGGCCAGGTGCGGTGCAGGGCCTGCAGGACGACGGTGGCGCCCTCGCCGAACAGAGCTGCCACCTTGTCGTCGCGGACCTGGTCGCCGATCTCGGCGCCCACCCCGCCCGGCGCCGTGAACGACGACGAGTCGAGAACCTGGCCCGCCTTGGCCATGCGGATGAACGGGGTCCGCAGCCCGCGGCGCGACAACAGGTCGTCGATCCCGTCGAGGTCGAGCAGATCCCGGAAGCCCGCTCCGTTCCGCGTCAGCAGCGGGGCGCGGCCCCAGTGCTCGGCGGCGAAGACGTCCGGGTCGCCGACGCAGCGGGTGAGCGGCCCGGGTTCCGGGCGGCCCTGTACGGGCCGCCCGGTCACCGGAGCTGTCGTGTCGGCGACGGCAGGGTCAGCTGGCACCGCTGTCCGCGCCCCCGTCGGCCCCGCCGTCGTGCACTCCCGGCGTGCCATCGCCGGCACCGGAGTCGGCCGGGCCCTCGCCCGCGCCGCTGTCGGCGCCGCCGTCCGCCCCGCCGTCGTGGACGCCCGGGGTGCCGCTGCCGGCACCGGAGTCGGCCGGGCCCTCGCCCGCGCCGCTGTCGGCGCCGCCGTCCGCCCCACCGTCGTGCACGCCCGGGGTGCCGCCGGTCGCACCGGAGTCGGCCGGGCCCTCGCTGCCGGAGCCGCTGCTCGTCGTCATGTCCTCGTCGTCGAGTGCCACTGATCCTCCTCGGGTCGTCGCCACCTGAGCCGGTGACCGGGCGGGACTACCCGGAAGATCGCCGGTCCAGTCCCGCCCGTCCGCGACTCGTGGACGGAGGCTCTCAGCCGACTTTAGGTACTCTTTACTAACAGGGGTGCGGGCCGGAGTACGGCCTGCGGGAAGGCCCCGCACACGAAGGGGATCGGGAGCGTGCTGCAGATCAGCGGGTTGACGTGGGCCGTGACGATCGGGGTGATCGTCGCGCTGCTCGCACTGGACCTGGCGCTCGCCGCGCTGCGTCCGCACCGCGTGGGCTTCAAGGAGGCCACCGCCTGGTCGGTGTTCTACATCGCGGTCGCGCTCGCGTTCGGCGCCTGGATGTGGTGGCAGCACGGCAGCGAGTTCGGCACCGAGTACCTCGCCGGCTACATCGTCGAGAAGAGCCTCTCGGTCGACAACCTGTTCGTCTTCGTGATCATCATGACGACGTTCGCCGTGCCCGAGGAGCACCAGCACAAGGTCCTGACGTTCGGAATCGTGCTCGCGTTGATCATGCGCGCGATCTTCATTGCGCTCGGTGCCACGCTGCTCTCGCTGTTCTCGTTCATGTTCCTGATCTTCGGTCTGCTGCTGATCTTCACGGCTGTGCAGCTGTTCCGGCACCGGGACGAAGACCCCGACATCGAGGACAACGTCGTCGTCAAGGGCGCGCGGAAGCTCCTGCCTGTCACCGACGAGTACGTCGGCGGCAAGCTGGTCACCCGGGTCGACGGGCGCAAGATGGTCACCCCGCTGATGATCGTGCTGGTCGCCATCGGCGGCATCGATCTGCTGTTCGCCCTCGACTCGATCCCCGCGGTCTTCGGCGTCACGCAGGAGGCCTACATCGTCTTCGCGGCGAACGCCTTCGCGCTGCTCGGCCTGCGGGCGCTGTTCTTCCTCGTCAAGGGCCTGCTGGACCGGCTGGTCTACCTCTCGACGGGGCTCGCGCTGATCCTCGCGTTCATCGGCGTGAAGCTGATCCTGCACTGGCTGCACGTCGACATCAGCCCGGCCGTGCCGGAGATCTCCACGCCCATCAGCCTCGGGGTGATCCTGGTGGTGCTGACGGTGGTGACGGTGGCCAGCCTGGTCAAGACCCGGAACGACCCGAGCGCGAAGGCGCACCCCGGTTCTCTCAAGGCGTCGAAGAAGCGGCCGGCGGACGTCGAGCGCCCCTGACCGGGCTCAGCGCGGAAGGCCCGGGCCGCCGAGCGGGGTGAGATCGACCAGCTCGGGCGGCCCGGCCAGCAGCTCGATCACCTCGCCGATCCCGGCCTCACCGAGGTCACCGGACAGGGCGCTGTCCGACGCGGCCTCGTCCGCCCACACCTCGGTGACCCACACGATGTCCGGCTCGTCCGCCGAGAGGTTGACCACGTACAGCTCGCAGCCCGGCGCCCCGCGCATCCCCTCGGCGACCGTCAGCAGCTTTCCGGCGAGCACCGACCCCTTGCCGGGGAGCGCCTCCATCCGCACGTACCGACCGATCCGTCCGCCCTGCCCGAAGTCCACGCGACGACCGTAATCGCGGTCGCATCAGGTGGGCGTGCGGGGGCTGTCTGCCCCTGTCAGATCGCGTAGCGCCAGATCGTCAACGCGTAGCCGCCGAACCAGGCCGAGGCCAGCGCCGCCGCGACCACCACCGCGACGGCCGTGCCGGTCCGGCGGTGCGCGAGTCCGAGGGCGACCGGCAGCAGCAGCGGGAACGCCGGCATGAGCAACCGCACCCGTGAGTGGATCTGCCCGTCGCTCGCCCACACGGTGATCAGTACCGCCGCGGTGTACACCAGCAGCGGCCACGGCAGACGCATCCGGACGGCAACCACGAGCAGCACGATCGAACCGGTCAACGCCAGCAGCACCGCCAGGTCGTAGGCCTCGTGCCCGGTGAGCGCCGCCTGTCCGACGAACCGCGCCAGCGACGCACCTCCGTCGAACCGGGAGTTCCACCCGGTGCGCTGGATGTCGAACCAGCCCGTCGGCGTGCCCGTGCGCCACCCGACGTAGCCGAGGTAGCCGAGCAGACCCGACACCGCCAGCAGCCCGCCGAGCCACGGACGCACGCCGTCGCGCCGCTGGACGACGGCGACGGCCGCCGCCAGCCCGACCGCGACCGCCAGCGCGCTGCCCGTCGGCCGGACCAGCCCTGCCGCCGCGGAGCACAGGCCCGCGAGCAGCCACTGCCCGCGCAGCACGCCGACCAGCGCCCACACCGCCAGCGCGCAGAACAGCGCCTCCGTGTAGACCATGCTCAGGACCACGCCCATCGGGGCGGCGGCGAACAGCGCGACGAGCAGCAACCCCGCGCGACGCGACCCGCCGGGCACCACCTCGGCGAGCCGGACCAGCCCGTACGCCGCCGCCACCCCGGCGAGGTTGGTGACGAGCAACGCCGCGACGACGAGGTTCCCGCCGGTCAGCAGCCCGACGGCGGCGATGGTTGCGGGGTAGCCGGGGAAGAACGCGTACGCCGTGTCCGCCGTGTGACGACCGAGGGCGTCGACGAGCGTGACGGGCACGCCGTCGTACCCGTACCGGGCGATGCTGAGCATCCACACGCCGTCCCAGCTGCGCAGCTCGGTGACCAGCGGCGTGTCGTAGATGCGGGCCATGAGACCGAGGACGGCGACCCCGACGGCGCGGACGGCGAGGTGGACGGCGGCAGGAGCGAGGGCGTCGGCGAGACGTCGGGCGTCGAGATCCTGCACCGGCAGCCCGTCAGCCTGCGGCGGAGCCGTCCACGACCGGCTCGACGCTGCCCACCGGGTCGCCGTGGCCGAGCACCGGCGTGTATCCGGCCGACGCGAGGCCGGGCTCTTCGATGCCCAGCGTCCGCAGCGCCGCCGCGACCACCGCCGCCACCGGACGCGCCGAACCGTCGAGGACCTTGAGGACCACCGCCCGCCCGTCGGGCAGCGCGGCGGCGAACACGCCCTCCGCGCCGTCCTTGGAGATCAGGCCGGGAACCGCGGCGGCGAGCCGGACGACCTCGCGTCCGGTGCCCGCCACCCACCACGGGTGCGCACGGACCGCCGCGCCGACCCGCCCCTCGGGGGTGCCGGGCGGTGCGGTCGCGATCCGCGCGAACGCCCGGGCGAGCCCGGCCGGACTGCTGGAGAACAGCGGGGCGCCGCACCCGTCCACGGCGGTGTACGCCACGGGGACACCGGTCAGGTCCTCGACCGTGGCCCGCACCGCCTGTTGCAGGGGGTGACCGGGGTCTCGGTAGGTGGCCGTGTCCCAGCCCGCGGCGCGGCACGTGGCAAGCATCGCCGCGTGTTTCCCGGAGCAGTTCTGGGCGAGCGAGGACGGCGGCCGGTCCGCTGCGCGCCAGGTGACGGCGGCGCGCGGGTCGAGCGGGACGTCAGGGGTGTTCTGCAGGTCGTCGACGCCGAGATCGGCGCGCTCGAGAATCTGTCGGACCCCGTCCAGGTGGGCGGGCTCGCCGGAGTGGCTGGCTGCGGCCAGGGCGAGGAGCTCGCCGTCCAGGTCGAGCCCGGCGCGCAGCATGGCGACGGCCTGTAGCGGCTTGAGGGCCGAGCGGGCGAAGAAGGTGACGGCCGGATCCCCAAAGGAGAGGACCGTTGCGCCGGAGCCGTCGAGCCCCACCAGGTGTCCGTGGTGCACCGACTCGACCACCCCGGCGCGCACGACGTGCGCCACCGGTGCGGCCCGGACTTCGATCATGGCGACCACGGTACGTGTCGGTCGACCGCCGTCATCCGGGCGTGACGTCGCGCCGCTGCCTTCCTCCGGTGGTCCTGCCGACCTCAGACGCTGTTGACCGACTGGCCGATGCTGCGGAAGAAGATCACGATTGAGTCGATCGCATTGCCGAGGTAGCTGCCCGTCCCCGCAGGGTTGGGCAGGATGAAGACGATAATGATCAGGATGATGATCAAGGCAACGAGCCACCGCGGCATGCGATCACTGTGACGACGACAGGGCGCGAGCGCCAGTGCACGCGCCGTTCTCGTGACAGAAGTGATGCGGATGGCCCAACCGGGCTCCGGTGATCGGGTGACGGTCCGTGCGCGAGCCGAGAGGTTCTCACCGCGTTACCGAGGCGCTACGCCCTGCCGTCGTTGACCTCGACCGTGCTCGACGTTCTAGCGTCCATGACACACCGGACGAGGGGACGACGGATCGTGAGAATCTCAGTACTGGGCACGGGCTCGGTGGGCCGCGCGCTCGCCGGTCGACTGGCAGGCCTCGGGCACGACGTCGTGGTGGGCACGCGTGACCCTGCGGCGACGCTGGCCCGCACCGAGCCGGACGTGCAGGGCACGCCGCCGTACGCGCAGTGGCAGGAGCAGCACTCCGACGTGCGGCTGGTCCCGCTGCCCGAGGCCGGCGCCCACGCGGAGGTGCTGGTCAACGCCACGGCAGGCGCGGCGTCGGCCGACGCGCTCGCCGCCGCAGGGGTGGGGGAGCGCGACGGGCTCGTGGTCCTGGACGTCGCGAACCCGCTCGTCTTCACCGCCGACGGGCCGGCCCTGTCGGTCGCGAACACCGACAGCCTGGCCGAGACGCTGCAGCGGACGTTTCCGCGGGTGCGCGTGGTCAAGGCTCTCAACACCATGAACGCCGAGGTCATGGTGCACCCGGACCGCGTTCCTGGTGACCACGTCGTGTTCGTGGCGGGCGGCGATGCCGAGGCGAAGGCGACCGTGTCGGCGCTGCTCGGCGAGTTCGGCTGGGGTGCCGGACGGATCGTCGACCTGGGCGGACTGGTGGCGGCCCGTGGGACCGAGAGTTTCGTGTTGCTCTGGTTGTCGATCACGCAGGCGTACGGGACCTTCGACATCAACATCACGGTGCAGCGACGCTGATCGGGGTCACCGGGTTCCGCGCACCCGGTGCACGGCGAGCTCGGCGACGGCCACCTCGCCGGCCGGCCTGCGGTCCGGGAAGTCGAAGACGCCGAGGATGAGCTGCAGGGGATAGTCGGGTGCCTGCGCGCACACCCGCATGCGCTCGTCGTCGACGAAGAACTCGACCCGCCCGGGCTGCCAGTCGATCGCGTAGCGATGCGGCTGCGTGACGTCGATCGTCATCGCCTCGGCGGAGAACTCCTCGACGAGGCGCGGGTCGCGGAAGGGGTGGATCCCCGACCCGACGGCGGCCCGGTGCCCGTCGACGGCGTCGCCGAACACCTCGACCAGGCAGATCTCCCCACACCGGTCGGGCTCGTCCTCGATGCCGACCATCCAGGCGGAGAACATCGACCATGGCTGGATCCGCGCCGAACACGTCACCTCGACCCGCCCGTGATGCGGGGTGAAGCCGAGCACGGTGGGCTGTTCCTCGCGCACGACGAGCCCGTCGCGGAACGGCTGCTGGCCTCGCGAGCTGCCGACGGGACCCGACCAGTTGCCGCTCTGCACGGCCGAGACCCGCAGCGGGGTGGTGTGCAGGTCGGGACACCACAGCGGGTGGTCGGCAGGGATCGTGAGGTGCAGCCCGTCGTCCTCGACGGCGTATGTGGCTGCGGCCGCGGCGCGGGAGCTCCATGCGGGCAGGTAGGACGTGGTCCACACCGCGGGGTCGAGGACGGGCTGATCGAAGTGTTCGTCGAACACGGTCGACCGGATCATGCGGGGAGTATCCCGCCTCGGAGGTCGGATCCAGGAGTTACGGAGCCGTTGGGAAGCTGTGACACGAGATGGGCCATTAGGCCATCTGGACGTGTCATGGTGATGATCCGGCCTTCGTATCGCGAACCTTGGAGCAGAGCATGACCGTCACCGGCATCATCAGTGCAATCGTGGTGGGCCTCATCATCGGGGCGCTGGGCCGCCTGGTCGTGCCCGGCAAGCAGAACATCCCGATCTGGCTCACGATCGTCGTCGGCATCGTCGCGGCCCTCATCGGCACGTTCCTCGCCCGCGCCCTGGGCGTCGCCAGCACCCGCGGCTTCGACTGGATCGAACTGATCATCCAGATCGTCCTCGCCGCCGGTGGCGTCATCCTCGCCGCCAACGTCTACGGTCGCCGGGGTATCCGCCGCTGACCCCATTCGGCGGTCGGGCGGGCCACGGGAGGTGGAGCTGTGCGTCAGCCCCGTAGCGACGTGGCCCGCAACCGGCGGCTGCTGATCGAGGCGACGATCGAGTCGTTCAGCGACCACGGCCTCGACGTCCCGCTCGACACGGTGGCGCGACGGGCGGGCGTGGGCAACGCGACGCTGTACCGGCACTTCCCCACCCGGGACGACCTCTACGAGGCGGCCTTCGGCGAGATCCGCGAGCGCTTTGCCGCCGTCCTCGCCCGCTACGAGGACGTGGACGACGGCTGGCGGGCCCTGTACGAGCTGATCTTCGAGATCTTCTCGACGGCCCCGCTGGTCGGTCCGGCGGTCGGCCAGGTGGAGAAAGAACGCCTCGACGCGTCGCCGTCGTTGAGATGGATCGTCACGGAGGTCCACGCCACCCTGGACCGCGTGCTGCAGTTCGCCCAGAGCCAGGGTGCGGTCCGTGTCGACGTCGACGTCGAGGACCTGTCTCTCCTGGTCGACACACTCAGGCCGGTCGTCGCCGCGTCCGGTAACGACGCGCCCGAGCTGTGGCACCGTCATCTGGTTCTCGTGCTGGACGCGCTACGCCCCGGGGTGGCGAGCCCCCTGCCGGCCCGGCTGAGCGATGTCGAACAGCGCATCCGGCTCACCCGCACGGTGCATCACCGGTAGCTGCGGGGCTGCTCCGGCGGAAACGAGCGGCCACGGCACCGACCAGCGTCCCGACTGCCAGCGCGGGACCGTGGATGTTGGCCACCGCAATCAGGGCGGCGGCGACCGCACCACTCGCGGCGACTGCTCCGGCCGTCCGGAACCCAGGCCGCGTTCGCGCCACGGCGCGGTCGAGCGCGCTGCCGAGGACACCCACCGCGAACAAGGGCGGCCACCAGGTCGCGAGGAGCGCACCGAGCCAGAGTGCGACCGCCGTGCCCGCCCAGCCCGGCATCCGCTCGTGGCGCAGCGACCACGCCACGAGCCCGGCCAGCCCGCACACAGCCACCGAGTTCCCTGCGCCGACCGGTTGCCAGAACACCCCGGCGACCTGCCCGGCCAGCCCTGCGAACAGGTAGCAGAGGATCATCGTCGTGCGCCCGACGACCTGCTCGGCGGCCATCCCCAGAAGGCCGAGGAAGATCAGGTTCGACGCCGTCCCGAGGATGCCTCCGTCCTGGACCAGCAGTGAGGTCACCCAGCGCCACACCTCGCCGTGCAGTGCGGCCGGTGTGCGTTCCAGCGCGCCAAGCACGGCAGGCGAGATCAGACCCGCCACGCTGACGACGCCGGTCAGAGCGGTGAGGACGATCGTCAGCACCGACGCCCGCCATCGCAGGATCACGATCCTGCACGGTAGGCGATGACTTCCGGGAGGCGGGCGAGTCCTACCCACATGCTGATCGTCGCCGGGTACGTGATCACCGATGCGGAGGATCGCGACGCGTTCGTCGCCGAAGGGGTCACGGTGGTGTCGATGGCCCGGAGCGCCCCCGCTGCCTGGACTTCTCGATCACGGCGGACACGCTCGACCTGCAGCGCGTGAACATCTACGAGCGCTGGGAGACCGAGAAGGAGCTGCTGGCGTTCCGCGGCTCGGGGCCCGACTCCGGTACCGCGGCGCGGATCCTGGACGCCGACATGAAGCGGTACGTCATTGCGTCTGTCGAGGATCCGTGACATGGCCACGGTCGAGGACGTCCGGTGGCTGGGCTCGAGCCTGGAGCGGTCGTACCAGGTCTACGTCCGGGGCAGGCTGAAGTTCCGCGTCAAGCAGATCGTCTACGTCGCGTTCTCGCTCGACGAGACGGAGATGGGTTTCGCGTTCCCCAAGGAGGAGCGGGCGGCGCTCGTCGCCGCGCAGCCGCACCGCTTCCGCATGCCGCGGCCGTCGGATCTGCGGTTCAACTGGGTGGAGGCCGACCTTGCCGCCCTCAACCCGGCGGAGGCGCGCGAGTTCGTGGTCGACGCCTGGCGGATGGTGGTGCCGAAGAAGGTCACCCGCGCATACGACCTCGCCCACCCTGACGGCCCAGGTTGAGCCGGGGCGCCGGCTTCTGGTGGTGACCGCAGGCCCGTCAGTCCGCCGACACCACCCGGGCGGCCGGGCCCGGGAAGTAGATCGACTCGTGGCCGTCCTGCCACCGGATCCGATAGTGCTCCCGCTCGCCCTGCCCGATCACCTCGATCACCTCGCCGTGCCGGCGGAGCGCATCGAGCGTCTGGGTCTCAATGACGATCTGGTCGCCCTGCTTGGCGTGCATCAGCCCTCCTCAGTGCGATGCGCTACAGAGTCCAACTCATCGCACGAGATCGCCAGGGGTCAATCGCCTCGCATATCGTGTGGGGCAGCGGGATCGCGTCGCGGTTGTCCCGACAGGTGCAGGTCCTCGCGGTCGGTCTGGCAGCCCTCGGGCGTGAGTAGGTCGCCGCCCCTGGTGCCCCTCCCTCGAGCCTCCAGCCGATCGGTGCTATCCAGCCACGACCTACGAGGAGGTGGCCAGGATGTCCTTCGACGACGCCGAGACCGCGTTCTTACGGTCGCAGCCGCTGGCGCGCTTGGCGACGCTGGGCGGGGGCGGACAACCGGATGTGGTCCCGGTTGCGTTCGAGTTCGACGGCACGTTCCTCGGGGTGGGGGGCGTCGGCTCGTCGGTGCTCAGCACCCGCAAGTTTCGCAACGTCGCCGCCGGAAGCGTGCGAGTCGCGCTGGTCGTTGACGATCTGGTGTCCGTTCAGCCCTTCGTGGCCCGCGCAGTGCGGGTGTACGGCATTGCGGACGGACCGGTCGAGCGGGTCGGCATGTTCGGGCCGGGGATATTCCTACGGATCACCCCGACCGTGTCGTGGAGCTGGAACATGGCCGGCGAGCCTGTCAGCGACGACTGGTATCCGGCTCGCAAGTGTGAACACGCTGCGCCGGTGGCCGGGTAGCTCCCGGCCGGGGGACAGCCAACCTCAAAGAGCCGAAAGTGTCCCTGGATCATGAAAACAAGCCAGGCCCGGAGCCCTGGCCTGCTGGTTGTGTGCGCCGCGAGGGAATCGAACCCCAACCCCGCTGGCTGGGAGTCGCGTGATCAGCCCTGCGCGGACGTTCGCCTCAGTGCTGGCCAGGAGTGGTGTGCCACCTCGTCGATCATGTGCCGTGGTCGCCGATGTCGGCCGATCCGTTGCCGTAAGCGGTGACCAAAGCGGCAACCTGATCATGCGCCTCGTCGCGCACATTCGTCGGTGATGGAGGCTTCCCGGGATGCCGTTCCCGGAACGAGCGCCCCTCGCGCAACCGCCGACGTCACCGCTGCGACCACCATCGCGTGAGCCGGATCTGCGCCGACCTGCGAGGGGCTGGAGCCGGGCTGAAGCACACCTCCTGCCGATGCCGCGCATCAGCGAGACCCCCACGGGGAGGGGCGCGGTGGAGCGGGTCGGGGTACAGGTGCGATCGGCAGTCCTGAGCTACCCAACAGCGCCGCGGAGACTAGCCGCATCCTGGCCGTGACGCAAGATCGAGGCTAGATTGTGAGTGCTACGGGCGGTCGCAGGAGTTCCTGCAGTGGTAGCCAGGGGGTGCATCATGGCCCGTTATCTCGTGGTGGCTCATGAGACGGTTAGCAATCCCAAGTTGGTCGAAAAGCTCAAGGAGATTGCGAAGGAGGACGAACCCGCCGAGTTCGTCCTGCTCGTTCCCGCCAGCCCGGTGCGACACCTGCTGTTGTGGAAGACGGACACCGCCACCGAGCAGGAGGCGGCCGAGCATCGGGAGGCCGAGGGACGCGAGGCGTTCATCCAGGCGGGAGTCAACCTGGTGGCGACGAGGATCGGGGCGGAGTCACCCGTCGACGCCATCGACCAGGAGCTTCGGGAGAACCCCGGCTACGCCGGGTTGGTCATCTCCACGCTGCCCCAGGAGCACTCGCGCTGGCTGCGCCTCGACCTCCCACAGGTGATGAAGCAGAAGCACCATCTGCCTGTCCACCACGTCGAGGCGACGCCCAACCAGCTGCGGGCCTGGCTTGCTGGTGGGGTAGACGACGGAGTGCTCAAGTAGAGCGCTGGCACGCCCCAATCCCACAGCTACACGAATCCCGCGAGCGGCAGTGTGGCCCCGGTGGGGGCCAGCACCCGATCTGTAGGCGGGCGTCGACGCCACCACGACCCTGCTCCTCGTCGGCCACCACGACGGTCGGCGTTTGATGATCCAGACGGTCTTACCGTGGGTTCTTGGTGCCGAGCGTGGTACGACTCGCCACGCTCGGCGAACTGCAGCACGCCCACTCCGCGGTGGACGGCCTGGGCATGCTGCTCGTCCGTCTCGAAGCCCTGGGCATCCTCGGGGCCATCCGTGAGCGCCATAATGGGGACCGTCCGAGCCGGACAGTCGCGCTAATACGTGATCATGTAGCGGCGTTCCGGGCGCTCACGGCCGCCGACGCCTTCGGCGTGTGCACCCGGTTGGGATTCGGAACGTCCTCAGCGGGCCGCAGGCTGGTCGAC
Source organism: Pseudonocardia charpentierae (assembly GCF_031845345.1). NCBI lineage: Bacteria > Bacillati > Actinomycetota > Actinomycetes > Pseudonocardiales > Pseudonocardiaceae > Pseudonocardia > Pseudonocardia charpentierae. The sequence continues at coordinate 6,586 of NZ_JAVREJ010000024.1, read as the reverse complement.
GTCGAGGCCACCAATCGTCATGTGGTCCAGCGGTGTGCAACGTCGACGACGATCCGGCCGTGCCCGCCCGCGATGGTGACGACCCGGAACGGCAGCCAGGCGCGAACGCCCAGCCCGTAGGTGGTCTGCCCCTCGAAGCTGCCGGCGTTGGTAATCGAGCGGAAAGTCAAGAAGCCGGCGAGGTTGGGCAGCGGGACCGGCGAGAAGCTGGGGTGCCGGACGATCACCTGCGACCGGGCGCCACCGGGGGTGGGTACCACGGCGCCGGAGCCGTCCGCGATCACCTCGTCGACCTAGCGGACGTTGTAGCCGACCGGCGGCCCGTCGATGTCGACGACGAGGCGGTCGAAGCATTCGTGCCGGCCGGCGCGCACGGTGTCCACCTCGCCGGTTCCCATCGCGGGGTCGTCCCTGGGGAGCGAGCCGAAGGGGGTTGAGCACACGGTCGCCGAGGCTGGCGCCGCCAGCAGCACCACCGCGAGCAGTGTGGAGGCGGTGAGGATGAAGGTGCGGGCGACGCTGCGCATGGCATGCCGAGGACCTGGGCCCATGAGCTCCCGCCGCCGGCCGCCAGGGCTCTGGCCTGCGGAGATTGGTGCGCCGCGTAGGAATCGAACCTACAACCCGCTGGCTGGGAGCCTGATGATCATCGGCGTGCGACCGTCAGTTTCTGCGCTGGTGAGCGACGGTACGTCGAAGTCTTGATCATGGCCGGCGCTCGGTGGAGGTGTGTCGGACTCCGACGTAAGCGACGACCAAAGCGGTAGATCGATCATGCGCGGGAGAGACGTCCCCGACTGGTGTTCGGCCAGCAGCCAGGCCGACCAGTGGGTCACGCCCAGATGCGCGGCGGCCGGCTGTCCTCGGCCAGCATTGCCACCACAACATCGATCTCATCGATTGCGGCGGCCGACCGCTGCGCGGCTGATCATGCAGCATATCGATACCACCGGCGTCGAAGCGGGCCCGCCAGCCCGCCGCCGTCTGTCCAGGCCGCGCGTCCGGCCCGGAGGTTCACTCCGACGGAGTTGCGGCGTCCATGGACAACCGCAGCCGAGGGGGCCATCCTCGGATCCCTCCCGCATGGCGCCACGAGAGCAACATGGATGTCCCTACTCGAAGTAAGGAGCCCGTCATGGCTGGCCTGATCCGCAAGAGCCTCGACTCTCCTGAGGAGACGCGGCCATTCGAAGACGGTAAGGGCAAGCTGGGGTTGGTCAACCTCGAAGGTGGGCCAGTTGGGCGTGCGACCTTCGAGCCGGGCTGGCAGTGGTTGGTGCGGACGATCAGGTAGTGCGTGATCACAAGGTTGTGAAGGAGCGGACGTAGCAATGAGTTCCCCTCAGCCCCCCGCGGGTGGACCGGCAGGTCAGCTACCCGGTGAGTCCCTCACCGATCCCGTGGTGCCTCCGGCCGAGATCAACGGCAGTTCTAGCGATCGCAGCGACCGGGTGGTTGCGCCGGGGAGCAACGTTGCCGCCGGAGCCGGTGGCCAGAGCAAGGCGCAGCAGGTCCGCGCTCAAGCGGCGGCGAAGGCCGCGCAGCTGCGCGGCCAAGCGATGGAGAAGGCTCCGCAGGCTCGCGCTCAGGCCGTCGAGACGGCCCAGCAGATCCGCGCGCGAGCTGCCGAGAGGGCGCCACAGATGGCGCAGGGGAACCAGGGCAAGGCGGCCGCGGCCTTGGCCTTCGGTCTGCTGGTGTTGTGGCTCCGTCGTCGATGGAGCCGGCGGTCATCGCGGACCGCCATAGGTGTCGCCGCTGCCGTTGACGAGCAGGCGCGCAGCCTTGTCGGGGACACGGTCAACGCGCTGAGCGTTGAGGCAGCGTCCTCCGGTCGTGCCCAGAGCAAGGCACAGAAGGCCCGCGGTCGCGCTGCCGCCAAGGCGCAGGCTCGTGCTCAGGCCATTGAGAAGGCGCAGCAGGCTCGTGCTCAGGCCATCGAGAAGGCGCAGCAGGTCCGTGCCCAGGCCATCGAGAAGGCGCAGCAGCTGCGCGAGCAGGCGACGGAGAAGGCGCACGCCGCTGAAAAGGCACAGCAGGCGGCCCAGGAGGCCCAGCAGCTGGTGCAAGCGCTAAGGCAGCGGCTGCCGAGGCGGTAACGGGACCGGACCTGTGCCGCCGGGACATGGCGAAGCTGCGGCCCAGGCTGCCGCCTTCTGGAGCCCCCACACGCGACCCACGCACCGGCGACAGCGCCAGGAACTGCAAAACACGAGAAGTCGTGGTGGCTGGCGTAGGCGATCCCGCACGACGTCGGACGCGCCGTGACAAGGCAGGACCGCCGGCGGCCGCGCCCGGTGACCGGACCTTGCGGCCTACACCGCCCGCCGCACCCGCTGCCCTCGCCCTCTGTCCTGTTCCTTCTTAGAGGTCGCACGGATTGATCACAGCCTGGTTGCGGCAGGGCGTGGCGGAGCAGGATGCGGGCACGAGACCTGTCGATCATGAAGTTGTCTACGCTTCGTGATCGTGTGGAGGCCTCGTGCCCGCGTTGCCATCATGGCTTGCCGACCCGCTGTGGGACCAGTTCGCCGCGCTGCTCCCGCCCCGGGAGGTGTTCGTCCCCACCCATCCGTGGGGCTGTCACCGCCGCCGGATCGGCGACCGGATCGTGTTCGACAAGCTGGTCCAGGTACTGCGGTTCGGCTGCTCCTACGACGCGATCGCCGACACCACCTGCTCGGCGACAACCCTGCGGGCGGGCGCGACGAGTGGATCGCGCTGGGGGTGTTCGCCGCGCTGGCCCGCATCGCCCGCGAGGCCTACGACCGCATCGTCGGCCTGGCCCTCGATCACCTCGCCGTCGACGGGTGCATCACGAAGGCACCCGGCGGGGGTGAGTGCGCCGGACCGTCGCCGGTCGACCGGCGCAAACAGGGCCTGAAACGGTCGGTGCTGGTCGAGGGTGGCGGGATCCCGCTGGGCCGGGTCCTGGCCGGGGCGCACCGGCACGACTCCCCGCTGCTCGAACCGACCCTCGACCGGCTTGCCGGGCTGGGCCCGCTGCCCGCACAGGTCACCGTGCACCTCGACGCCGGCTACGACTCGACCAAGACCCGCACCCTGCTGGCCGACCGCGGCCTGCACGGCGAGATCGCGCACAAGGGCGAGAAGGCGCCGATCCAGGCCGGCCGGCGTTGGCATGTCGAGCGCACCAACGCCTGGCACAACGGCTTCAACCGGTTCCCACGCTGCTATGAGCGCCGCGAACGCGTGATCGACGCCTACTTCGACCTCGCCGATGCGATCATCACTGTCCGTCGCCTTGTCCGGCAGGACTGGACCACCCACCGATGGGACACCCGACCCGCACGACGGCCATGATCAACACATCAATCCGCGCGACCTCTTAGCTTGATCTTCAACGTGCGCTGTTCGTGGGCGGTGATGGTGCGCTGGCGTTTGATCGATCAGTCCGGGTCGAAGCCCCCGCAGCAGGCGTCTCGCGCCCACCACGTCGTCTGCTCCGGTGCCCACCTCCGTGAGCACGCGCACCTCGACCCGCGGGTGACATTGCACCGCTTGGGACGTACGGTCCACGCGTGACAGGGGTGGAGCCCCACCCGGATTTCGGCATCTGCCGCGCTTGTGGGCGCGGGCTGATGCTGGATGACGGGGTTGTGCCCAGACACCCGGGCGATCCGGAGCGAAATCGGCCCGAGCACACACCGATCCCCGAGGACCAGCGCTGCCGGGGCGAGGGACACCCTCCGCTGTAGCAGGTCCGCCGCGCCAGGGGATGACAACGGGTGCGTCGGGGCCCGTCGTGGAGTGCCTGCTGACCGAGTCGTTCAGGCCGGTGCACTGGCTGGCCCCGGTGAGGTACCGGCTCGGATGCAGTGCTCCGGTTCCTGCGACAGACGACGCTCAGTCCGCTGACACCACGCGGGCGTCCGGGCCCGGGAAGTAGACCGACTCGTGGCCGTCCTGCCAGTGGACCCGGTAGTGCTCCCGCTCGCCCTGCCCCATTACCTCGATCACCTCACCGCGCCGGCGGAGCGCGTCGAGCGTGGTGGTGTCGATGACGATCTGATCGCCTTGCTTGGCGTGCATCCTGCCTCCTCCGGTCGACGCCTACAGGTTCCAGCGCAGCGCGCGAGATCGCCAGGGCCGATCGCCCATGCGCGCCCATTCCGCGGGACGCACCCTGAGCAGCCCGACCTCGCGCGGTATGCGATCGGAGGAACAAAGGCCGATGGGCACGACGGCTATGACGAAGCCCTGACCTGTAAGCGTCCCGCGAGGGTCGTCGCTAGATGTCTCGCTCTGCTGGCCGCCACCCCGGTTCCTCCTGTGCTTCACCTCCGACCGAGTGACGCCTCGCGACGGGCGGGCAGAGCATGGTGACCGGTGAAGGACGGCTTTGGTCCGCTGATCTGTGCCCCGATCGTCCGAAAGGGTGATGGCGACCACGACTGGTACGACTCCGTGCACGCTGGGCGCTCCACGGGTAGACATGGGTGTCTAGCTGCGGGCTCGGGCCGTGGCCACGTGTCGTGCGGGTGCGGTCCGATCCACGAGTTGAACGGCATCCGGACGGAGTTTCGCAATGACCAGTACCGCTACCGGTCATCGCAGCTTTCGACACGAGTTGTTCCTGTACGGCTCGGCCGAGGACCTGGTGGAGTTCGTGGTGCCGTGGGCCCGGGACGGGGTGGCCGCGGAAGAACCGACACTGCTGCTACTCCGGGCCGACGCCGCGCAGGCTGTGCTGCACGAAGTCGGGCCGTCGCCCTACCTGACGGTGGAGCCGGCGTTGGCAGAGCCCGGCCACCCTCCACAGCACGTGAGCACCGCGAGCGCGCTGCTGCCCAGCTACTCTCGTGTCGTTCACCAGGAGCCGGTGATCGCCCCGTCGCAGTGGTCCGACTGGCGGCGCCTGGAAGCGGTGTTGAACCTGGCCCTGCGCCACTACGGCACCTGGGCGGTATGTGCTTACGACCAGCGCGCTCTTACTGCCGACATGGTCGAGGACCTGTGGGCCACTCACCCCCTGGTCGGGCAGGACGGCGACCACCGGCCCAACGACCGCTACCAACATCCGGCCAACTTCCTCGTTCAGCGCGGATACGATCAGCCCGATCCGATCGAGCGGACTCCGCCGGCGGTTGAGCTCGTGGACCCGTCCGCCGCTACCGCGCGCGCCACGGTCAAGTGGTTCTCCCGGCATCGGCTGCCCGACCAGGTAATCGATAAGCTGATCTTCGCCAGTCACGAGCGGTCGTCAACGCGCTCAGGCACGGGCCCCCAGTTGTGCTGCGCCTGTGGACGACGAATGGCCGGGTGACGGTTACCGTGACCGATTCGGGCCCCGGCCCGACTGATTCCCCAGTCGACGCGTACACCACGGATACGTCGACGGACACCGGCGACGTGCCTGCCATGGAGCCGGGCCTCGGCCTGTGGCTGATCCACCAGCTGGTCGACGTCTCCCAACGCTGCGATCCCGGCGGCTACACCGTCTGTTTGACCGCGGTCCACCCGGACACGCGCACCAGGTAGCCCCGAGGTGCCGGTGCGATGGTGATCCGGGAGTGCTGGTAGCGGATGTTTCCCAATGGAGCGCAACGGGCGAGCGCGAGGAACGCGGCCCCGACGGCGCGCGGGAGTGTTTGCATCCAGCTGCAGTAGCACGAGCGACGCAGCCGCGTGAGCACGGCGAGTAGCTGACAGTCAGGGAGGGGGCGGAGTAGCTTTCCGGTATGCGCCAGGCTGGCGTTGTCGATTCTGCCCGCGGGCTCGTGTCCTGTAGTCACGTGGGGTGGGGCTACGCGGGCCGGGTGGAGCTCGGAACGCGCGTGTGGGAGTACCTTCTCGACGGGGTTGCGGCGGGCCAGCGGATCGAGTTCGTGGGCAGCGGCAGTGTGGGGGCGCTACGAGCTGAGTTGGCCGGGTTCGCCGACAGGGACGCGGACTACGGCCAGGGCGTGGTCGACCGGGGTGAGTTTCGCGTCGCGTTGGTCGACGAGGTGTATGCGTTTTCCGGTGCGGGTCAGGTGGTCGATCCAGACCGATCGGTCGCGTCGCGTGTGGCAGCTACCGAGGATGCGCTCGCGGCCGGCTATACAGGGCTGCGTGCCGTGGTTGACGCAACTGGTCTGACTGGCACCGTCGCGCAGCGGGTGGCGTACGCCCACTACGAGTATCTGCTCGACCAGCAGTCGAGCGTGCTGCCCTTGGCGACGGTTTGCGCCTACGACGTCGCGCAGCTGGGGAGGGAGGCGGTGGCGGAGATGGCGTGTCTGCACCCGTTGACCAGTCGCGGCGCGAGCGCGTTTCGCCTTTACACCGACGACGGAGCGGCTTTCACGTTGGCCGGCGAGGTTGACTTTGCGTCGGCGGGTCAGCTCGGCGACACCCTGGGCCGCGTCCTGCCGTTCATGTCGGGGCCGGAGCTGGTCGTGGACGGGCGGCAGCTGGAGTTCATCGACCACCGCGGGCTACTGGTCCTGGACCGTTGAGCCTGTCACGATTCCCGTGTAAGCCACGGGTGACTAATCTGGCTAAAATATCACAGAGGAAGTCGTCCGGGGAAGAGGACGACGAGCGTATTCAGGGCTGTTTTCCAGCCGTGTGTTCCGGTTCC
>NZ_JAVREJ010000023.1:0-78550 GCF_031845345.1 Pseudonocardia charpentierae | reverse complement strand
AGTACCGCGACCTGGATCCGGTCGCGTTCGGCCGGGTGGTCCGGCAGAAGCGGGTGCTGGACGGCCGCAACGCGCTCGACCGGACCCGCTGGGAGGCGGCCGGCTGGAGCTACCGGGCGCTGGGACGGCGGAACCTGCCCTAGCTAGGAGACCGCTGAACAACGGTCTGCGGGCTGGGCGGGGGCTCTTGGGGACGTCGGTGTGGCGGGCAGCGCCCCTTTTGCGGGGTGACACGAGTTCGCTCCGCCCGTCGCGGTCGAGGGTGCGCCGGTCGTGTCCGAGCGGTCCAGCGGCTGCTGGCAGCCGGTTCAGGTGGGGGCGAGCACCCAGGAGCCGCCGCTGCGGGCCAGCCCGAGGGTGAGTAGGCGGCGCAGGTTCAGCCCGGCGACGCGGTGGTGCAGCCACAGGTCGTTGCGCCGGGTCCCGACGAACCGCAGCCGCCGGTTGCGGCCGGCGACCAGCCAGGCGATCGACCGTTCGACCATGGGCCGGTGCTGGCGGTAGACGGCCTGGAACCCGGGATCGGTGGCGCGGGCCCGGTGTGCGCGTTGCAGCGCGTCGTGCGGGTGCAGCCGCAGTGTGCGGCCGCGGGCCGAGGTGGTGCAGCGGGCCCGTAGCGGGCAGTCTCGGCAGGCCGCCTTGAAATTCACCGCCCGGGTTCTGGTGATCGGGCGTGTGACGTGGTTCGGGCAGGTCACCGTGGCGGCGGTCTGGTCGACGGTGAACGCGTCGAGGGTGAACCCGCCGTCCACGGCCGGGCGCAGCGGCCACGGCTTGATGATCGCGGTGTGCCCGCCGTCGGCGGCCGCGGCCAGCAGCTCACCGGTGCCGTAGGCCGCATCGCCCAACACCTCGACCGGGTCGGGTTCCTCGGCCAGCAGTGCGATGCCGACCGCGGCGTCGGAGTACTCCGGCCCGGCAGCGGGGGTCAGCGCGCACCCGGTGATCAGCGCGGTGTCCGGCTCGACCTTCACGTGCGCCTTGTAGCCGTCCTGATGGTGGGCGCGGGTCTTGTGCGCGTGCCGGGCCTCGGGATCCACGGTGGAGAGCGCCCGCTCCGGGGCGACCTTCCGCGCGATGCGCCAGCCGGTGATCCGCCACCGCCCGTGAGCCTGTCACGATTCCCGTGTAAGCCACGGGTGACGAATGTGGTTAACGTATCACAGGGTAAGTCGTCCCGGGAAGAGGACGACCAGCGTGTTCAACGCCGTTTTCCAGCCGTGAGTGCCGGTTCCTGATTCCCCTCCTCTCTTGCTGGAAATGTTGCGCAGCCCGAGGTAGAGCAGCTTCATCGCGGCCTCGTCCGACGGGAAATGTCCGCGGGTCTTGGTGATTTTCCGGAGCTGGAAGTTGATGGATTCGATCGCGTTCGTGGTGTAGACGATCCGGCGCAGTTCTGCGGGGTAGTCCAGGAACGGAATGAACTCGTTCCACGCCCGCCGCCACACGTCGATCACCCCGGGGTACTGCCGTCCCCACTCGGCGTCGAGATCCTTCAGGGCCAGCTCGGCGGCCTCGACGGTGGGCGCGGTGTAGATCGACCGCATCGACTTCGCGATCTTCTTCCGGTCCTGGTAGGACACGAACCGCATGGCGTTTCTGATCACGTGCACGACGCACGTCTGCACGACGGTGTCGGGGAACACGCTGGTGATGGCGTCGGGCAGGCCGGTGAGGCCGTCGCAGCAGGCGATCAGGATGTCGCGTAGCCCCCGGTTGCGCAGCTGGGTGAGGACCGAGTGCCAGAACTTCGCGCCCTCGGTCTCGGCGATCCAGCAGCCCAGCGCGTGCTTGCGGCCGTCGATGTCGACGCCGATGACCAGGTGCGCGCTCTTGATCGTGACCGCGCCCTTGTCCCGGACCTTGATGCGGATCCCGTCGATGTAGACGATGGGGTACACCTCGTCGACCGGGCGGTTGCGCCAGATCTCGATTTCATCGGTCACCACATCGGTGATGTTGGACACCAATTCCCGGGATGCGGTCACGCCGTACACCTCGAGCAGATGTGCCTCGATATCACGGGTTGACATTCCGCGGGCGTAACACGAGAGTACGAGCTCGTCGATCTGCCCGACCCGCCGCACCCGTTTCGGCACGATCTGTGGCTCGAACTCGCCATTGCGGTCCCGCGGCACCGAGATCGTGACCGGCCCGTTGGTCGTGGACACCGTTTTCGTCGAGGCGCCGTTGCGGGAATTGCCGGTTCCGGCGCCGGCGGGGTCATCACGGCCGTAGCCGAGATGGTGGGTCATCTCGGTCTGCAGAGCACGCTCCAGGACGGCCTTGGTCATCTGGTTGAGCAGTCCGTCGACACCGTCGATCGGGGTGCCGGCGGCCTTCGCGTCGGCGAGCAACGCGTCGATCGCCGACGGGGCGAGAGCGTCGGTGAGCCGGCGAGCCGCAGCGGTCTCGGCAGACTCGGGGTCGTTCTGTGGCACAGGGGTGTCCTTCCCGACCGCCATGTCGATCACAGCGGTCGATCTTGGTCCGCCCGTGGCTTACACACCTGCCGTGACACGCCCCCGCCCGTCGGTGCCGTCGGAGCCCTCGGCGGGTTCCACGTCCTGCCCGGCGACCAGCGCCAGCAGCCCGACCGCCTCCGCCGCGGCAGGCTCGAGTTCCTGCTCGGGCAGGTGCCCGAGCAGCCGGTGCGCGTCCGAGACCAGGGCATCCACCAGCTGTTCGCGAGCGTCGGGGTCGTCCCAGGCGATCGCCGGCTTGCCCGGATCGCGGTAGTCATGGGCCGAGCACTGCTCGGTGATCACCTCCGCGGCGCCGGGCACCACCCGGGCGACCCGGCGGATCGCCGCGATCAGCTGGGTGACCGTGTCCTGGGTGGCCACCGCGTCGTCGAGCACCGTGGAATCCAACGCGCGCCGCGTCTTCCCGGTCAGCACCCCGGTTTCGGTGACCACCTGCCCGACCACATCGAAGATCCGCCGCGGCCGCTCCGAGGCGGCCAGCCGGCGCCGCCAGTAGGTCAGCACCGTCGGATGGAAACCTGGCGCGGTCACCGCCAGCCCGCACGCGGCCTTCCACCGCAGATCGAACGTGACCGCCTCGACCGCCTCGCTGTCCGACAGCCCGTGCAAGGTCTGCAACACGATCACCGAGGCGACCACGTCCGCCGGGATCGACCGACGACCCCGCCGGCTCGGGAACAGATCGGCGAACAACTCATCCGGGAACAACTCCCGCCGATGCCCGGCCAGGAACGCGAACACCCCACCCGCCGGCAGCAGGTGCCCGGCCACCGACTCCACATCCAACAGCTCGCGCTGCGGATCAGCCCGTCCCTGCACCACCACATCGTCCCAGCCACCGACCAACAGCCAGGGTTCGACACTCGGATTGTTCAGCGCCGTCCTAGTGTCCTGCGCCAATATTTGACAGGTTAAGTCGTAGACTGGGGTATGGCCCGCACCGGACGTCCGAAAGCCGTGTTGGAACTGACCGTTGAGGAGCGCGAGCAGTTGCAGCGGTGGGCGCGGCGGGCGACCTCTGCGCAGGCGCTGGCGATGCGCTCTCGGATCGTGCTGGCGTGCGCGCAGGGGCGGTCGAACACCGCGGTCGCCGAGCAGCTCGGGGTCTCGGTGCAGATGGTCGGTAAATGGCGGGCCCGGTTCGTCGAGGCCCGCTTGGACGGGCTGGCCGATGATCCGCGGCCCGGCCGGCCGTCGTCGATCACCGGTGAGCAGGTCGAGGACATCGTGGTGGCAACGTTGGAGTCCACACCGGCGAATGCCACGCACTGGTCGCGGGCGAAGATGGCCGAACGGACCGGGTTGTCGCGCTCGAGCATCGGGCGGATCTGGAAGGCCTTCGATCTCAAGCCGCACCGTGCCGAGACGTTCAAGCTGTCCAACGACCCGTTGTTCGTGGAGAAGGTCTTCGACGTCGTCGGGCTCTACCTCAACCCACCCGAGGGCGCGGTCGTGCTGTCAGTGGACGAGAAGTCCCAGGTCCAGGGCCCTGGCACGCTCCCAGCCCGCGTTCCCGATGATGCCCGGAATGCCCGAGCGCGCCACCCACGACTACGTCCGGCACGGCACCACCAGCCTGTTCGCGGCGTTCAACACCGCCGACGGAACCGTGATCTCCTCACTGCACCGCCGGCACCGCACGATCGAGTTCAAGAAGTTCCTCACCAAGATCGACGCCACGGTCCCCGCGCACCTGCAGGTGCACCTGATCGCGGACAACTACGGCACCCACAAGACCCCGGCGATCAAGGCCTGGCTGGCCGGGCACCCCCGCTTCACCCTGCACCACACCCCGACCTACTCCAGCTGGCTCAACCAGGTCGAACGCTGGTTCGCCTACCTCACCGAAGACCTGCTCCAGCGCAGCGACCACCGCAGCGTCCAGGCCCTCGAAGCCGACATCCGAGCCTGGGTGAAGGCCTGGAACGACAACCCCAGACCGTTCATCTGGACCAAGTCCGCCGAGGACATCCTCGAACGACTCGGACGACTTCTTCACCGAATCACCGGCGCAGGACACTAGAGCTGCGCCGCCTGGTCGGCGAGGAAGGCGCGACTCTCCGTCGGCGTCAACGCCGCGTCGGCGATCCGATCCATGGCCAGGCGGTAGAGCTCGACGTCCGCCCGCTTGTCCAGGTACACCGCGCTCGTCAGCTGCTCCATGTAGACGATGTCGGGCAGGTCGTCCTCGGCGAACTGCAGCATCGCGAACGGGCCCGCCGCTGCGGCCGGACCGCCGCGGTCGAACGGCAACACCTGAAGGGTGATGTTCGGCAGGTCGGCGACCGTCACGAGGTGCTCGAGCTGGTCGCGCATCACCCGCGTCGAGCCGTAGATGCGGCGCAGGGCGGCCTCGTCGAGCACGGCCCGGAAGTGCGGCGCCTCGGGCTCGCTGAGCAGCTTCTGCCGGGTCATCCGCAGGGCGACCCGTCGGTCGGTCTCCTCGCCGCCGTCGGCGTCGGCGTCTGCGGCGATGACGGCGCGCGCGTACCCCTCGGTCTGGAACAGGCCGGGCACGAACTGCACCTGGTAGCTGTGGATCGTCGCCGCGGCCTGCTCGAGCCGCACGTACATCTCGAACCAGCCGGGCAGCACGTCGGAGTAGTGGTGCCACCAGCCAGGAGTGTTGGCCTGTCGGACGAGCTGCACGAATGCCTCACCTTCGGCCGGATCGGTCACGCCGTACAGGGCGAGCAGATCCATGATGTCGCGTTCCTTGAAGCTCACGCGACCGAGCTCGAGGCGGCTGATCTTGGCCTCCGACGCCCGGATGGTCGCGCCGGCCGCCTCCCTGGTGATGCCACGGGCCTCGCGGAGGCGCCGCAGCTGCGTGCCGATGACGAGACGCAGGACCGTCGGGCTGGCGGTGCGAGCGGGATCGAGCGGCGCCGGGGCGTCGCTCACGGCAGGTTCCGCTGCGGCCACGGCAGCAGCATAGCGACGCGCACCCGCCCGATGTCCCTCTGGGTGCACGACCTGTCACAAGCTGTTGATCAGGCTGACAGTGATGTCGCCGACATGGGGTAACGCGACACCCGATCGTGCAGATGCACGTGCAGACGACCTTGCACAGTGTTGTGCGGGGAGGCAGGATGACGATGCACAACAGCGATTCTCGGAGGGCGCCGTGACACTCGGGCAGCGCGACAACCTCTCCCAGGCCGTGCTCACCGTGTCGGTGACCTGTGTGTTCGACAGACGCATCCACGAGGTGCGGGAGCTCGACATCGCTCCGGCCGCCCGTCACGGCCGCTACCCCGCACTGTGCGGCCAAGTCATCACTGCGGCGTCGATGGCCGAGCCCGGTGTCCGCCGCTGCCCCGAGTGTGTCGAGCTGCGCGAGGACGACGTGCCCCGTCGTCCGGTGGGGCTGCTGCGCCGGATAGTCGGGCGCTGACACACTTTCCGGTCTTTCCGCTCCCCAGCGTCGGCGCGGGAGGCGACGACGGCGGACCGTAGGGTCGTGCCGATGTCGTTCTCTCGCGCGGTGCGTCGGATCGCGCCCGCCGTACTCGGCGGGGCGGCCGCCGCGGTGCTGGTGCCCGACGTCGTGAAGCTCGACGGCCGGCTGCCGATGATCGCGGCCGTGGCCTGGCGTCCGCAGGCGGTGGCCGGGGCCGCTCTGGCGGGCTCCACGCTCGCCGCATGGCGGCCGACGCGGCCTACGGGGCTCGCGCTCGGTGTGGTCGCCGCTGCGGGAGCCGCAGCGGTCGTGCGGCGGGTTCGTCGGACAGGTCGGCAGACAGCCGGCAGCGCCGCGTCCGAGCCGCTCACGGTGCTGAGTGCGAACGTGTTCACCGGACGCGCGGATACAGGAATGCTCGCGGGCCTGATCGAGCGGGAGAAGCCGGACTTCGTGGTGCTCCCCGAGGCCGGCTGCGACTTCCGCGACAAGCTCGCGCCGCTCGTGTCCCACATGGGTTACCGCGGCTGGGCGGCCACTCCACCGGGAGCGCCCGACATCCGAGGCGTGGTGCTGCTCGCGGGTCCACGGGCAGGGGAGGTGGAGGTCCAGGCGGGATCGGATCTGCACTACCACCACCTGCAGGCCAATAGGGGAGTCCTCGGCGCCCGCGAGCTGTTCGCCGTGCACACCACCGCGCCCCGCCACAAGCGACTCGCGAGGCGCTGGCGCCGCGAGTTCGGGGTCGTCGGGCGCTGGAGGCGCCAGAAGCCGGCGCCCATTGTGGCGGGTGACTTCAACGCCACGCTGGACAACGGCCCGCTGCGGGCGGCCCTGGGCGGCTGTGTCAGCGCGGCGAGCGGACTCGACGCGCTCATAGGCACGTTCCCGTCGTCGTTGCCGCGATGGTTCGGCATCCAGATCGACCACGTGTTCGTCCCGCGGGGAACGACGACCCTCGATTTCGCTGTGCACGACCTGCCGGGCTCGGACCATCGGGCCGTCGTGGCCCGGTTGCGTCTGCCTGCCGACGCGTAGCGGTTCCGGGAACGTCAGAGACGGGGCCGCACGCCCCTCCGGCACGGCCCCGTCTCCGACTGACCTTCGCGGTCGGTGTGAGGAGGGGCCAAGTGGCCTCGCTGATACATCCCGTGAGGAAATCGTCCTTACCGATCTTGTGCGGTCCGCCTCACGTGCACGCGACGGCCTGTGATCCGGTACGTTCCGCCTCGTGAGCGTGCTCGAGACACTCCTGTGGTTCGGGATTCCCGTCGTCGGCATCTTCCTTCTCGTCTTCCTGGCGGTGGTGGGGCCCAAGCAGGCCAAGCGCAAGCGCCACCGCGTCGGCGACTCGTGGGACTACCAGCCCCTGTGGTGGACCGCGAACCCGGAAGGGGCGCATCTGCCGGCTGTCCACGCGCGGGCGGTGACCGGTGAGCGAGGAGGCGCACGTGGCAGCTGGTGAGAACAAGCCGGGGAGCACCATGGACCAGGGTGAAGGCGACCACGGGCAGGCATTGGCGATGCCCGGCAGCGAGAACCTGCCGCTGGGCGCGGTCGTGACCTCGTCCGGGCGGATCTCGGCGGCCGAGGTCTACACGGAGCCGGACCTGTCCGGTCTGCCGTTCACGCCGGTTCAGCTCACCCGGCTCGACGAGGCGCTCACCCTCGCCAGCCGCGACAGCGGCCTGCGGTTCAGCGTCTATCTCGGCGATCTCGGCGGCAGGGCCACCGACACCGCTCAGCGGCTGCACGGCCAGCTGGAGGGCTCGGACGAGTCGGTGCTCGTGGCGGTCAGCCCGGAGCAGCGGGTCGTCGAGGTGGTCACCGGGCAGGAGGCCCGGGTGCGGTTGCCCGACCGCGGCGCCAAGCTCGCCGTGATGAGCATGGTGGCCTCCTTCAAGGAGGGCGACCTGCTCGGCGGGCTGCTCAGCGGGCTGCGGATGCTCGCCGACCAGGCGGGATCGCGCCGCAACTGAGGTATGCCGGGGCTGAGACAATGTCCTGGCTACCTCGCATTCACCGCACCTCGCGCAGGTCGGGCTCGTTGGTCGGTCGTCAGTGACCGACGTACGAGACCCGTACCGACCTAGCGAGTGGCATGGCCGAACCGTCCCCGTCCCCCAAGGGTGCCCCGAGTGTCCTGATCGTCGACGATCACGAGCTCGTCGGCACCTCCCTTGCCGTCGCGTTGACTGCGGAGGGCCTCCGCGCCCGGCGCGCCGCCGCCGTCGACCTCGTGGGGGTGCTCAAGGAGGCGGCGTCGCTGCCGCCCGGGCTGGCGTTGCTCGACCTGGACCTCGGCCGCGACCGGCAGGGGCGGCGGCGTGACGGGGTCGACCTCGTCGTCCCGCTGATCGAGCAGGGCTGGTCCTGCCTCGTACTGTCGGCGGCCGAACGGAGCCGGATCGGCGCGGCGCTGGACGCCGGCGCGGTCGCGGCGGTGCCCAAGCGTGCGCCGTGGCCGGTGCTGCTGGCCAATGTGAAGGCGGCGCTGCTCGGCAGGCCGGTGATGAGTCCGGAGACGCGTCAGGAACTCATCGACTCCTTCCGCGCGCACGAGGCCGAGCGCCGCGAGGTCGCGGAGAAGCTCAACCGGCTCACCCAGCGCGAGCGCGAGGTGCTCTCCGAGCTGGCCCGCGGGAACCGCGCGCAGGCGGTCGCGGAGCAGTACGTCGTCTCGCTGGCCACCGTCCGGACCCAGATCCGGTCGGTGCTGAGCAAGCTGGAGGTCGGGTCGCAGCTCGAGGCCGTCGCGCTCTACCGCCGCGGCCACGCCGGCTGATACACGATCCGACGACGACGCCAGGCCGCGCTGTGTGACGAGGGGCCGTAGGATCAGGCCTCTTCCGGGATCGGCGTTGCTTGAGGGGGCGAACGCCTGTGATTGGGGTTACGGAGAGTACGCGTGGTGGTCGCCTCTGGCGGCCGTCGCGTCCACTCACCGACACGGCAGTCGTCATCGCGATCTGCGCGGTGATGACGGCTTTGGCGATGACGCCGGCGCTGCGCGGTCTCGGACCGCCCGGTGCGGCCGTCCTCGTGCTGACGGTCGCGACCGCGACGGTGACGGCCGGGGCCGCGATCCTCGCCGAGATCATCGGTCGGGTCTGTGACGATCCGCGCTGGTCGTGGGCAGCGGCGGCGTTCGCGCTCTACGGCGTGGTCGTGCTGCCTGTCAGCGCGCTCGCAGCAAGTGGCGACACGCCGCGCCTGCTGCTGATCCGGGTGGTCGCCTACGTCGTCGCGCTGCCGCTGCTCGTGGCGTCGCTGCGGCCGCCGCAGCGGCTGTCACCAGCGGTTCCCTGGATGTTCACGGTCGTCGGTGCCCTGCTCGCGACGGCGGCCTCGGCGGTGCCCGAGACCGCGGTCCCGAGCCGGGCGGTGATGGCCCTGCTCGTGGTGGTGGTGTTGCCGGCGTGGACGGCGGTCGCGGTCGGCTACGTCGTCGAGGGCTATCGCCGCCGCAGCGGACCGCGGCTGCGGTTCGGGCTCGGTCTCGCGGTGGTCGCGATCGCCCAGCTCTACCGGGTGGCGACGGGTGTGCCGATCGGCGACCCGGTCTTCACCGCGCTGCGACTGGTCGGGGCGGTGGTGGTGCTCCTCGCCCTGGCCCGGCTCGTTGCGCGGTCGATCGCGGCGGTGCGCTCGCAGCACTTCGCCCAGCAGGAGGAGTTGACGGTCGCAGCGGTACACCTGGGGCGCGCGCAGGAGCTCGCCGCCGAGCGCGACCACGAGCTGCGCAACGGCCTGGCCGGCCTCGCCGGGATCACCCACCTGCTCAGCTCGGGTGCGGACGACGAGGAGCAGCAGCGTCTCCGGCAGGCGGTGCTGTCCGAGCTGACCCGGTTGCACAAGATCCTCGACGGCGGTGGTCTCGTGTTCGACGCCCCGGACGGGCCGCCGCGCGCCGAGTACGAAGTCGGACCGGTGCTGGCCGGGTTGGTCACGCTGCGTACGTCCGCGGGAGCGCTGGTGACGGTCGACGCCGATCCGGCGCTGCGCGCGTGCGGCGACGCCGCGGTGCTCGCCCAGGTGATCACCAACCTGCTGGCCAACTGCGACCGGCACGCGCCGGGCGCGCCGGTCGCCGTTCGCGGGTACCGCGCGGGTGACAAGGTCGTGATCGAGGTCCGGGACGAGGGGCCGGGACTGCGTTCGGCGTTGGGGCACGACGTGCTGCAGCGCGGCGTGCACGACCCGTCCGCAGGTGGATCGGGGCTGGGCCTGCACATCAGCGCCCGTCTGATCAATCGCGAGGGCGGAGAACTGGACCTGCGCACCGTCACCGACCCGCGCGGATGCCTCGCGACCGTGCGGTTGCCGGCAGCGGACTCGGGGCTGGACGTGGCGCCGGAGCGACCCGAGGTCGGTCGCCCGGGGGCGACGCCGACGCGCTGAACGGTCGCCACTGTCGATCAACGGTGCGCGGCGACGGTCGTCGCCCGCTTTACACCGTTCATCTGGTCAAGCGATGTCGTGACCGACACGTGACCGCATACTGTCTGTGACTCGGCGCAGCGAGCAATTCAAAGGGGAACCTGCATGGGTGACGACCGTCCGGACCGACAGCGGTCCGGCCACACCATGGGCTCGTCCGTTCTCACGCCGCCCACCGGGATCGGGGTCGTCCGCGATGCCGCGGGATCGCCCGTGCTCGACGACGCCGTGTCGGAGCGGTTGAAGCTCCCCGCTCCGCGCGAGGCTCACAGCGGTACGAAGGCGATCGCGGGTTCGTGCCTCTGCGGACACGGGGCGCAGGTGCACGAGCACTGGCGGTCGGGGGACGACTGCTCGGTGTGCGGGCCGACGGGCTGCCCGAGCTTCCGGCGCCGCGGCGGTGGGGTCCGTCGAGTCCTGAGAGGACTCCGACTGGTCCACTGAGGGCAGGTCCGACCGGACTGGAAGAGTTCGGCCGTTCTCGGTGTGGGCACCGGCCATGTTCTTGTCGTACGGTGATCTGGTGACGTCGCACATCCGTACGGCGCGTCCCTCGTGAGTCAGGGCATCGCTCCGATACCGCTCGTCCCGGTTCCCCGGGTCGGGGGATTCACCGTGCCTCGGGCACCTGTCCTCCACGCGCTGACCACCGCCGCCCGGGTCGGTCTGTCCGCGCTCGTCGCTGTCACGCTGGTCGGCTCGGCGGCGGTGGCCATGGGCCGCACGGAGACTCCGCTGCAGGCGTTGGCGGCGGTGCGCAGCCCCGGCACCTTCCCGGTGGCACCGGCGGCAGGTCCGCCGGCGGCTCCCGAGGTCGTCGCGGTGCCGGTCCTCACGGTGGGCACGGTGATGAACCTGCCCTTCGGCGGCGTCGCCACTGCGGCCAAGGGGCGGACGGCGACGGTCGTCGACGCCATCGAGAAGCGGGAAGCGGCCGAACGTGCGGAGGCGGCGCGCCGTGCCGCCGCTGCTCGTGCCGCTGCAGCGGCGAAGGCCGCCGCGGAGCGTGCGGCAGCCCAGCGTGCGGCGGAGCAGCGGGCAGCCGCACAGCGTGCGGCGAATGCCGCGGCCGCGCGTCAGGCGGCCGCAGCTGCGGCCGCGGAGCAGGCTGCGGCCGAGCAGGCAGCCGCCCGGCGGGCCGCGGCCCGTCAGGCAGCAGCCCGGCAGGCCGCTGCGGAAGAGGCGGCGGCCGCCGAGGCGGCGACCCCCGCGGGTGCGTCGACTCTCTCCGACGCCCTCAGCGGGGGCTGACCTGCCCGTTCGCCCCGTTCGTCAGGAGCGGTCGAACTCCCGCGCGGCCAGCGCCCGGACGATTCCGGCCCGGCCCTCGGACACCAGCCGGCGCAGAGCCGGCGGATGCGCCGGGTCGGCCAGCCATGCGTCCGCGGCGTCGACCGTCGCCTTGTCGACGGCCCACGCCGGGAACAGGCCCATCACCACCGACTGGGCGCGCTCGCTCGTACGCCGCTCCCACACGTCGGCGACGTCCGCGAAGTACCGCTCGACGTACGGGGCGAGCAGCGGGCGCTGAGCGGGGTGCGAGAACCCGCTGATGATGGCCTCGTTGATCGCGTTGGGCAGCTCGTCGTCGTGCACGGCGCGCTGCCAGGCCCGCTCCTTGGCCTCGGCCGTGGGGATGAGCGCACGGGCCCGCTCGGCCTGACGCTGTCCGGTGGACGTCGGGTCGCGCTCCTGCTCGGCCGCGATCAGGGCCTCGGCGTCGCCGTCCGTTGCGCCATGGGCGACCAGCGCGTGCAGCAGCCGCCAGCGGAGGTCCGTGTCGACAGTCAGCCCGTCCGGCACGTCGACATCGCGCAGCCAGTTGCTGAACTGCTCGAGCACGGGCTCGGGCAGCACGCTGCCGGCGAGTGAGTTGACCACCGCGAGCTGCGCGTCCGAACCGGCCGGTGCGGAGTCGAGCCGGGACCGCAGCGCCTCGACCAGCATCGGCCAGCCGCGCTCGGCGGCCCACTGCTCGTCGCCGTAGGACATGATCGCGGTCTGGGCCTGCAGCAGGAGCCGCTGGACGACCCCGATCTCGGTCTCGGCCCCGAAGCCCCCGGCCACGAGCGCGGTGAAGTCGCGGGCCTTGAGCTCGGCCTCGCGGGTCATCTCCCACGCCGAGCTCCAGCACAGGGTGCGGGGGAGCGGCTCGGCGATGTCGCCGATCCGGTCGATCAGCGTGGTGAGCGAACCGGGGTCGAGGCGCAGGGCGCAGTAGGTGAGGTCGTCGTCGTTGACCAGCACGAGCTTGCCGCGGGGGACGCCGACCAGCTCCGGAACGGCGGTGCGCTCGCCCTCGACGTCGACCTCGACGCGGTGGGTGCGCACGAGCCTGCCCGAACCGTCGTCGTCGTAGACACCGACGGCGATCCGGTGCGTGCGCAGCTCGCCCGCGCCGGGGCGGGCGCCGCCCTGGACGACCTCGAAGCGCGTGAACGCGCCGTCGTCGTCCAGAGTGAACGACGGCCGCAGCAGGTTGAGACCGGTGGTCTTGAGCCACTGCGCGCCCCAGCCGGACAGGTCGCGCCCCGAGGCCTGCTCCAAAGCACCCAGCAGGTCGTCGAAGGTCGCGTTGCCCCACTTGTGGGCCTCGAAGTAGGCACGCAGCCCCGCGAGGAACGGCTCGAGCCCGACGTAGGCGACGAGCTGCTTGAGCACCGAGGCGCCCTTGGCGTAGGTGATCCCGTCGAAGTTGACCTCGACGGCCTGCAGGTCCGGGATGTCGGCGGCGACCGGGTGGGTGGAGGGGAGCTGGTCCTGGCGGTACGCCCAGCTCTTCTCGACGTTCGCGAACGTCGTCCACGCCTCGGTGTACTCGGTGGCTTGCGCCTGGCAGAGCACGCTCGCGAACGTCGCGAACGACTCGTTGAGCCACAGGTCGTCCCACCAGCGCATGGTCACGAGGTCGCCGAACCACATGTGCGCCATCTCGTGCAGCACGGTCTCGGCGCGGCGCTCGTAGGTCGAGCGGGTGACGCGGCTGCGGAAGACGTAGTCCTCGAGGAACGTCACCGCGCCGGCGTTCTCCATCGCGCCCGCGTTGAACTCCGGGACGAACAGCTGGTCGTACTTGCCGAACGGGTACCGGATGCCGAAGTTGCGGTGGTAGAAGTCGAAGCCCTGCTTGGTCTCGGTGAACAGCCGCTCGGCGTCCATGTGCTCCGCGAGGGAGGCACGGCAGTAGATGCCGAGAGGGATCTGCCCGCCAGAACCGTCGGACTCTGCGTCGACGTGCTCGTCGCGCCACTCCGCGTACGGCCCCGCGACCAGCGCCACCAAGTAGGTGCTCAGAACCTCGGTGGGCTTGAAGCGGTGCACGGCGGCTGCACCGGCCCGCTCGACCTGCGCCGTCGCGTTCGAGACGACCTTCCAGTCGGCGGGCGCCGTGACCGTCAAGGTGTAGCGGGCCTTGAGGTCGGGCTGGTCGAAGCAGGCGAACAGCCGCTTGGCATCGGCGGTCTCGAACTGGGAGTAGAGGTAGACGGCGCCGTCGACGGGGTCGACGAAGCGGTGCAGGCCCTCGCCGGTGTTCATATACCTGCCGGTGGCGACGACGACGAGCTCGTTCTCGGCGGCCAGGCCGGGCAGGGCGATGCCGTCGTCTTCGCGGTAGCCCGACACGTCGAGCGCGGTGCCGTTGAGCGTGGCCGAGGAGACTCCCGCCCCCACGAAGTCGATCCAGCTGTCGGCACCGGGCTCGCGGCAGGTGAAGTGCACCGTCGCGGTGGTGGCGAAGGTCGACTCGCCCGGGGCGCCGGAGCCGTCGGTGAGGTCGAGCTCGACGGTGTACCCGGTGACATTCAGCTGAGCGGCCCGCCGCTCGGCGTCGACGCGGGTCAGGTTGGGCGGGGCCATGCCGTGTCCGACTCCTCTACTGGCCGGAACCGGGGTCCGACCGATGGGCCGATCCAACCACGAGTGTCCTGAGCGGGTGGCGGGGATTCCGGAACATCCGACGTACCCGAGCTGGTTGAACGTGGCAGCAACACGACGCACCCGTACCCGGGCACGGAGCCCGGGATCGATGATCGGAGAGCTTGTGAGTGGCACCGACAGCCCCACCCGCGTCGACTTCTGGTTCGACCCGCTGTGCCCGTGGGCGTGGATCACCTCGCGTTGGATCCTCGAGGTGCGCCAGGTCCGCGACATCGACCTGCACTTCCACGTGATGAGCCTGGCCGTGCTCAACGAGGACCGGGAGGGCCTCTCCGACCAGTACCGCGACCTGATGACGCGGGCCTGGGGTCCGGTGCGGGTCGCGATCGCGGCGGCCCGTGAGCACGGCGACCAGATCCTCGAGCCGCTCTACACGGCGATGGGCACGCGGATCCACAACCAGCAGAACAAGGACTTCGACGTGGTGATCAAGGAGGCGCTGGCGGAGCTGGACCTGTCGCCGACCTTGGCCGACGCCGCGTCGTCGACCGAGTACGACGAGGAGCTCCGCGCGAGCCACAACGCCGGGATGGAGCCGGTGGGCCTGGACGTGGGCACGCCGACGGTGCACGTCGATGGCGTGGCGTTCTTCGGTCCGGTGCTCTCGCGCATCCCGCGGGGCGAGGACGCGGGGAAGGTGTTCGACGGCGCCCGCCTGCTGGCGGCGTATCCGCACTTCTTCGAGCTCAAGCGCACGCGCGACGAGAGCCCCGAGTTCGACTGACGCAGGAGGGCCGGGCCGCGGACGTGCGGCCCGGCCACATCCGCCTCACGAGCGGGCGATCACCCGGTCGCGGAGCACGCCGGTCTCCATCTCCATCTCGTGCACCCGGTGCTTGACCAGGTCGCCGATGCTGATGATGCCCATCAGCTTGCTGCGGTCGACCACCGGCAGGTGGCGGTAGCGGAAGCGGGTCATGAGGGCCATCGCGCGGGCGACGGTCTCCTGCGAATCGCAGGTGTGCACGTCGTGCGTCATCACCGACTCGACCGGTTGCTCGAGCACTCCGGCGCCCCGCCGGCTGATGGCGCGGACGATGTCGCGCTCGGAGACGATCCCGCGGATGCGGCGCTCGCCGTCGCAGACGACCAGTGCGCCGACGTCGGCGTCCGTCAGCCGCTTGGCAGCCTCACCCACCGTGATCCACGGCAGTGCCGTGTGAACCTCGACGCCCTTGTCGCCGAGGATGTCCGCGATCCGCATCGTGTCCCCTGTTCCCGACCTGCCCGTGGCGCCTCGTCGCGCCGTCGCCTCCAGCGTCCTCCGTCGCGGGCTGCGGATCAATCCGGGCCGCGGGGCTGTGGACAACCCGGCTTGGCGGCAACGATGTGGTCAAGCCCGCTCTCACTGACCGGCCGCGGCGACAGGTGGTCGAGGGGCGGAGGATATCCTGGGCTGCGATGAGCGCGCCTGCTGACGATGCCCCCCGGATCGGGAACCGGTATCGCCTCGACCAGCGCATCGGCGCGGGCGCGATGGGTGTCGTCTGGCGCGGTACGGACGAGCTGCTGAACCGGACCGTCGCCGTCAAGGAGCTGCTCAGTGCGGCCGAGCCGCCCACGGCGGCCGGTGGCGACGCGCTGGAGGAGTCGCGGCAGCGGCTCATGCGGGAGGGGCGGATCGGAGCCCGCCTGCAGCACCCGCACGTGATCAGCATGTTCGACGTCGTCGTGCACGAGGACCGGCCGTGGCTGGTCATGGAGTACCTGCCGAGCCAGTCGCTGGCCGGCATGCTCAACGAGAAGGGCCCGCTGGAGCCGCGCGTGGTCGCGGAGATCGGGCGCCAGGTCGCCGACGGGCTGGCCGCCGCGCACGCCGCCGGTGTCGTGCACCGCGACGTCAAGCCCGGCAACGTGCTCATCGCCGAAGACGGCCGCGTCAAGCTCACCGACTTCGGCGTGTCCCGCGCGGTCGACGACGTGCAGCTCACGCGCACCGGTCTGATCGCGGGCACCCCCGCCTTCCTGTCTCCGGAGGTGGCCCGCGGGAAGGAGCCAACGGCCGCGTCGGACGTGTTCGCCCTCGGGGCCACGCTGTACGCCGCCGTCGAAGGACACCCGCCGTTCGGGCTCGACGACAACGCCTACGCGCTGCTGCACAAGGTCGCCACGGGCAACGTGGATCCGCCGCACCAGGCCGGTCCGCTCACCGCGCTGCTGATGCGGCTCCTGTCCGACGACTCGACCGAGCGCCCCACGGCTTCGGAGGCCCGCGACGGGCTCGCCGCGGTCGCCGAGGGCCGGGCACCTGCGACCGGGAAGCCGTCGACGGGGACCGCTCTGCTGGACATGAACCCCCTCGCCGCCGCCGTCGCAGGTATGCGCCCGGCCGAGGCGGCGGATCCGGCGCCGGAGCCGGTCGCCACCGCTGCGGCGCTGCCTCCCGCACCGCCCCCCGCGGCCCGGCCGGTCGACGGTCGTCCCGGGGGAGGCGACGGCGGCTCGTCGGGCAACCGGCGTCGTCCGCTGCTCATCGCGCTGGCGGCGGTGCTGGTCGTCGGGCTCAGCGTGCTCGGGGTGGTGCTCGTCCGCGGCGCAGGCTCGCCGTCGGGCTCGGCCGCGCCCACCACCACGGAGGCCGCTGCGCCCGCGACCGCCGCGCCTCCGGTCGCGACACCGAGCGCGGCCCCGACCACCACGGCGCCGCCCAGCTCCTCGGCCGAGCCGACGCCGAGCGAGACCGCGACGACCACCACCGCTGCGGCGCCCGCGGCCGACCCCGTGGGCTTCGTCCAGAACTACTACGGGCAGCTGCCGGGCAACACGGACGCCGCGTGGGCTCTGCTCGGCCCCACCGCGCAGAGCCAGTCGGGCGGCCGGGGCGGGTTCAACCGCTTCTACGGCGGCCTGTCCCGGGTGTGGGCGGAGGACCTGCGGATGTCCGGCAACACGGTGTCGGCGACGATCGTGTTCACGCAGAAGAGCGGCGAGGTCAGCCGCGAGAGCTACCGGTTCGTGGTCGGCACGCAGAACGGCCGGCAGGTCATCGAGTCGTTCAGCCACTGAGGGCTGAACGACCCTCAGGTCAGGCCGTCTGCTCGCCCACGTCCAGCAGGTGCCCGGTGACCCACCGGACCACCTCGCGCACGAACAGCACCCGGTTCGCGGTGCTGTGCACCTCGTGGCCCTCGTCGTCGAACAGCAGGAACCCCGGCGACGCGCCGCGGTCGCGCAGGGCCTCGACGATCTGCTCGGCCTCGACGATCGGCACGTTCGTGTCGTAGGCGCCGTGCACCACCAGCAGTGGCGCGGTGATCCGGTCCGCGCTGTGGATCGGCGACAGCTCACGCAGCAGCGTGGCGTGCGCCGCCGGGTCGCCGTACTTCGTGACGGCGGCCGCCGCGATCCAGGGCTCGGTCTGGGCGTAGAACGTGGTGAAGTCGGAGATGCCGCAGACGTCGACCCCGACCCGGAACAGCTCGGGGAACCAGGCCAGCGCCACCAGCGTCAGGTAGCCCCCGTACGACCGGCCGGACACCCCGATCCGCCCCGGGTCCGCCAGCCCCTGCTCGACCAGCGACGTCACCGCGGCGCGCACGTCCGTGATCGCGACGAACCGCCGTTCCAGGTCGTCGGCTTGGGAGAACGTGCGGCCGTACCCACCCGAGCCGCGGACGTTCGGCGCGAAGACCGCGACCCCCTCGGCCAGGAGTGCCTGGAACAGAGGCTGGAAGATCGGGCGTTCCTGGGCCTCGGGGCCGCCGTGCAGCCAGATGAGGGTCGGCGTGCTTCCGAACGCGCCCGTCGGGCGGAACAGCCAGCCCGAGAGCGGGAGCCCGTCCTCCCCGGGGAAGTGGTGCAGCACGGGGTCGACGAGGTGCCCGGCGTCGCGCGGAGCCGCCGGGAGCAGGGGGGTCACAGTGACCGATCCGGCCCCGACGCGTCCACCCCGCACTTCGTGCGGGGCGGCCGCCCCATGCCGGATCAGAGTGTCGAGGGCGATGCGGGTGATCGTCGGCGGGACGGTGGGTCCCTCGTTCCCGATCAGCAGGGCGCGCCCGTCGCGGGTGAAGGCCGCACCGGTGACGACGTCACCGGGCGGGCAGGGAAGGGGCTCGGTGAGCCCCGAGCGCAGGTCCAGCAGCTCGATCTCGCTCCGCCCGTCGACGTTCCACACGAGCGCGGCACGCGCGCCCATGGGGTCGAGCGACACGAGGTCGAGGTCGTGCTCGTCGCGGCCCGCCACGACGTACGGCAGCGACGGCTCGGCGTCGCCGTTCAGCCCGACCGCCAGCAGCGCGGGCCGCTCGCCCGCGGCGTCGGAGTGCACGAACAGCTGGCCACCCGTGATCCCGAAGCGGGCGTCGGCGACGTTCGCCTCGCCACCGGGGAGCAGCTCGGTGCACCGCCCGCTGCGGAGGTCGAAATGTTCCAGCCGACGGGCGCCGCGGCGGCCCACGCGAACGACCGCTTGCGCGCCGTCCCCGCTGATCGCGCACACCAACGCCGCGGGGCCGGAGGTGAGCATCGTCGACGTGCCGTCGCGGACGTCGACCAGGCTCGCGGCCCCGTCACCACTGACGGCGCCGAAGATCGTGATGCCGAGCTGGCGTCCGTTCGGCGACCAGGAGCCCAGCGTGACGGCCGGGGCGCTCGGAGCGAGGTCGTGGATCTGGCTGCCGTCCGGGCTGATGAGCCGGACTCGGGTGCGTTCGCCGCCCCCGGGAGCGAGCTGGCAGGCCAGCCAGTAGCCGTCGGGCGACCAGGCGATCTTCTGGACGTCCCACGGCACGTCGCCATCTCGATCGTGGCTGTCGCCGTCCGTGGGCAGCGGCCAGCCCGGCTCGACGACCGCGGATCCGTCCGGGGGCAGCTGCGCGACCCAGGCGCGCGGCCGGCCGTCGCGGTCCGAGATCCAGGCCAGCATCCGGCCGTCCGGGGAGGGGATCGGACAGGAGTAGGCCGTCGGGAACAGGGCCGGATCGTGCTCACCCGACAGCCGGTCCATCCGGCGACGGACGAAGTCGGCCTCGGTCACCACGTCGCTCGTCTGCGGAGCACGCTCCGCGCGAAGTCCGGCCAAGTCAGATCCCCCTCTCCTGCAGCCACATCTCGAGCAGCGCCACCTGCCACAGCGCGTTCGAGCCGAGGTTGGTCCGTGCGGTGTTCGGGTCCGCGAGCATGGCTTCCAGCCAGTCGCTGCGGACCAGCCCGCGCGCCTTTGCAACGGGGTCGGTCACGGCGTCGCGCACGCGGTCGAGGAACGCGCCCTCGAGGTGACGGATCGCCGGTACCGGAAAATACCCCTTCGGCCTGTCGATGACTCCGTCCGGGATGTTGCCACGCGCGGCCTCCTTGAGCACCCCCTTCCCACCGTGCGCGAGCTTCAGCTCCGGCGGGCAGGCCGCCGCGAGCTCCACCAGCTCATGGTCGAGGAAGGGGACTCGCGCTTCCAGCCCCCAGGCCATGGTCATGTTGTCGACCCGCTTCACGGGGTCGTCGACCAGCATGATCGTCGAGTCCATCCGCAGCGCGGCGTCGAGCGTGGTCTCCGCGCCGGGCATCGCGAAGTGCTCGCGGATGAAGGCGCGCGACGGGTCGTGGTCGAGCAGCCAGTCGGGCTCCAGGATGTGGGCGAGCTCGGCGTGCGGACGGTCGGTGAAGACCTTCGCGTACTCCACCGGCCCCTGGTCGCGCGGAACCTCGGCCAGCGGCGGGTACCAGCTGTAGCCGGCGAACACCTCGTCCGCGCCCTGGCCCGACTGCACGACCGTCACCGACTTGGAGACCTCTTGCGACAGCAGGTAGAAGGCCACGCAGTCGTGGCTGACCATCGGCTCGGCCATCGCCGTGATCGCTTCGTCGACGGCCGGGAGCAGCCGGTGGGGGTCGACGAGGATCTGCTGGTGATCCGTGCCGAACTCACGCGCGACGAGGTCGGAGTACTCGAACTCGTCGCCGGTCTCGCCGGCCGTGGCGTGGAAACCGACGCTGAACGTCTTGAGTCCCCGCTGGCCCTCCTGCGCGAGCAGGCCCACGACCAGCGACGAGTCGAGGCCGCCGGAGAGCAGCACGCCGACCGGGACGTCGGCGACCATGCGCCGCTTGACGGCCAGCCGCAGCGCCGCCAGCACGGCGTCGCGCCAGTCGGCCGACGACATCCCGGCGAACTCGGGGCGCCGGACGTGCTCGGGGCGCCAGTAGACGTGGTCGGAGAACGTGCCGTCGGGCTGCACGGTGCGCACGGTCGCGGGGGGCAGCTTGCGCACGCCGTTGAGGATCGTGTGCGGCGCCGGGACGACCGAGTGGAAGCTCATGTAGTGGTGCAGCGCGACCTTGTCGATCGACGTGTCGACCTCGCCGCCCTCCAGCAGCGCCGGCAGCCCTGAGGCGAACCGCAGCCGGTTCGCGTTCTGCGTGTAGTAGAGCGGCTTGATGCCGAGCCGGTCGCGCCCGAGCGTGAGGACGCCGGTGTCGCGGTCGAGGATCGCGAAGGCGAACATGCCCAGGAAGCGCTCGACGCACGCCGGGCCCCACTTGTGGAAGGCCTTGACCAGGACCTCGGTGTCCGTGGTCGAGAAGAACCGGTAGCCGTGGCCCTGCAGCTCTTCCTTGAGCTCGGCGAAGTTGTAGATCAGGCCGTTGAAGACGGTGGTCAGGCCCAGCTCGTTGTCGACCATCGGCTGCGCGCCGCATTCAGACAGGTCGAGGATCTTGAGCCGTCGGTGGCCGAACGCGGCTCGGCCCATGGCGTGCACGCCCGATCCGTCCGGGCCGCGGCGGTGCATGGCCTCGTTGATCCGCGCGACCGCCGCCACGTCTGCGTCGTGACCGTCGAACCGGATCTCACCCGCGATGCCGCACATCGGACCAGCGTCGCCAAGCAATGTTACGTCCGTGTGACGGAGCTGGTAACGGGGTCGAGTTTGTCGATCAGCGGTTGCATCGCGGCCGGTGGTGCGGGTGGCAGGCCGCCGTCGGTGGACGAAGGTCACTCCGTGGAAACGTCGTCGCCACAGCCCGTTCCTACTGTCGGGCGCGTGCGGCTTCTCGGACAGAGGAGCCCGACGACCCCGTGGAGAGGCATCGACGATGAGCGGTAACGCCGTTCGCTTGCAGGCGATCATGGACGTCGAGGCCTACGTCCCGCCGGCCCACAGCTT
Organism: Pseudonocardia charpentierae; assembly: GCF_031845345.1. NCBI lineage: Bacteria > Bacillati > Actinomycetota > Actinomycetes > Pseudonocardiales > Pseudonocardiaceae > Pseudonocardia > Pseudonocardia charpentierae. The sequence goes on along the minus strand of NZ_JAVREJ010000023.1, from coordinate 57,179 downwards.
CGACGAGACCGAGGCTCCCGGCGAGGTATTCGGCCGCAACGTCTTCACCAAGGCCGAGATGCAGAAGCGGCTGCCGAAGTCGGTCTTCAAGTCGGTCATGGCCACCATCGAGCGTGGCGCGAAGCTCGACCCGATCATCGCCGACGCCGTCGCGGCCGCGATGAAGGACTGGGCGCTCGACAAGGGCGCCACGCACTACGCGCACGTGTTCTACCCGCTCACCGGCCTGACCGCCGAGAAGCACGACAGCTTCCTCGAGCCCGGCTCCGACGGCTCGGCGCTGGCCGACTTCGCCGGCAAGGTCCTCGTCCAGGGTGAGCCGGACGCGTCGAGCTTCCCCAACGGCGGCCTGCGCAACACGTTCGAGGCGCGCGGCTACACGGGCTGGGACGTCACGAGCCCGGCCTACGTGCTGGAGAACCCGAACGGCAACACGCTGTGCATCCCGACCGTCTTCGTGTCGATGACGGGCGAGGCGCTCGACCACAAGACGCCGCTGCTGCGGTCGCAGCAGGCGATGGGCCGCCACGCCGAGCGCATCCTGAAGCTCTTCGGCCACGAGAACCCCGAGCACGTGGTGTCGTACTGCGGCCCGGAGCAGGAGTACTTCCTCGTCGACCGGCACTTCTTCCTGGCCCGGCCGGACCTGCTGAACTCCGGCCGCACGCTGTTCGGCAGCAAGCCGCCGAAGGGCCAGGAGTTCGACGACCACTACTTCGGCGCCATCCCCGAGCGCGTGCTCGGTTTTATGATGGACACCGAGCGTGAGCTGTTCAAGCTGGGCATCCCGGCCAAGACCCGGCACAACGAGGTCGCGCCGGGGCAGTTCGAGATCGCCCCGATGTTCGAGCGGGCCAACGTCGCGTCGGACCACCAGCAGCTGCTGATGACGGTGTTCAAGACCGTCGCCCGCAAGCACGGCATGGAGTGCCTGTTCCACGAGAAGCCGTTCACCGGGGTGAACGGGTCGGGCAAGCACGTCAACTTCTCGCTCGGCAACTCCGAGCTGGGCAGCCTGTTCGTGCCCGGGGACACCCCGCACGAGAACGCCCAGTTCCTCGTCTTCTGCGCCGCGGCGATCCGCGCGGTGCACAGGTACAGCGGCCTGCTGCGCGCCTCGGTCGCCTCGGCGACGAACGACCACCGCCTCGGCGCGAACGAGGCCCCGCCCGCGATCATCTCGATCTTCCTCGGCGACCAGCTCGCCGACGTCTTCGAGCAGCTCGCGAAGGGCCCGGCCACTTCGTCCAAGGGCAGGGGCCAGATGCAGATCGGGGTCGACACGCTCCCGGTCCTGCCGACTGACCCCGGCGACCGCAACCGGACGAGCCCGTTCGCGTTCACCGGCAACCGGTTCGAGTTCCGCGCGCCCGGCTCGGGGCAGACCGTGGCCGTGCCGATGGTCATGCTCAACACGATCATGGCCGAGGCGCTGGACTACTGCGCCACCGAGCTGGAGGCGGCCGTCGCGAAGGGCACCGAGTTCGACGACGCCGTCCAGGGCCTGCTGACCACGATCATCACCACGCACGGCGCGGTGGTGTTCAACGGCGACGGCTACTCCGAGAAGTGGCAGCTCGAGGCCGAAGAGCGGGGTCTGCCGAACCTGCGCACCACGCTCGACGCCCTGCCGGAGCTGGTCACCCCCGGGGCGGTCGCGCTCTTCGACAAGTACAACGTCTTCAACGACCGCGAGATGCACAGCCGCTACGAGGTCGGTCTCGAGCAGTACGCGCTGACCATCGGCGTCGAGGCGAAGCTGATGCTGGAGATGGGCTCGACGGTCATCCTGCCCGCGGCCGTCCGGCACCAGACCGAGGTGGCGCAGAACGTCGCCGCGCTCAAGGCGGCCGGCGTCGAGGCGGACACCTCCCCGCTGACCGAGGTCACCGTCCCGCTCACCGAGCTGCGGACGGCGTTGGCCGGCCTCAGGGCCGCCATGGAGTCCGACGCGGGGGAGACGACCCTGTCGGAGGCCGAGCACGCCGGCAACGAGCTGCTGCCGGCGATGGCCGCGGTGCGCGCCGCCGCCGACACCCTCGAGGGGATCGTCGCGGACGACCTGTGGCCGCTGCCGTCGTACCAGGAGATGCTCTACATCCTCTGACCGACGCCAGATCGACGCGATGTGAGGCGGGGGCGGTGTCCGACCGGACGCCGCCCCCGCCGGGGCGCCCTCAGCCGGAGGGGTGATTGCTATCAGTGTCGTCCCGGGGTTGTCCCGGCTGCCGTGCGGCGACGCTCGCGGTGATTTGCTGAGCTCTGGGACGACGCCGGTGGCGATCACCGACCTTGCTCTGCGAGGTGGCGGCGGACGCGTCGCCTCGGCCCGGTGTACTTCGCAGGAGTCGTCGCTGCCTCGCAGGCCGTACGTGCGCGTCGCAGGCTCGATCGCCTCTGCGACGTGCCCGCGGCCCTCTGCGAGGTCGCCGCGGGCTCTGTGAGGTGGTCAGCCGCAGGGGTGATCGCTGTCAGCGTTGCGCCGCCGTGTCGCTACTTCAGGACCCAGGTGTCCTTGGCGCCACCGCCGCGCGACGAGTTGACGATCATGCTGTGCGCAGGGGCGACGCGGGTGAGTGCCGCCGGGAGCACGTCGACGTCCGTGCCGGAGCCGCGGCGCGACTGCAGCGCGAACACCCGCAGGTCGACGGCGCGCGGCTCCAGGTGGCCCTTCGTGAACGTCGGGTGCGTCGACAGCGACACCATGTCCTGCGCCACCCACATCGCGGGCTCGGCACGGATCGCCGCGGCGACCTCGTCGCGCTCCTGCTGCGACGCGTGCGGGCCGATCACGATGCCCTTGCCGCCGTACCCGTTCACCGGCTTGAGCACCAGCTCGTCGAGCCGGTCGAGCACCTCGGCCCGGCGCTCGGAGTCGACGCACGGGTAGGTCGGCACGTTGTCCAGGATCGGCTTCTCGTCCAGGTAGTAGTGGATCATCTCCGGGACGTAGGCGTAGGTGAGCTTGTCGTCGGCGACACCGTTGCCGAAGCCGTTGAGCAGCGCGACGTTGCCCCGGCGCACGGCGTTGCCCAGCGCGCGGCCGATCGGGCGCAGGTCGGCACCGGCGGACTCCATGAGCTCGAGCTCGTCGATGCGCCGGTAGAGCGCCGAGAGCCGGGTGCGGCCGCCCTCTCCGATGAGGAACACCCCGTCGTCGGTGACCTGCAGGTCGCGCGGGGTCACCACCGGCACGCCCATGCGGTCGGCGAGCAGCTTGTGCTCGAAGAACGCCGAGTCGACGGTGCCCGCCGACAGCAGCGCCACCTCGTCGTAGCCCGCCCGGTCCTGGTCGACCGCCGAGAGCAGGGCCGATCGGAGGCGGCGGGGCACGTCCTCCAGGGGCACGACGCCGGTCGGCGGCTCGAGATCGGGCATCGCGCTCCGGATCAGGCGCCTACTCATGATCGAGTACGCCATGCCGGACGGGACACGGAGGTTGTCCTCGAGCACCATCCAGTGATCCGGCCGGTCGCGTACCAGGTCGATGCCGGCCACGGCGATCCGCACGGCGTCGTCCGGCACGAGTTTGCCGAGGTGGGTGCGGCCGGGGGCGTCGTCGACGACCGAGGCGGGGACGACGCCGTCGGCGATGATGTGTCGCTCGCCGTAGACGTCGCGCAGGAACGCCTCGAGCGCGCGGACGCGCTGGGTGAGCCCGGCGGTGAGCCCGGCCCAGTCGTCGGCGGTGATGATCCGGGGTAGCAGGTCCAGCGGGAACAGCCGCTCGGGCTCGTCGTCGACCCGGAAGGTGACGCCCCGGGCGCGCTGCTCGGTGTGCAGCGCCTTCTCAGCGGCCTTCATCCCGTTGATGCCCATCCGGGACAGCGTGCGGAACATCCAGCCGTACTGCGGCAGGACGTTGCCCTCCTCGCTGACCGCCTCGTCGAACCCGGCCACCTCGTAGTCGTCGAGCAGCTTGGGCGCTCTGACGATCGACGGTGCCTTGTCGAAGGGCAGGCTGCTGCCCTGGGTGGCCGCGAGAAGGCCGTCGACGACGTCCGTGAGCTCGCCACGCAGCCCGAACCGACGGCGCTGACGCGCGGCCGCGCTGCCCCGGCCGAGCGCCATCTGGGACAGCTCGAGCACCTGCTCGAAGTCGCCCAGCGCCTCCAGGTGGGGGCGCAGGGAGTCGACCAGCTGCCCGATGAGCAGCACGGGGGACATCAGCGCCGATCCGGCCGGGTTGACCAGGTCGCCCTCCAGTCCGGAGCGCGCGGCCCGCCAGGTGGCGGCACGGAGCAGCTCGTGACGGATCTCCGGCAACGGAGCGCCCTGCGCGCACTCCAGCCGGGCGCGGCGGACCAGCGCCCGGAACAGGCCGGCGATCAGCACCACGAAGTCGACCTCGGGGCAGGCGTCGCAGATCCGCAACTCGACGGTCGGGACGTGGGCGCTGGGCCGGACGTCGAAGTAGACCATCCCGGGGTCGCTGATCGTCCCCGAGTCGATCAGGTCCTGGATCATCCCGTCGTAATCGGCCCCGGTCTCCATCATCGGAGGCGGCCCCGCGGTCGGCCAGCGGGCCCAGATCAGGTCGCGGTAGCTCGCGTAGCCGGTGTCGCTGCCGCGCCAGTAGGGAGAGCTGGCCGAGATCGCCAGCAGGGTGGGCAGGTGGGGGGCGACGCGGCGGACGACCTGGACGGCCTCGTCGCGGTCCGGCACGTCGACGTGGATCTGGGCGCCGCAGATGTGCTGCTCGTTGACCAGCACCTGGTACTCGTGCTGCATGTGGGCGAAGCGGGCGCCCGCCGAGATGTCGCCTCCGTCGAGGTCGACCAGCGGCACCGTGCCGGCCGCCACCACGCCGAGGCCGAGCGGCCCGGCGGCCGAGGCCAGCCGCCCCCGCAGCCGCTGCAGGTGCGCGCGCAGATCGTCGAGCGTGTCGCACACCGGCGTGTTGGTCTCCACCAGCGAGCGTTGCAGCTCGGGCGCGAACTCCTCGCCGTCGAGCTGGCTCAGCAGCGTGTCGACCTCCGGAGTGGTACGCCTCGACTCGAGGTCGACGACGTGGAACTCCTCCTCGGCCCCGATCTGGAGCTCTCGGGTGACCCTCGCCGCCGTACTCATGGCCGCGACGGTAGGGAGCGCGTGTTACGCCGGGGTTGCCCGGGGGTCACTGCGGGTGCGATCGGGTGCACGGGGTTGGCTGCCCGCTCGGGTCCAACATCACACGTCGGGTTCGGGCGGTGGGCGATGGTGCGCGGCAAGTGGTGCTCACAGCGACGCTCACGGAGGCGACGGCCAGGGCACGGAGGGATAGGGCGAGCGTCGGGTGGCGGCGGCCGCGTCGAGCTCACCCGCGGCGACGGCGGCGTGCAGCGCGGCCACCTCGGCGAGCCCGGCACGCTGGCTCCCGACGAACCGGGCGTCGACCGGCTCGCCGTGGCCGGGGACGACGACGGCGGGTCGCAGCGCGAGCAGGGCGTCGAGGGTGGCGGGCCACTCGGCCACCACGGCGTCGCCGAGGTCCGGGGGAGCGCCCTGCTCGACCAGGTCGCCGACGAACACGACCTCGGCGTCGGGAACGTGCACGACCACGTCGTGATCCGTGTGCCCGCGGCCGAGATGCCGGAGCCGGACCGCTCGGACGCCGAGGTCGACGGACGCCTCGGGGTCGACGGGATGGTCCGGGAGCGGAGGGTCGGTGGCCGCGAGGGCGTCCGCGGTGACGGGATCGCCGCGGTCGCGGTAGTAGGTCGCCCATTCGGCACGCTGGGCACGCGCGGTCCGGGCGAGGGTCGTGCGGCAGCGCGGGTGGGCGAACACCGGGCACGGCAGGAAGGCGGCGGTGCCGAAGCAGTGGTCGAAGTGCGCGTGGGTAACGACGACGATCAGTGGGAGCGCGGTGACCATGCGGACGGCCCCGGCCAGCTCGGCGCCCTGGCGTGCGTCGCCGCGGGTGTCGACGACGAGCGCGCGCCGGTCGCCGAGCACCAGGCCGGTGGTGAGGTCCAGCTCCGGGTGCCGGCGGGCCAGCACGCCGTCACCGACCTCGCTCCACCGTCCGTCGGCCGCGCGCGTCACCTCACCGAGCCGGATCGGGAGGGCGCCTCCGGGGTGAGGGCGATCGACGACGCCGGTGTGCGCCCGGCGAGCGCGAGCCCCGCCCGGAGTGCGCTCGCGGCGTCCAGGGTCGCGTCGCGAGCCGTCGCGCTGATCGCGGTGAGGCCGGCGTAGCCGTGCACCAGGCCGGGGAACCGCCTGCCGGTGACCGGCACACCGGCCCGGCGTAGCCGCTCGGCCAGCTCCTCGCCCTCGTCGCGGAGCGGGTCGAACCCGGCCGTGGCCAGGTACACCGGTGGCATCGCCGACAGGTCGTCCGCCCGCACGATCGCCCCGCGACGGTCGTCGTCCGGAACGCCGTCCGGCAGGTAGAACCGCTCCAGCGACGCCACCGTGTCGGCCGACAGCCCGAAGCCCGAGCCGAACGTGTCGCGCGACCCACCCGTGCGCGCGACGTCCGTGACGGGGTAGAGCGCCATCACGAACGCGGCCCCGCCCGGGCGCTCGTGCGCGGTGACCAGGGCGAGGTTCCCGCCGGCGCTGTCGCCGCCGAGCGCGACGAACTCCGCGTCGGCGCCGAGCTCCGCGGCGTGCGCCCGGACCCAGTCGAAGGCGGCGACCGCGTCGTCCAGCCCGGCGGGGTAGGGGTGCTCGGGGGCGAGACGGTACGACACCGACAGCACCCGCAGCTGCGCCTGAGCCGCGATGAGCCGGCAGAGCGGGTCCGCGGTCGTCAGGCTGCCCAGCGCGAACCCGCCGCCGTGGAAGAAGACGAGCAGCGGGCCCGGCGTGCCGACGGCTTCCGGCTCGTAGAGCCGGGCCGGCCTCGAGCCGGCGGCGCCTTCCACGTCCAGATCTCGAGTGCGGATGTCGTCGAACACGGGGCCGGCCGAGATGTGTGCCGACAGGTCGGCCTGCCGCCGCTGCTCCGCGAGCGTCGCCTGGTCCACCGCGCCGCCTTCGCCGCGGGAGAAGAGACTGCCGATCCGGTACAGCAGCTGCACGTCGAGGTCGAGGCCCTGGTCCTCCACCCGGACCTGCGCGCCGGCCAGCGTCCGCTTGACGACACGGGGAAGGCCGAAGATCGTCCGGAAGCCCAGCCGCAGGGCGGTCACCCGCAAGCGCGTGCCGATCACGGCCACACGCTACGCCGCCCCCACTCCGCGGGACGGACGACGACGAGCCCTCCTTCTTCTGAGTGGCAGCCTGGGGTAGCGCCGCCCGCACCCCCCGGCTGCGGGCGGCGCATGCCTATGCGGTGGCGACCAGGGCCGCGTCGCGCGCCTGGTCGACCGCCTGGTCGAACTGCGTGCGGTACAGCTCGGCGTACCGGCCATCGCGGGCCAGCAGCTCCGGGTGCGTGCCGCGCTCGACGATGCGGCCGCCCTCCACCACGAGGATCAGGTCCGCGGCGCGGATCGTGGACAGCCGGTGCGCGATCACGACCGCGGTGCGCCCCTCCAGCGCCTCGGCCAGGGCCTCCTGCACGGCGGCTTCTGACGTGGAGTCGAGGTGGGCCGTGGCCTCGTCGAGGACGACGACGCGGGGCCGGGCCAGCAGCAGCCGCGCGATCGTCAGCCGCTGCCGCTCACCGCCGGAGAGCCGGTAGCCGCGCTCGCCGACCACCGTGTCCAGCCCGTCCGGCAGCGCCACGACGAGTTCCTCCAGCCGGGCCCGCCGCAGCACGTCCCACAGCTCCGCCTCGGTCGCCTCCGGCCGCGCCAGGAGCAGGTTGCTGCGGATCGACTCGTGGAACAGGTGCCCGTCCTGCGTCACGAGGCCGAGTGCCCCCCGGATCGTGTCGAACGACAGCTCCCGCACGTCGACCCCGCCGAGCCGCACCGTCCCGGCGTCGACGTCGTAGAGCCGCGGCAGCAGCTGGGCGACCGTCGACTTGCCGGCCCCCGACGATCCCACCAGCGCCACCATCTGCCCCGGTTCGGCGCGGAACGACACGTCGTGCAGCACCTCGACCCCACCCCGGTCGTCGAGCTGGGCGACGTCTTCCAGCGATGCCAGCGACACCGCTGTCGCGGCCGGGTAGGCGAACCGCACGTGCGACAGCTCGACCGACAGCGGCCCGGCGGGCAGCGGGCTGGGCCGCTCCGGCTCCTGGATGAGCGGCGGCAGGTCGAGGATCTCGAACACCCGCCCGAAGCTGACCAGGGCGGTCATGACCTCCACCCGGGCACCGGCCAGCCCGGTGAGCGGTGCGTAGAGCCGCGTGATCAGCAGGGCGAGCGCGACGACGTCGCCCGGAGCCATCCGGCCGTTGAGCGCGAGGTACCCGCCCAGGCCGTACACCAGCGCGAGGGCGAGTGCCGAGACCAGCGTGAGCGCGGTGACGAAGACCCACTGCACCATCGCGGTGCGCACCCCGATGTCGCGCACCCGTGCCGCCCGGTCGACGAACTCCCGCGACTCGTCCGCCGGCCGGCCGAACAGCTTGACCAACGTCGCCCCGGGCGCGGAGAACCGCTCGGTCATCTGGTTGCCCATGGCCGCGTTGTGGTCGGCCGCCTCGCGCTCCAGCCGGGCGAGCCGTCGCCCGATCCGCCGTGCAGGCACCACGAAGACCGGCAGCAGGACCAGGGCGAGCACGGTGACCTGCCACGACAGCGTCAGCATGACGCCGAGTGCCAGTGCGAGCGTGACGACGTTGCCCGCCACCCCGGACAGCGTGTCGCTGAACGCCCGCTGCGCCCCGATGACGTCGTTGTTCAGCCTGCTCACCAGCGCTCCGGTACGGGTGCGGGTGAAGAAGGCCACAGGCATGCGCTGGACGTGTGAGAACACCGTCGCGCGCAGGTCCAGGATCAGCCCCTCGCCGATCCGGGCGGAGAACCACCGCGTGACCACGCCCAGCGCTGCCTCGGCCACGGCGATGACCGCGATCAGCACGGCGAGGCCGACGACGGTTCCCGGCGGCCCGTGGGTGTCGATCGTGTCGATCACCCGGCCGGCGAGCACCGGCGTCGCCACCGCCAGCACGGCACCGAGGACGCTGAGCACGAGGAACACCGCCAGCCGCCGCCGGTGTGGGCGGGCGAACCCCGCGATGCGGCGCAGCGTGGAGCGCGAGAACGGCCGTGTCTCGTCGTGGGCGTGCATCGCCTGGTACAGCGAGTTCCACGCCTGCATTTCCATACTCATGGCACGCCCGTTCCGCTCGGCCGGTGTCCGGGGACAGTGTGTCGCCAGGCACCGACAATTCCTGGAACCGACGCTAGAACCTCGATGATGGTTGAGGTCAACTCAGCAGTGCTCACCGGCCCGCAGGAACGCCACGATGTCGCCGCGCAGCAGCGGCAGCTCGGGATCCGAGGACGAGTGGCTCGCGGCGCCGGGCTCGTCGACCACGGCGACGACCGACCTGTCGAAGGTGAGCCCCGCTGCCGCGGCGGCGGCGCGGGCCGTCGCCGCATGCACCGTCCGAGGCCCGGTGTCCATCCGGCCCGCGAGCGCTCCGAAGCACTCGACCTGCACCGACGGTGCGAGGCGGCCGCGGACTTCCCGATACTCGGCCGGCGTGTTGACGTCGAGCAGCGACTCCAGCCGAGGATCGGCGGCGGCCAACGCCCGGTCGGCGAGCAACGCGGACTCGTCGAGCGTCAGCACGCGGCACCGCTCGATCAGCGTCTGCACGCGCAGCGTGCCGGCGTCGACGAGCTCGGCGATCCGCGGAGCGAGGACGGTGCGGTAGGCGGCGGCCAGCGGCTGCGCGTGCCCCCCGGCGACCGGGAGGGCGATCTCCAGGGCCGCGTCCGCGCGCACCTCCCGCACCACCCGGCGGACGAAGGCGGGATGCAGGAGCGGCAGGTCGACGGGGCACACCGCGGCCACCGCGGCATGCCCCGCCGCGGCGGCCAGACCCGTGGCGATGCCCTGCAGCGGACCGCGCCCGGCCACCTGGTCGTCGACGACCTCGACGTGCCCCGGCAACGCAGGCAGCCGCTGCCCCGGCGCCCGCACCACGAACACCGGTCCGTCGACCGCCCGGAGAGCGATCCCCACCGTCCGCTGCAGAAGCGTCGAACCGTGCCATTCCAGGCCCGCCTTCGCCGTGCCCATGCGGGTCGAGCGGCCGCCGACGAGGACGATCCCGGCCACCAGTGGGCTACTGTCGGTCACTCCGACGGTTGTACTCGACGGCCGAGGTCGTCGAACACTCCAGAGGTGGTGCAATCGCCTCGATGGCACCGAACCGGACTGGGAGAGCCGACGGGCGGGTACCGCACGTCGGGCGGCCTCCATCGGCCCGCCGGATGAGCGAGGGCCGAGCAGGCGAGGGCCCGGACAAGTGAGGGCAGGTTGACCACCGTCGAACCCCGACCGCGCGGCCGGAGCACGGCGATCGCGGACGGCCTGGCCTTCATGGCCCGCTGGAGCCTGCGGCTCGCGCTGATCGGCCTCGGATGCGCGCTGCTGTGGTGGCTGATCGCCCGGCTGTGGGTGATCGTGATGCCGGTCCTGCTGGGCCTGCTGATCACCACCGTCCTCTACCCGCCCGCCCGCTGGCTGCGGCGTCGCGGGGCCCCTCCGGCACTCGCCGCCGCAGCCGTCCTGCTCGGGGCGTTGCTGCTGCTCGCGGCCGTCGTCTACTTTCTCGCGACGTCGATCACCGGCGGGGTCTCGGAGATCGCCACCAGCGCGGTGGCCGGCATCCAGTCGATCCAGAACTGGATCTCCGGACCGCCGCTCAACATCGGTGCGACCCAGTTCGACGCGCTGCTGCAGCAGGTCACGCAGCGGTTGCAGAACAGCGTCACGACCATCGCCAGCGGAGTGCTCACCGGTGTCGGCACGCTCGCCTCGCTGGTCGTCACGGGCCTGCTCGCGATCGTGCTGGCCTTCCTGTTCGTCAAGGACGGCGACCGGTTCCTGCCGTGGCTGCGCGGGGTCGTCGGCCCGCGGGCCGGTGGGCACCTGAGCGTGGTCCTGAGCCAGATCTGGGGCACGCTCGGCGGCTTCATCCGCGGACAGGTCCTGGTCAGCCTGTGCGACGGCGTGTTCATCGGGATCGGCCTGCTGATCGTCGGCGTGCCGCTCGCGCTGCCGTTGGCGGTGCTGACGTTCATCGGCGGGTTCGTGCCGATCGTCGGTGCCCTCTTCGCCGGTGCGCTGTCGGTGCTCGTGGCACTGGTCACCAACGGCTTCACCTCCGCGCTGATCGTGCTCGGGATCGTGCTGCTCGTGCAGCAGGTGGAGGGCAACGTTCTGCAGCCGATCCTGCAGGGCAAGAGCCTGAACCTGCATGCCGCGGTGGTGCTGCTCGCGGTCGCCGCCGGCGGCACGCTCTACGGCATCGCCGGGGCGTTCCTCGCGGTGCCGGTCGCCGCCGCAGGGGCGACGGTGCTGCGGTACCTGTTCGAGCAGGTCGACCGGACGTCGGAGGACGACGACACCGATGCGCCGGCCGACCCGGAGGCGGCGCAAGCGGCGGGCGTGCCGCCGGCGGGGGAGCAGCCGGACGCGGAGCGGGTGGACGGTGCCGCCGTCAACGGCCCGGCGGTCGTCGACGTGCCGGCCGACATGCGGGGCGCGGTCCCGGAGCCCCGGCCGGACGCGCCGAACCCCGAGCAACTGGAGATCGCCGACGACCCCAGCGCGGCCCCCCCGATCTCCGAGGAGCGGCGGCTCTCGCGGGGGTGACCCGAGCGTGGCCGCCCGCGTCAGACGATCACCCGCATCGGCCGGCCGCGGTCGTCGACCTCCTCGCCGAGCACGTCTGCCATGCCCTCCGCCCACCGCTGTGCGGACCAGGCCGCCGCGAGCGCGTCCAGCACGTCGTCGAGCCGGGCTCCGGACGGCAGGTCGCCCAGCGCCTCCCCGACGTCGAGCCAGCGCGCCAACGCCGCGATCCGCTGCCCCGCGCCGCGGGCCGTCTTCTTCGGCGCGAAGCCGACGTCGGGCGCGAGGGTGCGCAACGACACCTCGGGGTGCACCTCGACGACGTGGTCGGGCAGCACCAGCGCGTCCCACTCGCGGATCTTGGGGCCGATGTGGAACGTCTGCAGGCTGATCGCCCGCCCGGTCAGCCGACGCGCGACCGCGAACGCCTCGTCGGGCGTCGACGCCGCGAGCACCGGCCGCGGTGGCGCGGGGAACACCGACGATCGCGCGCGGCCGAGGCGGCGCGCGCAGGCCACGTCGCACGCCCGGGGTGACGTGCCGACGGGCAGGCCGAGCGGGATGTCGACGCCGACCGCCGCGTACCCCGCCGTCGCCTCCAGCACGGCGGCGGCCGAGGCGACCACGGCCCACGCGACGCGCCCTCCGGAGACCCGCGCGACCACCCAGCCGCCGGGTACACCGTCGACTCCGGCGATCCCTGCCGGGATGGGGCAGGATGACGAACCGTGCGCGTCCATCTCGGCTCCGACCACGCCGGCTTCGAACTCAAGGCCCACCTGATCGCCCACCTCGCCAGTCTGGGGCACGAGCCGATCGACGTCGGACCGCCGACCTACGATCCCGCCGACGACTACCCGCCGTACTGCATCGCCGCCGCACAGGCCGTGCTCGACGACCCCGGCAGCCTCGGCATCGTCATCGGTGGGTCGGGCAACGGCGAGCAGATCGCCGCGAACAAGGTGCCGGGTATCCGGTGCGCGCTCGCGTGGAGCGTCGAGACCGCGCAACTGGGACGGCAGCACAACGACGCCCAGGTCGTAGCGATCGGCGCGCGCATGCACAGCCTGGAGGACGCCGCAGCCCTGGCCGAGACGTTCGTGGCGACGCCGTTCTCGAAGGACCCCCGCCACCAGCGGCGCATCGACATGGTCGCCGATTACGAGCGCACCGGCACGCCCCCGCCGCTGCCCGGCAGCTGATGCCCGAAGGCCACACCCTCCACCGCCTCGCCGCCCTGCACACCCGCCGCTACGTCGGGCGTCCGGTCGCGGTCTCCAGCCCTCAGGGTCGCTTCGCCACGAACGCGGAGATGGTCGACGGCCGCGTGCTCGAGTCGGCGGAGGCGCACGGGAAGCACCTGTTCCACCACTACGGCCCCGACCTCGTCGTGCACGTGCACCTCGGCCTGTACGGGAGGTTCTCCGACGACCGGCTGCCGGTCGAGGAGCCGCGCGGCCAGGTACGCATGCGGGTGATCGGCGAGACGCACTACGGGGACCTTCGCGGCCCCACCGCCTGTGAGCTGCTCACCGACGCCGAGGTCGACGCCATCCACGCCCGGCTCGGCGCCGACCCGCTGCGCGACGACGCCGACCCGGACAGGGCCTGGGCCCGGATCTCGCGCTCGCGGGCGCCGCTCGCGACGCTGCTCATGGACCAGTCGGTGATCGCTGGCGTGGGCAACGTCTACCGGGCCGAGGCACTGTTCCGCCACGGGCTCGACCCGCAGCTGCCCGGCCGCAAGCTGACCCGCGCGTGCTGGGACGAGCTGTGGGTCGACCTGGTCGACCTGCTCCACGACGGGTACCGCCGCGGGAAGATCGAGACCCTGCGGTCCGAGCACGACCCGCGGCTGGTCGACGGCGTCGGCCCGTGCGCCCGCGCGACCTACGTCTACAAGCGCACCGGGGAGCCCTGCCTGGTCTGCGGGACTCCGGTCGCGCACGCGCGCCACCTGGCCCGCAACCTGTTCTGGTGTCCGGTGTGCCAGGCACCCGAACCCGTCAGGCCGGCGCGGCGGGCAGCACGGCGGACGACGACGCGGCTCGAGCGCCGGTAGGCACCGACCGCGACACCCGTGCTCCGGAACGAGCCGACCGGCCCGGGAACGTGCCACCGGGCCGGTCGGAGAGGCGGGCCGAGGGCCGCTCAAGTCGCTTCGTGCGGGTGGATCAGAAGAAGTCGCCCCCGCCGCCCCAGTCGCCGCCGCCGAAGTCGCCACCCCAGTCGCCACCGGTGTCGCCGACGTCGGCGCCCTGGTCGCCACCGACGTCGCCGCCGGAGCCGTCGACTCCGTCCGCGGCCATGCCGTCGGCGTACCCGTCGGCGTACGCCACCCCCGACATGCCGCTGAACATGGAGGTGAACAGCAGCGCCGACCCCAGGCCCCAGGCGCCGGCGACCAGTGCGGGGCGCCACCACGGCTCGGAGTACCAGCCGCGGGGGACGGGCCGACCGGCGACCATGCCGCCGGGGTAAAAGTGCGTGTTGCGGCCCGTCGGGTCCGGCGAGGCGCCGTAGCGATGGCCCTCCACCTCGACCTCGCGGGCCTCGCTGACCGCGCCGGCCTGCTGCTGGCCGGGTAGCGGGGGCAGCTCGGGCCCGGGGTCCAGGCCCATCGCGCTGCGTGCGGCGCGGACGTAGTAGAGGCCCTCGTACGCGGTCTCGGTCACGCCGCGCGCCTGGGCGGCGCTCCGCGCCTGGTCCATCTGGGATCCCGCGGCGGTGTAGCGCTCCGCCGCGTCGGCCAGCGCCTGCTTCGCGGCGTCGTTGGTGCCCACCAGGTTGAGCACCTGCCCGCCGAGGCGCTCGACCCACCGGCGTGCCTCGGTCTTCGCGTCGTCCAGTTCACGCGCCTTGGTGGCCTGCTGCTGGCGGACCAACCAGGCCACTCCGGCGATGATGGCCACCACGACCAGCAACGTCAGTATGGAACCCACGTCCTCACTCACTCCTCGGTGCCGGAACCGGCGGCGTCCTGAACAACGGGCAACCGGGACGGAACGTTCCCGACACCTCCGGTCTCGTGCCGGGTCCTGCGGCTACTCTGACGGTCGTGCCCGAGCCGAAACCCGTCACGTCCTGGATGTCCGACATGGACGGTGTTCTCGTCCACGAGGGCAAACTGATCCCGGGAGCCGACACGTTCGTCGAGCGGTTGCGGGCGACAGGCACGCCCTTCCTGGTCCTGACGAACAACTCGATCTACACGCCTCGCGACCTGCGCTACCGGCTGCTCAACACCGGTCTCGACATCCCGGTGGAGGCGATCTGGACCTCCGCGCTGGCCACGGCGACGTTCCTGAACGACCAGCGGCCCGAGGGCAGCGCCTATGTGATCGGCGAGGCCGGGATGACCACCGCGCTGCACGAGATCGGCTACGTCCTCACCAGTTCGGCGCCGGACTACGTGGTGCTCGGTGAGACGCGGACCTACAGCTTCGAGGCGGTGACCACCGCGATCCGGCTGATCCAGGGCGGCGCCCGGTTCGTCGCCACCAACCCGGACCCGACGGGGCCGTCGACCGAGGGCGACCTGCCGGCGACGGGCTCGGTGGCGGCCATGATCAGCAAGGCGACCGGCGTGGAGCCCTATTTCGTGGGCAAGCCGAACCCGCTGATGATGCGGGCGGCACTGAACAAGCTGCAGGCACACTCCGAGACGACGGTGATGATCGGCGACCGGATGGACACCGACGTCGTCGCCGGTCTCGAGGCCGGGATGCGCACCGTGCTCGTGCTCACCGGGATCACCCACGCGGCGGACATCGACCGCTTCCCGTTCCGGCCGAGCCGCGTGGTCGACTCGATCGCGGATCTGGTCGACGAGCTGCCGACGGCCTGAGCGGCGCCCGCCGAGGCGGCCCCGATGGTCCACGCCGACGGGCACGCCGGCGTGGACCGACCGGCGGGGAGGGGATTTCCACCGGCGGAGACTCTGCCCGAGGCGGAGCGGAACGGACGTTGTCTCTGGCGATGACTCGGCCGGAGGCTGCTGGGCGTTATCGCGCGGTGTCTCGATGGTGGAGAAAATCTTTGCGTCGTCATCACCGTCGGTTGAACGGCGCGCCACGCTCGGCTGCGGCGAATGACACCGTTGTGATTTACCCTGGGTGCCGTGGACGTCACTGATGCAGCAACTGAGATGACCATCTGGTGGGGCTGTGCCGACTGCACCGTGGACGTCGAGCTGACCGCGGCCGACGCGGCAGGCTTCCTGCCGACCTGCCCGGACTGCTCGGGATCCCTGCACGAGCTGTGGCGCTGGGAGCTGCGCGCCGCCTGACCGGCGGCGCGCCCGCGCCGCTACCGGTCGGCCGCCTGCTCGCCCGACGTGTCCGCCGCCTCCAACGTGAGGGGGAGCCCGAAGAGCGGGAACAACGCGGGGGTGTCAAGGAACGAGTTGATCGCGGTGATCTTCCCGTCGGAGATCTCGAGGACCTGCACGGCCCACGCCCGGTAGCCCCCGTCCGGCGTCGGGTGGTAGTGGCCGAACGCCGGCATGCCGTTCGCCACCGTCGGCACCAGCCGCGATCCCCGGCAGACGGAGCCGACCCCGAGCATCCACTGCCGGATGTTGTCCGGGCCGCGCATCCAGAGCGGATACGGCGGCATCGACAGCGTGGCGTCTTCGGTCAGCAGGGACGTCAGCGAGTCGAGGTCGTAGCGCTCGAACGCGTCGAGGTAGCGGCCGAGCAGCTCGCGCTGGCCCTCGTCCTCCGGCTCGACGACGTCGGCCGGGGTCAGCCCCGTGGAGTCCATCGTGGCCCGCGCCCGTTGCAGCGCGCTGTTCACCGAGGCGACGCTCGACCCGAGCAGGGCGGCCACCTCGTCCGCCTTCCAGCGCAGCACCTCACGCAGGATCAGCACGACTCGCTGGCGGGGCGGCAGGTGCTGCAGCGCGGCCAGGAAGGCGAGGCGGATCGACTCGCGGGCGACCGCGAGCTCGGCCGGATCGGTCTCGGGTGCGAGCACCCGGCCGTCCGGCATCGGCTGCAGCCACACCGACTCGGGCAGCACGTCGCCCAGCGGGCCCTCGCCCGAGCCCTCCGGCCCCATCTCCATTGGACGGGCGCGGCGGTTGCGGCCGTCCAGCATGTCGAGACAGACGTTCGTCGCGATCCGGTAGAGCCACGACCGCAGCGACGAGCGCCCCTCGAACCGGTCGTGACTCCGCCACGCCCGGACCATCGTCTCCTGCACGGCGTCCTCGGCTTCGAACGCCGAGCCCAGCATGCGGTAGCTGTACGCGACGAGCTCCCGGCGATGCTGCTCCAGCTGCCGTTCGAGCTCCTGCGGCGGCGCTGCGACTCCGCCCATCCCCGCTGGGGTCATCCCTTGCTCCTTCTCACGCTCGTGCCGAACGATCCCGAGCGCCGCCCATGCTAGGAGCGGACACCGACAAAACCGGATCGCCCGCCCCGAACGGAGGCCCCGATGCGGTGCGCGGTCCGCGGCTCAGCCCCCCGCCATGGCTCCCACGACCAGCAGCGGCTCCGCCCCGGTCACGACCGCGTCCGGCAGAGGGTCGTCCGGCGGCTCGTGCGACAGGTCGCGTTCACAGGCGAAGAACCGCACGAACGCGCGGCGCCGAAGCGTGCCGTATTCGCGGATCGTGCCGCGCAGCACGGGGTGACGCGCCTCGAGCGCGTCGAGCACCGAGCGCTGGGTGACCGGGCTGTCGACGCGGAGCACGACCTCCCCGTCGACCCGGCCGAGGACGCGCAGGTGGGCGGGCAGCACGATCCGGATCGTGTGCGTCGTGGGTGCTGTCACGGCAGTGTCTGCACTTCCACCGAGAGCACCGCCGGCAGGTCGCGGACTATTGGCGCCCATGTCTCACCCGCGTCCGGCGACCCGTACACCTGCCCGCCGGTCGTACCGAAGTAGACGCCGCAGTCGTCCAGCGTGTCGACCGCCATCGCGTCGCGCAGCACGTTGACGTAGCAGTGCTCCTGAGGAAGGCCGCGGGTCAGCGGTTCCCACTCGTCGCCGCCGGTCCGGCTCCGGTAGACGCGTAGCTTCCCGTCGAACGGCACGTGCAGGTAGTCGCTGGTGATCGGGACGACGTAGATCGTCTCCGGCTCGTGGGCGTGTACCTCGACGACGAATCCGAAGTCGGTCGGCAGGTTCCCGCTGATCTCGCGCCAGTTCTCGCCGCCGTCGTCGCTCCGCATGACGTCCCAGTGCTTCTGCATGAACAGCGTGTCGGGCCGCGTGGGATGCATCGCGAGGTGATGGACACAGTGGCCGACCTCCGCGTCCGGGTCCGGGATGCCGTCGGACCTCAGCCCGCGGTTGATCGCCCGCCAGGTCTTGCCGCCGTCGTCCGTCCGAAACGAGCCTGCAGCCGAGATCGCGGTGGTGATGTGCGCGTCGTCGCGCGGGTCGAGCAGGATCGTGTGCAGGCACATCCCGCCTGCTCCGGGTTGCCACGACGGGCCGGTGCCGTGGCGGCGCAGGGCCGGCAGCTCCTGCCAGGTGGCGCCGCCGTCGACCGAACGGAACAGGGCGGCGTCCTCCACACCGGCGAAGATCGTGTCCGGGTCGTGGAGCGACGGCTCCAGGTGCCATACCCGGGTGAACTTCCAGGGCACGGCGGTGCCGTCGAAGAACTGGTGGGTGCCCACGTCACCCTCGTAGACGAACTCGTTGCCCACGGGGTTCCAGGTGCGCCCACCGTCGTCGCTGCGCTGGATCAGCTGGCCGAACCAGCCGCCGCTCTGCGAGGCATAGATCCGATCGGGATCCGCGGGGGAGCCCTTGACGTGGTAGATCTCCCAACCCGGGAAGTGCGGCCCGCTGATCTCCCAGTCTCGGCGCGACCCGTCCGAGGTCAGGACGAACGCGCCTTTCCGCGTGCCCACCAGCACCCGCACACCAGTCATCGCGTCGTCCTCCTTCCGGGGCGCGTGCCGCCCTCTGTGACGGACGACCGCGTCGGACCGTGGAACTCATCGATGTCGGGAAAGTCCCGTTCATACACCCAGGGCAGCATCGGTGGAATCCGATCCTCCTATCCGCCGATCCGGACCGCGGCGAAGGGGCTCGACGGCCGGGGCGGTACCGTCCCGCGGCGCACCTGTAGCGCCGTCGACGGGAGGGGTCGTGATGGGCCTGCGACAGTCGCGGGTCGTCCCGCCGCTGGCGGTTGCCGTTCTTGTGGCGGCCATGGCGCTGATCCCCGCGCTGGGTGACCACCGGTTCTACCTCACCGACGACAGCGCCGCGCAGTTCCTTCCCAGCTGGTACCACCTGGGCGAGTTGCTGCGATCGGGACAGTTCCCGCTGCTCGACCCCACGCTGTGGGCCGGCGGCAACATCGCCGCGGAGGCGCTGTTCGGCATCTGGAACCCGGTGCTGCTCGCCACGATGGTCTTCGTCTCGTTCGTGCCGAACCTCGTGGTCGCCTCCGTCATCGTCAAGACGTTCTTCCTCGTGCTGCTCGCGCTGGGTGTCTACGGCCTGGCCCGCGAGTACGACGTGCCGCGCGGGTTCTCGGCCGTCGCCGCCGTCACCGTTCCGTTCGCCGGCGTGACGCTCTATTTCGACGCCGCGTCCTGGTCGTCCGGGCTCACGGCCTTCGCGTTCGTGCCGTGGTTCTGGTGGACGCTGCGGCGCTGCGCCCGCGGTGAGCTCACCCCGCTGATCCCGTTCGTGGCCGGCTACCTCGCGATGACCGCAGGCAACCCCTACGGCGCGCTCGGCGCGTGCCTGGCGGTGGTGGGGCTGTGCGTCGAGTTCGCCTGGACCAGGCGATGGGCCCCGGTCCGCCGGACGCTGCTGGGCGGCATCGCCGTCGGTCTCGTGGCGCCGCTGCCCTACCTGCCCCTGGTGCTCACCCAGTCCGTCACGTACCGCAACGGCTCGACCATCGGCAATAGCGGGCTCATGGTGCCCGGGCTGGGCGACCTGCTCAACGCGTCGACGCCCAGCTTCGCCGCGTGGGTGGACGCCTTCGAACACCCGTACCTGACCGTCCCGGCGACCTATCTGGCCTGGTACGCCCTCCCGCTGCTGCCCTGGCTGCGCTATCACGAGATCGTCCGCGCGCTCTCGTCCCGGATGGCCGTGCCGGTGTACACGGTGATCGGCCTGGCGTTCTCGGTCGGCCCGTCGGAGGCCTGGATGTTCCGCTGGCCGCTGCGGGTGGTGCCCTACTTCGTGCTCCCGACGGCGATCCTGCTGGCGATCGCGCTCGCCCAGGGCCTGGCCGCCGACAACCGTGGCCGCCGGGCGGCCGGCTCGGTGCTGGTCATCCTGGGCGGGGCGTACCTGGCTGAGGCCACCCGCCCGGACCTCGTGTACGCCCACCTGGCGTCGATCCTGCTCGTCGGCGCGCTGACGGCCGCCGCCGTGACCGTCTGGCTGCGGTGGCCCGACCGCCCGGCCGCATCCACGGTCCTGCTCGCGGGATGCGTGGCCGTACTGGCGTTCCAGGTCACGGTGTTCCCGCGCAACCAGAACCTCAACGACTACCGGTTCCCCACGAACGTGGCCACCACCAGCGCTGCGCTGGTGCCGCGTTACCCCGGCACGGTGCTGCAGGTCGCGAACAACGGCGCCGTGGTGCACTCCCCGGATCCGGCGGCCCTGTCGTCCGAGGTGATGTTCGGCAACATGCTGCAGGCGGTCGGGGTGCATTCCGTCACCTCGTACTACGGCATGGGGTTCAAGGCGTTCACCGACGTGCTGTGCATCGAGTTCAACGGCTCGGTCTGTCCGGACGCCCTGCGGCGGGCCTGGGGGCCTCCTGCGCCCGGCGCACCTCCACTCGCCGACCTGCTGCGGCTGGAGACCGTCGTCGTCCAGAACGGGCTGCCCGGAGTCGCCGACGTCCCCGTTCCGCAGGGCTGGCGCGTCGCCGAGCGCACCGTCGCGGTGACCGTGCTGCGCCGGGACGCCGCGTTGCCCCACCCGCAGGGCAGGTTGTCCGACGCCCCGGCCGGCACGGTGGTGGCCGACGACGTCGCGGCCGCGCGCGGCGAGGTCCTCCGGGTCACCGGCGGCCCCGGTGGCACGCTGACCTTCGCCCGGCTCGCCTGGCCCGGCTACACCGCCCGCGTCGACGGCGCGGAGGTGGCCGTCCGGCAGGGCCCCGCGGGCCTGCTCACCGTGGACGTCCCGGCGGGCGCACACGAGGTGGAGCTGGCGTGGTCACCGCCGGCGTTCGTCCCCTCGGTGCTCGCCGCGCTGCTCGGCGCCGCGCTCGCGATCGGGCATGCCCTTGCGCGGGCCATCGGGCGGCGCCGCTCCGGCCTTCGTGAGGCGCCGGTGGCGGCCGAGCCGGTGCCTCCCGTCGCGGAGCCCGTCGCCTCCCGCTGACCTCCGCACCTCTTCTCCGAAAACGCCTCGGGGCCCGGACCCCCTGTGCCACATTCTCGGGCACACCGACCAGCACACGGCCGGCCGGGAAGTCACGGGACGTTGCTCGACACCGAGTTTGAGGGGTCGAACGGCCCCTTGCTTCGGTCTGCCGATTCGCGGCGACGACCAGCACCATCGTTGACGCGGGTGCGGTCGTCGGCACGCGCGAGCACACGATCGTCGGGGGGCCACCACTCATGTTCGGGCACAGAATCTGGCGGCCTGCTGCAGTCACCGTGGTCATGGGCGCGGCGGCGTTCCTGCCGCAGGGGAACGCGATCGCAGCCACGCCGGGCACCATCGACACGGTCTCCTGCTCCCAGCTGTCGGCCGAGATCCGCAACGGCTCACTCAACTGCACACCACTGCGGCACGACGGTGTCGACGGCCTGTTCATCGGCCCGGTGTCGCCGTCGACGAGCCCGGCCGGGGGATCGGCGTCGGGAAGCGCGTCCACCAGCTCGACCACCGGTGGTTCGTCGGACGACAGCGCAAGCGGCTCGAGCGGGCGTTCCGGTCATGACGACTCGGACGACGACGAGTCCGACAGCGACTCCGGCTCGAGCGACTCCGGGTCCAGCAGTTCCAACTCCGACTCGGACGACAGCTCGGACTCCGGCAGTTCGGACTCCAACAGCTCGGACTCCAGCGGTTCGGACGACTCGTCCAGCACCTCGACGTCCGGCAGCTCGACGGACAGCAGCTCGACCGGCACCTCCGGTGGCAGCGTCTCCACCACCGCCGGCGTCACGCTCGGCGCAGCCTCCTGCCCGTCGTCCGTCACCGGTTCCACCGGGACGTCCGCGGCCACCGGCTCGGTCGACACCAGCGGGAACACCACCAGCGGGAACACCGCCAGTGGGAACACCACCGGCGGCACGAGCACCGACACGTCCGGGGCCGCGAGCGTCAGCAACCTCACCGGCACCACCGCCACCACCGGCACGGCGGGAACGACCTCCGCGGCCGACACCGCGGCGTCGTCGGTCGCGGACGCCACCACGGCCGCCGCCGCCCCGGCCGTCGGCACGGCGAACATCCCCGCCGACGTCATCGACCTGGCGCCCTGGTACCTCACCCTGCCGACCGGTGCGGCGGGCAGCCCCGAGACCATCGAGAACCCGGCGCTGGCCAAGTTCACCAACGAGGCCTTCAAGCTCACCGACAAGCGCGACGGCGTGGTCTTCAGCGCCCGTGCGGGCGGCGTCACCACGAAGAACAGCTCCTACCCGCGTTCCGAGCTGCGTGAGATGAACGGGAGCGAGCACGCGGCGTGGAGCAACACGACCGGCTCGCACACCCTGGACGTGTGTGAGGCGATCATGAAGACGCCCACGGTGAAGCCCGAGGTCGTCGCCGCGCAGATCCACGACGCCAGCGACGACGTGATGCAGATCCGTCTCGAGGGCAAGACGCTCATGGTGCAGTACAACGACGGCAAGACCGAGACCGTCATCGACCCGAACTACGTGCTCGGCACGCCGTACAACGTCCGCATCGTGGCGGAGGGCGGCAAGGTCGACGTTCTCTACAACGGCGAGAAGAAGGCCGAGCTGCCGCTGTCGGGGTCGGGCTGGTACTGGAAGGTCGGCGCGTACGTGCAGTCGAGCCCCGAGAAGGGTGAGTCGCCCGACGCCACCGGCGAGGTCGCCGTCTACTCCCTGAAGGTCGTGCACGCCTGACAGCCTGCAGTCCCCTGACGTACGACGGGCCCGGACCTCCAGGGAGGTGCGGGCCCGTCGCGTCGAACGGCTCAGGGAGCGCGCAGCTCCCGCTCGATGTCGGCGAGCCCGGCGTCGTCACCGGATTCACGGATCGGACCGGTGAACCACTTGCGGGCCGAGAGCAGGTACCAGCCGCCGAAGAGGATCAGCGCGGCGACGACGGTGATCGGGGCGAAGTTGACGACCTCCCAGTCGAACTCCGCGGCGCCCGGTACGCCGTTGGGCGACACGGGCAGGATGCCGACGACACAGATGAACGCGATCCACGCGACCGCCAGGGGAGAGATCCACTTGTAGTGCTTGCCCAGGCTCCACGCCCCCGACTCGAACCGGGAGCCGGCCCGGATCCGCAGGATGATCGGCAGCACGAAGGCGATGTTGAGTCCGATCACGGCGATCGAGGTCGCCACGAGGTAGGCGACCAGGCTGAAGAGGCTCGGCACCATGATCAGCCAGGCGAGGATGCCGATCGCGAGCACGGCGTTGACCGGGACGCGGTTGCGGGCGACCTTGCGCCAGAGCCTCGAACCGGGCACGGCGCGGTCGCGGGAGAACGCGAACATCATCCGCGATGCCGACGTGACCGAAGCCGTCCCGCAGAAGAACTGTGCCACGACGGCGATGAACAGGAGGAACTCCGCCCAGGCGTTACCCAGCGAGGTCGTCCAGATGTAGACGACGGCGTTCGCGGCGGCGTCGAGGGTGCCCTGGACGTCCGGGACGGCGAAGGTGATCGCCAGCAGCAGGATCCAGCCGAAGAACACCGACGCGACCACGGCCATGACCATGCCGATCGCCGCGGAGCGAGAGGCCTGCCGGGTCTCCTCGCTCATGTGCGCCGAGGCGTCGTAACCGGTGATCGTGTAGGCGGAGAGGATCAGGCCGAGGACGAAGACGTAGCCGAAGCCGACCCCGGTGAACCCGGAGTTGTCGACGGTCTCGGTGAAGACGAAGGCGACCGACTGGTGCTGGGGAACCACGGCCAGCACGACGACGATCACGGCGACGCCGGCCATGTGCCACCAGGCGGAGATCGTGTTGAGCTGGGCGAGCAGGTTGATGTTGAGCAGGTTCAGCCCGATGTGCAGCGCGATGATCACCGTGAAGACGACGAAGATCGTCGGGGTGTCGGTGCCGACGACGTCCGGGAACCACAGGTTGAGCAGCGCCGTGGTGAAGGTGGCGGCGCCGTAGTCGATCGCGGCGGTGACCGAGATCTGACCGACGAGGTTGAACCAGCCGGTGAACCAGCCCCAGGCCGGGCTGCCGAGCTTGGACGCCCAGAAGTACAGGGCGCCAGCCGTCGGCATCGCCGAGGCGATCTCGCCCATGGCCATCGCCACGAGGATCGAGAAGCCGCCGACGATCAGCCAGCCCCAGGTGATCGCGACGGGACCGCCGTAGTTGAACCCGACGAAGTACGAGGTCAGACAGCCGGCCAGGATCGAGATGATGGTGAAGGAGATGGCGAAGTTGGAGAACCCGCCCATCTCGCGGTAGAGCACCTGGGCATAGCCCAGGCGATGCAGCAGTGCTTCGTCCGAATGCTCGGACGAGCGACTGTGGCTTGCCGACATGAGTTACTCCTGGATCTCGGTCTCCTGATGACCGTTCTCGTGCCCGTCGTTCGGGGGTGGGGTCGGCACTAGACCTCCCGCCGGAGGAGGCCGTTGGACTCCCCGCAGTCGAGGAGCGCCAGCGTGTGTTCGTGATCGACGCCGAGCACGGTCTCGGCGTCGCTCATCGCGGAGGAGACGAGGCCGTGGGCGACGGTCAGGTGACCGGCCGCCGCCATCGCCAGCGCGAGCCCCATGCGTGAGGTGAGGGTGTCGGCGTGCTCGGGCCCCAGCGCCCGGCTGCGCTGCACCGCGACCTGCTTTGCCAGGTCGACCGCGGTGTCGACGTCGCCGTTGATCCGGTGCGCGACCGCCAGGGCGTTGCGTGCGGTGAGCGTCTCCGGGTGGTCGTCGCCGAAGACCCGCACGCGGGCGGCGAGATTGCCGGCGATCAGCTTGATCCCCTTGCGCCGGTTGCCGGACGCCACGTAGGCCACCGCGAGATTACCGGCGACGATCAACGTGTCGGGGTGGTCGCTGCCCAAGGTCGAACGGCACGAGGCGAGCGCCTGCTCGAACAGCGGCACGGCCTCGTCGTGCCGCCCGTTCTCGAAGAGCTGTACCGCCGCGCTGTTGCGTGCCGCCGACTCCCGCACCCGAGCCTGGGCGATCGGGTTCAGTGCCGGGGCGTCGGTGTCGTGCGTAGGCACACGCGGCTGGGGTACCCGGGTCATCGGGTCGCCGTTGACCGTTGACTCCGAGTGACCAGGAGTGACTGAAGTCATGGTTCCGTCCGGTCGTGCGGGGCCAGGCTGTGAGTGGTCCCAGGCTGCATGGGGATACCCGAGACGAAGGACAGACGCTAGCGCATGGTCCACGCAGAGTAGTTCGACGGTCGAGAACATCACTCCGCTGGGTGACGCCGGTCGCGTATCCGTCACACGGGCGGCGGTGCCGGCCTGTGCAGAGCGCCGGTCTCCGGCTCGGTCGGACGTACGGTGTCCGGGTGACCGTGCTGGCGACGATCGACGACGTGGCGGGCGAGCGCTTCGTCTCCCTGACCACCTTCCGTCGTGACGGAACACCCGTCGCGACACCGGTGTGGATCGCCCGTGACGGCGACGCGCTGGTGGTGACCCGCCGTCGGACAGCGGAAAGGTGAAGCGGCTGCGCCGCGATCCCCGCGTCGAGCTGCGGTCGTGCGACCGCCACGGTCGGGTGCCGGAAGGAGCCGCGCCGGTGGCGGGCGTGGTGGAGGTGGTGGCTTCCGAGGCTCGGCACGTCGCGGCGCTGCGGCGCAAGTACGGCATGGAGTACCGGATCATCACGGCGGTCGAGCGCCTGGTGCGCGGCCGACGGCAGCGGGTGATCCTGCGGATCAGTCTCGATCAGCCGACGTCCTGACCGCTCCGCGTCGTCGATCTGGTCGGGGTGACCGGATTTGAACCGGTGGCCCCTCGCTCCCAAAGCGAGTGCGCTACCAAGCTGCGCCACACCCCGTCCGCCGCAGTCTACGGACCTCGGAGTGAAGTGGGGCACGTGGGCGACCGCCGACGGGTGGTCATCAGGCTGACGACGCTCGTGTCACCAGCACGGGAGCCGCCGACGACATAGTCTTGTGGTCTGCAAGGTGGCAGCGCCGACGTGTGCCCGGACGGTTCGAGGGCCGCGGACAGGCGGGAAGGTCCACGGCTGCCGCCTCGTGCGCTGTCGCCGATCGCCTCGCTGCCTGCCGCGCCCCCATCGATCCACGCCGCTCCAGACTGTCACGCGGCGGCAGGACCGAGACATTGCGACTCGTGGGGCTGAGAACGGCGCGCCCCCGCACCGAGGGAGAACGTGCTGGTGAGAAGCCCGGAGCGCCGAGGACTCTACGACCCCTCCGACGAGCGGAGCAGCTGTGGCGTCGGCTTCCTGACCCGCAAAGACGGCACGCCGAGCCACGAACTCATCGAGATGGCCCACGAGTCGCTGTGCGCGGTGCCCCACCGCGGCGGGATCTCGTCGGAAGGCGTCGGTGACGGCGGCGGGGTCTGGATCGACCTGTCCACGAGGTTCTTCCGCAAGCTGACCGGTCGCGACGACCTGGAGCCCCGCCTCTTCGGGGTCGGCAACTTCTTCGTCCCCGCCGGGCCGGACCTGCGGGCCGACCCGGCCCAGCTGCCCGTCGTCGACGGGGTGATCGCCGAGGCACTCGAGGAGCACGGCCTGACCCTGCTCCTCGTGCGCGACGTCCCGATCGACGAGAGCGGCATCCGGCCGGCGGCGCGCCGTTACCAGCTCCCCATCCGGCAGTGGGTGTTCGTCCCGCAGCCAGGCGTGGAGACGCGCGAGTTCGACCAGGCGGTCCACCGCTGTCTGCTGGCCATCGAGGCCCGCGCCTACACCGAGCCGGATCTCGAGGGGCTCTACCCGATCTCGTTCTCCGCGCGCAACCAGGTGCTGAAGGGCCGGCTCATCTCCGGCGAGGTCATCCGCTACTTCCCGGACCTCGCCGACCCCGACCACGAGGTCCGCACCCTCTACTTCCACACCCGCTTCTCGACCAACACCGACCCGCACCCGACGATGGCGCAGCCGTTCCGCTTCATCGCGCACAACGGCGAGCTCAACACCGACCGGAAGAACCGGATCGCCGAGAACACCGTCGCCCGGGCCCGTGGCAAGGTCATCGTCCGGCCGCGCGGGCAGTCCGACAGCGCGCGGCTGGACCAGACGATCGAGTCACGAGTGGTGGAGGACGGCGTCGACCTGGTCACCGCCGTCGTCTCGATGATGCCCCCGGCCTGGGAGAACGACGAGCGGCTCGCGCCCGCGGTCCGCGCGATGCTGGAGTACTTCTCGCTGCGCGAGGAGAAGAACGACGGGCCCGCCGCGCTCGTGTTCGCCGACGGCGACGTGGTCGGCGCCCGGCTCGACCGGTTGGGCCTGCGCCCGCTGCGCACCGTCGAGACCGACGAGTACCTGTGCATCACCTCCGAGGCCGGGCAGATCGCCTTCGACCCGGCCACGGAGCGTCGCCGCGGCCGGATCGAGGCCGGCGGGATGCTCTACTTCGACCACCGCGACGGCAAGGTCCGGGGCACGGTCGCGACGCTGGAGATGCTCGCCGCCCGGCACGACTACGCCGCCCTGCTCGACCAGGCGCGGATCCCGCTGGCCGACCTTCCCGAGCTGCCGGCGGACAAGCTGGGCTCGCCGCTGCGCTACCGCGGCGACCTGGCCCGCTTCCAGCGCTACGTGGCGTACTCGCTCAACACCGAGAGCTTCCGCTTCCTGCTCGACCCGATGCTCGCCAGCGGGTCGGAGCGGGTGTCGGCGATGGGCTACGGCAACGCGATCAACGTGCTGTCGGGCCGCGAGGGCGGCATGGCGAAGTTCTTCACGCAGCGCTTCGCCCAGGTCACCAACCCGCCGCTGGACAGCGTTCGCGAGTCGGACGGGATGACGTTGCGGGTCGCGCTCGGCGCCAAGCCGGACCGGCCGGACTCGCCCGCGGTGACCTCGGCGGGCCGCCAGATCACCGTCGAGACCCCGATCCTGTCGCACCTGGACATGGTCAAGATCCGGGAGCAGCGGGAGACGGCCGTGCGTCGCTTCGAGCTGCTGTTCACGCCGGACCCGAGCCCGACGGTGCTGCAGGCGGCGATCGACAAGCTGGCCGCGGACATCGTGGCGTTCGCCCGCGAGCAGGGCGGCATCGCCGTCATCACCGACCGGCACGTCTCCCGCGCGCGTGCGGCGATCCCGGTGGTCCTCGCGGTCTCGGCGATCAACCAGGCGTTGATCGACGCCGGGTTGCGGCTGCGTGTGTCGGTGATCGCCGAGAGCGGGCAGATCTCGTCGTCGCACCACGTCGCGGCGGTGCTGGGGTTCGGCGCGTCCGCGGTGTACCCGCTGGCGGTGCAGCTGCGGGCCGAGGAGCGCTTCGGCGAGCAGGGCGCCGACGGCGCGTTCGACCGGTTCCGCAAGGCCGCGCAGAAGGCCCTGATGAAGACGATGGGCCGGGTCGGCCTGTGCACCGTTGAGAGCTACATCGGCGGCGAGTTCTTCGAGCCCGCCTACCTCGACACCGACGACCCGGTGATCGCGCGCTACTTCCCGAACCTCCGGAGCCCGGTCGGCGGCGTCGGCTTCACCGAGATCGCCCGCGAGTCGGCGGCGTGGCACGAGAAGGCGCTGGCCGTCGAGGGCGAGTCGGACATCCCGCTGCTCGGCCTGTTCAAGGAGCGCAGCGAGGGCGCGGGGCACTCCTACGGCGCCGCCGCCGTCCGCGGGTTCACCGGGATGACCGACGAGAAGCTCGCCTTCGACGGCACGACCGGCGAGGACGCCCTGCGCCTGCTCACGCTGAACCGGCTGGAGGACGCCTTCGGCCTCGACGACGAGGCGTACCAGGCGACGACGCTGCGCGAGCTGACGCCGGACGAGATCGACCGCTTCGAGATCACCCCGGGCTACCGCGACTTCGTGCGGACCATGACCGAGGAGCGGACGCGGCGCCCGGCGGCGCTGCGTGACGTCCTGGCCCACCGGCCCGCCGGTCCGCCCCTCCCGCTGGCCGAGGTCCAGCTCGCCTCGGAGATCACACGGATGCTGGCCTCGGGTGCGATGAGCCACGGCGCACTGGTCGCGTCGGCGCACGAGGCCGTCGCGCACGGCATCAACATGGTGGGCGCCATGTCCAACTGCGGCGAGGGCGGCGAGCACTTCTCCCGCTACGGCACGATCCGCGGCTCCCGGATCAAGCAGCTGGCCTCGGGCCGGTTCGGCGTCTGGGCCGGCTACCTGGCCGACCCGATGCTCGAGGAGCTCGAGATCAAGATCGGCCAGGGAGCCAAGCCGGGGGAGGGCGGCCAGCTGCCCGGCCCGAAGGTGACCGTCGACATCGCGGCGGCCCGCGGCGCCACGCCGGGCGTCGAGCTGATCTCGCCGCCGCCGCACCACGACACCTACTCGATCGAAGACCTCGCGCAGCTCATCCACGACTGCAAGGCCGCGGGCGTGCGGGTCGTCGTCAAACTCGTCTCGAGCGAGGGCATCGGCACCATCGCGGTCGGCGTCGCCAAGGCGGGCGCGGACGTCATCAACGTGGCCGGCAACACCGGCGGCACCGGTGCGGCGTCGGTGACCAGCCTGAAGTACGCCGGCCGCTCGGCGGAGCTGGGCATCGCCGAGGTGCACCAGGCGCTGTCGGCCAACGGGCTGCGGCAGAAGGTCGTCCTGCGCTGCTCGGGGGCTCATCAGACCGCAGGTGACGTCGTCATCTCGGCCCTGCTCGGCGGCGACAGCTTCGAGTTCGGCACCACGGCGCTGATGATGCTGCGCTGCGTGATGGCGAAGAACTGCAACGTCAAGTGCCCGGCGGGGATCACCACCAACTCCGAGGTCTTCGACGGCGACCCGCGGGCGCTCGCGCAGTACCTGCTCAACATCGCCCACGAGGTCCGCGAGATCCTCGCCGACCTCGGCCTGCACAGCCTGCGCGACGCCCGCGGCCGAACCGACCTGCTGGAACTCGTCGAGCACCCGTCGCTGGTCGGGACGCTCGACCTGTCCCGGATGCTGGCCAAGCTGCCGGAGCAGATCATCGACGAGCCCGTATACCTGCAGTCCGACTACGGGACGGACGACGCCTTCCTCGACGAGATCCGCGCGGCGCTGGCCGGCTCCCGGCGCATCGAGCTGGGGCCGATGCACGTCCGCAACAACAACAAGTCGCTGGGCGGCCGGGTGGCCGTGAGCATCGAGCGGATGCTCAACCACGAGGGCGTCGACGCGGCGGCCGCGTACGCCGACTCCCGCGGGCGGCGCTTCCTGTCCGACGGCACGGTGAACATCACCACCCACGGCTCGGGCGGGCAGTCGTACGGCCTGTTCTGCAACGACGGCATGGTCATGACGCACACCGGCACCGCCAACGACGGGGTCGGCAAGGGCATGTGCGGCGGCACCATCGTCATGCGCACGCCGGGCGGCGGTGACGCGGCACCGGGCGGCAACGTGCTGATCGGCAACTTCGCCCTGTTCGGCGCCACCGGGGGGCGGCTGTTCGTCGCGGGCGAGGCCGGCGACCGGTTCGCCGTGCGCAACTCCGGGGCGACCGCCGTCGTCGAGGGCGTCGGCGACTTCGGCTGCGAGTACATGACCAACGGCGCCGTCGTGAACCTGGGCAGCTTCGGCAAGGGCCTGGGCAACGGCATGAGTGGCGGCTTCCTCTACCAGTACGACCCGGCCGGCGACGCCGCTGCCTGGATGTCCACCGACTCACTGGTGCTCGGTCGTGTGGCGGACGTCGACTTCCACGAGCGCGCCCTGCACACCCTGCTGGCCGCGCACGTCGAGGCCACCGGCTCGGTACGCGCCACGCGCATCCTGGAGAACTGGGACACCGAGCGGGAGCACTTCCTCTACGGGATGCCCCGGGCGCTGCTGCTCTACCAGGACACCGAGGAGATCCTGAAGGGGCACTCGCGCAAGGAGCTGCTCGACGAGCTGGCGACCGCGCTCGCCGCGCACCAGCTGCGCCGCTACAAGCAGCACTTCCGCGACGGCGAGCCGGTCAGCGGCGGCGCGGTCCCCGGATACGGCGACGCGGGCAGCGAGGAGATGTTCGCGCTGCTCAACAACTACACGGTGCTCAGCCTCGCGCAGAACGTGGCGATGCTGCGGGTGCAGGGTGCGACCGGACCGGAGGATCCACGGGTCGCGGACGCCACCCGCAAGCTCCTGCTCACCGAGGACTACGCGGTGGCCACCCGGATCCAGCGCTACGCCCGCGAGGCCGTCGACGGCTACTCCGACCCGGACCTGGCCGCGCTGATCTCGGTCAAGCGGGTGGGCGACTACAAGGAGGCGCTCTCGCGGCGGAACGTGCTGTCGGTCGACGCGCCGGGCACCTACGGCTGGATCCTGCACATCGACGCGCGCAACCGGGAGGCGCTGGGCCGCATCCCCGGTTTCGAGGAGCTGTTCGCGGCGCAGTCGGTGCCGGACGTCGCCGAGATGGCGCTCAAGGCTGGCACCCAGCGGACGGGGGCGCACGCGTGACCAGGACTCTCCCGACGGCGTTCGTCCCGGCGCCCTACATCCCGGCCGACGCGCCGTTCACGCCCGAGCAGCGGGTCTGGCTCGGGGGTTTCCTCTCCGGGCTGACGGCCAAGCTCAAGGCCGAGGAGGACAGCGGCCCGACCCGGCCGCCCGTGTCCGTGCTGCACGGCAGCCAGACGGGCAACGCCGAGGGACTCGCGAACGACCTCGCCGGCGCGCTGAAGGCCCAGGGCGTACCGGTCTCGCTCAAGAGCCTCGGCGACGTCGCCGTCGACGAGGTGCCCGCGATGGGACGGGTCCTCGTCATCTGCTCCACCTATGGCGAGGGGGAGATGCCCGACAGCGCCGAGCTGTTCTGGGACGGCTTCCGCGAAGAGGCCATGCCCCGGCTGGAGGGCCTGCAGTTCGCCGTGCTGGCGCTCGGCGACACCGGGTACGACGACTACTGCCAGGCGGGCAAGGACATCGACACCCGCTTCGAGCAGCTCGGCGCCCGCCGGCTGATCGACCGGGTCGACTGCGACGTCGACTACGACGACCCGGCCGCCGCCTGGATCGCCGAGGCGCTGGCCGTGCTCGCCGACCTCGACGGCGCCGCCGCCACCGCGGCCGCGGCCGGCTCGGTCACCGAGGCGCCGGCGAAGAAGAAGTCGAAGTGGTCCCGGAAGAACCCGTACCGGTCGGTGCTCGCGGTGAGCAGGCTGCTGTCGGGCGCGGGGTCGGCCAAGGACATCCGGCACTACGAGTTCGCCCTCGACGACCCGGACCTGACCTACGCGGCGGGCGACTCGCTGGGCATCGTGCCCACCAACGACCCGGCCCTGGTCGGTGCACTCATCGAACACTTCGGTGTGGAGCCGGAGCACGAGATCGCCGGTCGCCTCCTGTACGAGGTGCTGACCTGCGACGTGGAGATCGTCACGCCGTCGAAGGACCTGCTCAACGAGCTCGCCCGCCGCGCCCCGGACAGTGACCTCGCCCGCGGTGTGCACAGCACGGACAAGACCGCGTTCGACCGCTGGTTGTGGGGTCAGGACGTGCTGGAGCTGCTGGAGGACGGCCCGCAGATCGCGCTGGAGGAGTTCCTGCCGCTGCTGCGCCCGCTGCAGCACCGGTCGTACTCGATCTCGTCGAGCCCGCTGGCCGCCCCGGGCCGGGTGGCGCTGACCATCGCCTCGGTGCGGTACAAGCGCGGCCGACGCGCGCGCGGCGGCGTCTGCTCTACGTTCCTCGCCGACCGGCTCGCACCGGGCGACACGGCCGGGATCTTCGTCGCGCCGAACAACTCCTTCCGCCCGCCGGCGGACGGCGACACTCCCATGATCATGGTGGGCCCGGGCACGGGTATCGCACCGTTCCGGGCGTTCCTGCAGCAGCGCCTCGCGACCGGGGCGCGCGGGCGCAACTGGCTGTTCTTCGGCGACCAGCACCGGGCGCACGACTTCCTCTACGAGGACGAGCTGATCCAGATGGGGGAGAACGGCCTGCTCGACCGCCTGGACCTCGCGTTCTCCCGGGACCAGGCGGACAAGATCTACGTCCAGACCCGGATGCGCGAGCACGGGGCGGAGCTGTTCTCCTGGCTGGCCGAGGGCGCGCACTTCTACGTCTGCGGGGACGCGACCCACATGGCGAAGGACGTCGACGCGGCGCTGCACGAGATCGTCGCCCGGCACGGCGGGATGGAACCCGACGACGCCGCCGACTACATCGCGACCATGCGGCGGGAGAAGCGGTACGTCCGCGACGTCTACTGAGTGCCGCCGCTTCCTGGGCGCGCCGTTGCGCAAGATCGCCATCAGCGGTGCGAAAGCCGCACCAGTGCAGCTCCGGCACCGGAACGGTGACCATGGACTTGCCCGGTCAAGGGGCACGGCGGCGGTCCCCCGCGGAGGTCCGCTAGAGTGGAACGTGCCCGGGAAACCGGGCATGCGGGCGTAGCTCAATGGTAGAGTCCCAGTCTTCCAAACTGGCTACGCGGGTTCGATTCCCGTCGCCCGCTCTGGCTTTGACCAGCAGCTTTGCTGAGCTTACAGCTCGGCGCCTCAGGTTCGTGACACCAATCGTGACACCAAACCTCGCTACGCTGCACAGATGGCGCCCCGAGTCCGGCGCCGCGAGCGTCCTCGCGGCAGCATCGACGTCTTGCCCAGCGGAGCTCTGCGGGTGCGCCTCTACGCCGGCCAGGACCCGCTTACCAAGAAGCGGCACACGCTCACCAAGACGATCCCGCCCGGTCCTGGAGCCGAGAAGCAGGCCGAGGCCCTGCTCGAGCGGATGCAGCGCGAGGTCGCGGACCGCACGGCGCCGAGGACGAGCGCCACCGTCGACCAGCTGCTGGAGCGTTACCTCGACCAGTTCTCCGGTGGGGAGAACACGCTGGAGCTATACCGCGGGCACATCCGCAACCACATCTCGCCGCTCCTCGGACAGGTGAAGGTCGGGCAGCTGACGCCGGAGACGCTCGACTCGTTCTATGCCGAGCTGCGCCGCTGCCGTGCTCACTGCGGCGGCAAGCGCCGCTTCGTCGACCATCGGGTCAAGGGCAACCACGAGTGCGACCATCGTTGCGGCCCGCACAGGTGCCGGCCACTGGCCCCGACGACCGTCCGCCACATCCACTTCATTCTGTCCGGCGCCTACAAGCGCGCCGTCCGCTGGCGCTGGTTGAGCGTGAGCCCGACGGAGCAGGTCGACCCGCCGCCAGCTCCGAGGCCGAACCCGCAGCCGCCGACAGCGGAGGAGTCCGCGCGGATCATCAACGAGGCGTGGCGCGATCCCAATTGGGGAGCTTTCCTCTGGGTTGCGATGACCACCGGGGCGCGGCGCGGAGAGCTATGCGCCATCCGCCGCAACTCGCTCAACCTCGATCCCGGTCGGGAGACGATCTGGCTCAAGCGAGCAATCCGTCGTAGTTCCAACGGCTGGGCCGAGGGTGGCCTCAAGACGCACCAGCAGCGACGGATCGCTCTCGATCTGGAAACCGTTGATGTGTTGCGGGACCACATGGACCGGTGCGCTTCAGAGGCCGCCGAGGCGGGCGTCGGATGGCCGGCCGACGCGTTCCTCTTCTCCGACTCCCCGGAAGGCTCGAAGTTCGCGACCCCGGACAGCGTCACCCAGCGGTACGCCCGCATGGTGGCGCGGCTGGGCATCGTTACAACGTTGCACAAGCTGCGGCACTACTCGGCTACGGAGCTGATTGCCGCAGGCGTCGATCCGCGAACCGTCGCAGGACGACTCGGTCATGGGGGTGGGGGGACGACAACGCTGCGGACCTACACGGCGTGGGTGTCGGAGTCCGATCAACGCGCCGCGCGCAATCTTGGCGCCAGAATGCCCCGACGTCCGGCGCAAGTCGACGAATTAACGCTTATCTGCGGCGAGCCGCGACACCCATATCAGGTTGTCGCTGTCGCGGTCGTCCGCCTCATCGAGGCTGGCGCGTTGCTTCCTGGGTGCTCGGTGCCAATAGCTGCTGACTTGGCCGATGAATACAACGTATCGATTGCGACGGCCAAGCGGTCATTACGGCTGCTCGCGGAATGGGGCCTGATCGCCCGCCACGGCAGGAATGCGCTCGTCGCGTTGACGTCGGCACACTACGGAGAATCCGAGTAGCGCTTCGAGAGCTGCCAGCTTTGTGCGCCACGTGGGCCTCCGGGATTCTTCTCAACCACGCCATCGCCTTCCAATCTATTGAGATTCCGTCGCATTCGATCAGTCGCGCAGTGGGTCAGTTCGGATAGCTCACGGACTGTTCGGGGCCTGCGCAACAAGTATAGAATTATTACCGAATCAGCCTCATCACGGTCTTTCAGCAGTTGCTCGACGTCATTATCGCGGCGGCGTGTGAGGTACGTTGAGACTAGATTTACCGCAAGCCCTAGTTCTGTGCCGAGTACGGCGATTAGTACTGTTCGAAGCTCTGGATCAGCAGAGACTAGGCCGAGCGACGATCCTGCTACACCTGTGGCGAGGAGTGCTAGAAGGGTCTGTCGCCACTTGGTTGTAACGACGGACGACGGCATCATGGTGGGTGTCGGACAGTAGCTGGTCGTGTCGCCCACTGTTGCAACAAGTTTAGCCAGAAGCTGGCTTATACTGCCGGATTCGTCCGGCATCTGCGCTAGCCGTAACATGGCGCTGTTGACCCGCTCTACCGCCAGATCGGGTGCAAACAATCCGACGCTGTACGTCTCGCCTACAATAAGCTCTGAGGACACATGAAACGATCTGAGCTTGGCATTCTCAGCAAGTATCCGCGTGGTCCACGACTGGCGATTGTCGTCCGGCGTCCGCAGTAGCAGTTCGACAAGATCCCTCGCTATCGGACGTGAAAGTACCGATTCTGCCAGCTGTATTGACATTAATCGTCGTTGGTCGGCCAGCTCCTCGCATCGCCGAGATTCGTCTGGGTTTCCTCGGCCATAGGCGTCGGCTGCGCGTCGAAGCATTCGCTCTTGCATCAGTAGGCCGTCCGCTTGCTGAGCTGCTTCTTCAGCTTGGCGACCCTTAGTCAAAGCGCGTTCGGCTAGAAGAGCTCGGACTGCGTTCCTGCCCGGCTCATGGCTAGCGATCGTGTATTCCCTTAGTGCGCGTTGTGCCGAGCCGTCGCTCGCCGACGATTGAGCTGTCAAGAGGTAAGCGTCTCCGAGGGCTCGCCGGAGAACGTTTCTTGTGGGTGGGTGCGTCACGGGAGGAAGTTGCTGTATAAACTCCTGTAAGACTGGGATTTGCTCGTCGACCGGAGTGCCTTGTAGCACGCTCACTAAGTGCTTGGCGTGCTGGATCTGAATGTAATCGCGAGCAGTGACTCCACAGAGTAGGGCATTCCACAGTAATTCGGGATCTGATGGCCGGTCATCTTGCATCTGAGTTGCAAGTCGGGCCCAGCGCTTTGATGCGCTCAAAGCAAGCTCGTGCCTTGCATGACCGTTCCCGTCGAGTCCGTAAAACTTGGCTGCGCGATGCTCAAGTTGGGCGATCTCAACCTGAGATTCCGCGAGTCGGGCAGCTGCATGGGTAAGTTCGGCTGCCTCCCTGTAGCGTCGCTCGCGAGCCAACTCGTCGCCCCGATCAAAAGCTTCCTCGTACTGTCGAGAAGGCATCTGCGCTCCCTAGTAGGCCGGATCATTAAACCGGCGGAACTCGGCTAGGTCTAGCCTGGGTTCGCCTGTGGCGCCGACCAGGAGGAAGCACATCGTGGCGCCGCGCGGCACCTACCGTCAGATTGCAAAGGAACTCCGCCAGCTCATCGACCGCGGCGACCTGCGGCCGGGCGACATGGTGTCCTCCGAGCTGGCGCTGGGCGAGGAGTACTCGGTGTCGCGGCAGGGCCGGGAGCGATCTCAAGACGCGCAGCAGCGACGGATCGCGCACGATCCACGGACTGCTGTCGACGTGCTGCACCAGTACATGGCGCGGCATGAACTTTAGGCTACAGAGCTGGGCGTCGGATGGTTGGGCTACACGTTCCTGCTTCTTATGGGGGTCGTTTCTAGTTCAGTAACGAGTGGATACTCTTTGTTCTACCACGGTTCGCCAGTGCCCCTGTACTCTTTTAGTTCGAAGACGCGTTAGGCCGCTGACGCTGCGGGCTTGGCGGGAGCGTTTGTGCTGTCGTATGATTATAGCGTGCGCCTCGTGCAATGGGCTACTGCTACCGCGGAGAAGAATCTGTGCATTTCGCTGCCACGTCGGTGGATCCACGTGCAGTCAGTCGCTGCAGAAGCGCGGCGAATCGCGCCAACCTTTGCCGACCCCGAAGTGCTTATTGCTGCCGCGGTGTTGCACGACGTTGGTTACGCTCCCAACCTTGCGGCGACGGGGTCTCACCCGATCGACGGCGCTCGGTTTCTGCAGACTCAGGACGCCCCGGCTCGACTCTGCGCCCTGGTCGCCCGTCACTCGTGTGCCGTGAAGGAGGCTGAGCTTCGAGGCTTCGCCGACGACTTCGCGGAATTCCCGGATGAGGAGACACCGGTGCGGGATGCCCTCTGGTACTGCGACATGGTCACTGGACCGGACGGCCAGCGGGTGGCAGTCGACGAGCGGCTCGCTGAGATCCAGAGCCGGTACGGCCCGGACAGCATCGTCGGCCAGTTCATCGACCTCGCGCGCCCCGAGCTGCTCGGTGCCGTCGAGCGAACAATCGAGCGCTACACGGCCGCCGGGATACCTCAGCCCAAGTACGGCTGAGGGTCGGCTCGCAGCCCGTCGTCGACCCGTACGCGCATCCTGGGGTGCATGGCGAGGCCGTCCAACGCGGCCGGTTCGACCCAGTGCACTTGCGTCGACTCGTCGCTCGTCGCCAGCTCACCCGACACAGGCCGCGCCCTTAGGCAGATCGAGAACTCCTGCCGCACCTCGCCATCGTCGTAGGCGATGACGTGCCCGGGGTGCGAGTAGATGCCGACGAGGCCAGTGATTTCAACCTCTACACCGGTCTCTTCCAGCGTCTCTCGCACGGCAGCAGCAGGTGTGGACTCGCCCACCTCCTGGCCGCCGCCCGGCAGCGCCCACAGACCGTTGTCGCCGCGCTCGATGAGCAGCACGCGGCCAGCGTCGTCCTGAACGAACGCGGTCACGCCGACGACCAGGCTGTTGGCCTTCGGCGCTGACGGGTCGTCGAGGTAGTCAGTCTTGGGCACCCGCCCTTGCTACCACTTCGGTGGCTTGGCCGTGTCCCAGACGCGATCGAAGCTCTGAACGTACGTCCCGAACAGGTCGCCTGCTGAGAGCCGGCGCAGGTGCATCGCCGGCGCGTGCGGAGCGGTGATGCCGAGGACGTGCGAGTTGACGATCATCTCGTCGTCGTAGCGGTAGATCGAGTTGTAGAGCGTGGTGGCGTGGCAGCGAATCTCGACACCCGGCTCGCCGTCGAGCTGGCGGACGAGCGCGAGCGCGTTGCGGATCTTCGCCGAGATCGCCATCTTGCCGATGCCCTCGTCTGTGCTACGTCGGATGACCTCGCGGCTGGTCGGGTCGCCATAGAGGAGCCGAACCCGGGCGCCAGCCGCGGCCTTCGCGCGTAGGGCTGGGATGAAGGCCGGGTCCTCTGTCAGGAACATCCCGACGTACACGAGGACGTCGACCCTCGCGGTCGCCGAGGTGAGCAGACGGCTCCACAGTTCGTGCGGGACGTCGTTGCGATGGGGGTAGAGCTTGACCAGCTCGGATTCGTCGACCGCTGCGGCGCCCTGCCGATCGAGAGCTTCGGGCCAAAGGTACCGCTCCGTCTCGTGCAGGAGCGCGGCGACTCGGCAGCGGTGCCTGCGGTAAGGCGCGCGACCCTGGGTGACCCACCGCTCGACCGTCGGCTGCGTCCACTGAGATGGTGTACGACGTCGTCGCTGATGGGCGGCGTGGCGTCGGGGATGGGTACGGCCACCGCGTGATCCTTCGAGTGCTTCGGTTCTCGAGGGAGGAGACGCGATGGCCGCGTCGAACAGTGTGAACGATGTGTCGGGCTGGTTGGACGAGCGGCTCGCCGCGGCGAGCCCGGATCTGCTCCGGTCGATGGTCAAACAGTTCGCCGAGACACTCATGTCGGCCGAGGCCGACACGGTGTGCGGCGCCGGCTACCGCGAACGCAGCGACGAGCGAGTGAACTCCCGCAACGGCTACCGATCGCGGGACTGGGACACCCGGGTGGGCAGCGTCGAGCTGGCGATCCCGAAACTGCGATCGGGTAGCTACTTCCCGGACTGGCTGCTGCAGCGCCGCCGACGGGCCGAGCAGGCCCTGGTCTCGGTCGTGGCCACCTCGTATCTGCTTGGGGTGTCTACGCGGCGGGTGGAGAAACTCGTCGCCCAGCTCGGGATCACTCAGCTGTCGAAAAGCCAGGTCAGTGAGATGGCCAAGAGCCTCGATGTCCAGGTCGAGGCGTTCCGGTCCCGCCCGCTCGACGCCGGGCCCTACACGTTCCTGTGGCTGGATGCGCTGACCCAGAAGGTCCGAGAACACGGCCGCACGGTGATCGTGCACGCCCTGATCGCGGTCGGGGTCACCGCCGACGGGCAACGCGAGGTCCTCGGGCTGGACGTGGTGTCGGGTGAGGACGGGGCCGGCTGGCTGGCGTTCCTGCGCGCCCTGGTCGCGCGCGGGCTGTCCGGGGTGGCTTTGGCGATCTCGGATGCCCACCCCGGACTCGTGGCGGCGGTGGAGGCGACCCTGCCCGGCGCTGGCTGGCAGCGATGCAGAACCCATTACGCGAGGAATCTGGCCAGCCGGGTGCCGAAATCGGCGCAGCCGTGGGTGCTGACGCTGTTGCGCACGATCTTCGACCAGCCCGACGCCGCGCAGGTCCACGCCCAGTTCGACCGGGTCGTCGACGCCCTGGCCGAGAAGTTCCCGCACGCCGCCGAGCACCTCGACGCCGCCCGGGCGGACCTGCTGGCGTTCACGGTGTTCCCCCGAGAGGTGTGGCGCCAGATCTGGTCGAACAACCCCCAGGAACGATTGAACAAGGAGATCCGCCGCCGCACCGACGTCGTCGGGATCTTCCCCGACCGCACCGCCGTCATCCGGCTGGTCGGGGCGGTCCTGGCCGAGCAGACCGACGAATGGGCCGAGCAACGCCGCTACATGGGCGTGGAGATCCTCGCCAAAGCCCGACAAGCCACGGCCCCGTCCGCACCGCAGGAGGTGGTGCCGACAACCGCGATCAGCGCTTAACGTGTCATCTCGAAGGACACGAGGTGGCCGCCCCCATCCACCACGTCCGTGGACGCAGCCCGACCGTCTTGGGGTCAACGTCGAGCTTCCTGGCGATGTCGTCTGTGCTGATACCAGCACGATTGAGTGAATCTCGGAGCCGTTCGTTCGTAGGCACGGCACCTCCGCAGGGACTTCTGAGGACGACTCACCATAGCAAGGACGTCTCAAGAAGTTCCGTCGTGTGGTGTGGAAGTCCATTCGATCTGTCGAGAGTAGGGAGTCGACGGACCCGAATGGTCGGGTGCGCGGACTCGACGGAGGTCGAGACGGATGGAGTCGCAGGAGCACTACAGCGGCAAGTTGACCCCCGGGCGTGCTATGCGAAAGGCGCGAGCGGTCGACGCGGCGCCGCGGTTCTACAGCGTCTCGCAGGTCGCGCGGATGTTTGGCATGTCAACGATGACGGTCTACCGGGCTATCGCCGCAGGGGAGTTCCCCGCAATCAAGGTTCGCGGTCGGCTCATCGTGCCTGCTAGTGCCATCGAGGCGATGGCGGACGCCGCGATCGCCGACCAAACCGTCGTCGACGCTGCTGGCTGGGTCCCGGAGCAGGTGGCCCGGTGAGCGGTGTCTTCGAGCACCTCGACGAGGTAGTGGAGCGCCTCGCTGATGTACGCGACGAGTTGCTCGCCGACGAACTCGCCAGCGACCGGGCGGCGCGGTTGGCAGAGGTCTTTGAGCTCGAGGCGTTGGCGTGGTCGCAGTTGTACGAGTTGGCGACCTTGCGGCTGGTGTGGCGGGCTGCCCTAGCAGCGGAGGCGGGTGCCCGAGCGAACGCGGCGCGGTGGGCCGGGAGCGCGGCGCGGGAGAAGCCGACCGAGCCTCAGCAGATGGAGAGCCACGTCGCCCGCTCTGCGGACGTGCACCCCTCAATAGCCCTGGTCAGCGTTGGTGGTGGGTGATGCAGAGCGTCGGCGCCTTGATCTTGTTCGCGATTCTCGGGTCGGTGATCTGTGCGAAGGCGCGGGTGGCGGGTGGGGCGGTCGTGTTCGCGCTGATCGCACTGGTGTTGTTCGTGTCCACCCCGGCGGGGCGGGCGTTGCCGGAGGCGGTGTCAGGTTTCGTCTCATCGGTGGATGGGGCGGCGACCCCGGCGCTGACCGAGCGCGAGCCCGCCCGTGCGCCGGACTCCGGGGACGACTCCGGACCTGTCGGCTGAAGCCCGACCTTCTGGAACAGGGCGTGTGCGCTCAGGGCCGCGCGGGCCGAGACAGCACATTGGATCCCACCCGCGGCGGGCGGGGTCGGCCCTCGGCGTAGCACGGCCGGTCTCCCGGTCAAGGGCGCTTCGCGTCGCTGCGCGACAGCCCTGGCGGGCTGCCCTGGACCGCGAGCCTCGCCGGCCGTGCCTTCACGCCGTGCGGCGGCGGGGGTGAAGCGTCCCGCCGCCCCTGCGGGCCGGGCCGACCCACTCGAACCCAGGTCGCGCCAGGACCAGCACGACAACAACAAGCAGCACTAACGAAGAGGAGGAGTTAAGCATGACAGCGGAGTACGCAAGCGAGCCGCCGCGGGGCCGGGCGGGCCCGCGCCGGGGGTGGCGGGCGCGGGCGGCGTGCCGGGGTGTGGATCCGGAGTTGTTCTTCCCCGCTGCGGAGCGCGGCCCGGTCCGGGCGGTGCAGGTGGCCGCGGCGAAGGCGGTGTGCGCGGGCTGCCCGGTGCGGGCGGAGTGCCTGGCCGAGGCGCTGACCCGGATCCCGTACGGGATCGCCGGCGGCCTGACCGAGAACGAACGCCGCCGTCTGCGCACCCACAACACCTCTATCCGGCCGACGGCCGAGCGGGACGGGCTACCAGCGGAGGCGGCCGAAGCGCTGGCCGACGGGCCGGGCCGCGGCTGGACGGGCCGGCAGCGGTCCGCGGTCGGCCGGGTCCTGCTGGCCGCGGGCTGCCCGACTCCGCAGGTGGCTCAGGCGTGCGGGGTCAGCGAGCGCACCGTCCACCGCTGGGTCGCCACCACCCGCACCGGCCGGCAGGACCCGGACAACCGGCCAGGTCTCCGCGATCACGCCAGCTGCCCCGGCTCGGGAACGGCGGGCAGGGGAGGCGGGGGAGGGGAGCGCGGCGGCCACCGAGCTCCCCTCCGGATCTTCACGGCACATCACGACCGGACAGGGACACGAGCACCGGAAGGACACCGAGACTAGATGAACACCCAGCACACACACGACCAGAGTCAGCCTGGGGAGCAGGACCTCCGGGCGGACGCAGTTGACGCGCCGAGGCCCGACGCAGCCACAGCGGCGCCAATGACGGCGTCGTCGCGGGACCTGCCGACCGGGCCGGAAGCGATCGCCCGCGGCGAGGCCGGGGTAGCGGCGTGGGAGGACGTGGTCCGGCTGCAGCGCTGGGCCGTCGCGGACCACGCCGACTTCTACGCCCTGGCCGGGCTCATGGTCGGCACCCTGTACGCGTTCGAGGACCTGACGGGGGTGCTGGAGCGGCAGGTCGCCGGCTACGACCAGGCGCAGCAGGCGCAGGGTTTTGAGTTGTATGACGACACCCGGCAGGTCGACCCGGCCGAGCGGCTGCAGGTCGCGGTCACCGCGCTGCAGCAGATGCACCGCTGCGTCGAGGCGGCGGCGGACTGGGCGAACCGGTTCTGGACGGCGATCGGCCACATCGGCACCGACGACACCAGCTCTCCCAGCCGCGGCGACCACCGCGACGACAGCGTGGCAGCTGCCGGACCGGTCACCGGGCCGTCCGCCGCTCTCGAGCGCAGCGCTGACAGCGCTGGCATTACCGGGGTCGGGGGTGCGCGGTGAGCACGTCGACGGTGGCGATCCTGGCGGTGCTGGTCGGCGCGGCGATGCTGGCGTGGCGCCGCGGGTCGTGGGCGATGACGACCGTGCTCGGGCTGGTCGCGACGCTGCCCGCGGTCACCCTTGCCAAGGCGCTGCCGTGGCCGATCCTCGTGGTGGCCGCCGTGTTGGTGGCGGTGTGGGGGTGGCATCGCTGGAGCCGGAGCGCCTCGACGGTGTCGCGGTGGGGGTCGCGGGTCCGCCGCAAGTCCGGGGTCGCCTCCACCCTGGACATCGCCCGCATCGGATCGGCGGTGGCGGTGAAGCGCCGCGCCCGGATCGTCCGCCCGTCGCTGGCTGATTTGTCGCGGTGGGAGTGGTGGCGGCTGCCCGCGGTCGAGGTGGGGGTGCGGTTGTGCCGGGTCGGGCTGCTGTCGGTGTGGTCGTCGATCGAGGACGTCACCGTCGTGTTCGGCGGCCCCCGCACCGGCAAGACCCAGTGGCTGGCCGGGCGGGTCCTCGACGCCCCCGGCGCCGTCCTGGTCACCAGCACCCGGACGGATCTGCTCGAGCTGTGCGCTCCGCTGCGGCAGGCGCGGGGGCCGGTGTTCGTGTTCAACGCGGTCGGTCTGGCCGATGTGGCGTCGACGGTGACGTTCGACCCGCTGACCGGCTGCGCGGATGCGGTGGTGGCGATCGAGCGGGCCACCGACATGCTCGCCGCCACCACCCGCAGCGCCAGCCGGGGCGGTAGTGGCGATCGGGAGTTCTGGGACGCCCAGGCCCGGCGGGTTTTGGCCGCGCTGCTGCACGCCGCGGCATTGGGCGGACGGCACATGCGCGACGTGCAGG
Source organism: Pseudonocardia charpentierae (assembly GCF_031845345.1). Lineage (NCBI taxonomy): Bacteria > Bacillati > Actinomycetota > Actinomycetes > Pseudonocardiales > Pseudonocardiaceae > Pseudonocardia > Pseudonocardia charpentierae. The sequence goes on along the minus strand of NZ_JAVREJ010000023.1, from coordinate 13,526 downwards.
GCTGGGTGGCCGACCCGGAACGGGCCCAGCGCGAGGTGCCGGTGCTGCTGCGGCTGGCGGCGGATCCGGCGTTCGAGCAGGACGCGCTGCAGTTCGTGCAGACAAATGAACGGACCCGCACCTCCATCACCTCGACGATCATGCCCGCTCTCGGCTGGCTCACCAGCCCGGCCGCGGCGGCCGCAGCCGAGCGCATGACCTGGGACAGCTGGCAGGGCGGCGAGCTAGGGGAGGGATTCGACGTGGCCCGGCTCCTCGAGCTGCGGGCCACGGTGTTCCTGCTCGGCGCCGAGGAGACACAGGCCGCCCCCCTCGTCTGCGCGCTGACCGGCCATATCGCGCGGGAGGCCCGACGGCTGGCCGCTTTGCAGCCGGGTGGCCGGCTGGACCCGAACCTGACCTTGGTGCTGGATGAGGCCGCGCTCGTCAGCCCGGTGCCGCTGGACTCGTGGACGGCGGATATGGGCGGGCGCGGGGTGACGATCCTGGCCGCGTTCCAGTCGAGGGCGCAGGTGCTGGCTCGGTGGGGGGAGCACGCGGCGGCGACGATTCTGAACAACACCTCTGCGGTGATGGTGTTCGGCGGCACCCGGGATCGCGACGATCTGCAGTTCTGGTCCACCCTGACCGGGGACCGCGACGAGCCTGTCACCTCGCATGATCTGCATGGGCGGGGTGCGACGCGGACGGTGCGGAAGGTGCCGGTGTTGGCGCCGGCGCAGATCGCGAACCTCCCGGCCGGGAAGGTTCTGGTCATCCGCCGCGGCCTGGCCCCAGTGGTCGGGCGGGTGCAGCCGGCGTGGCGGCGCCGCGACGTCCGCACCCACCAGCACGCTGCCGTGCTCGCCGCCCGGGCGGCCGAGGCGGCGGCGCTCGACGCCGCCGCGACAGAGCCTTCGCCGGTGGGGGTGCCGGTGCCAGGGGAGGACGGGTGGGAGATCCCCGCCGACTGGTTCGCCGACACCGCCCTGCCCGCCCCGGATCCCAATGGTGACGACCCGGCTGGCGGCGACGGTGAGGTCGGGGGGCGGATCTGATGAGTGCCGTCCCATGCGGTGGAGAGAAGGCGGTCCGGCCGCCGTGGTTGATCGACCGCGACCTCGACGCGATCGCCGCCTACCTCGATCCGTGGATCCTCGCGGCCGAACCCGGCCACGACTTGGCGACGACGGCGGTGCCGGTGCTCGGCACCCCGGAGTGGGTCGCCGCGGACGATGCGACTCGGAGTGCGTCGGTGGCGCTGTATGTGCTGGCGTGCTTGGCCGAGCGGGAGCCGGTGGTGATCGCCGCCCGGCTGGCCGCCGAGATCGCGGCCGAGCGCACCGCCTATCTGGTCACATCACGGCAGGCCTCCCACGCCATCAGCGGCGCCCTCAACGAAACTCGCCACCGCTGGCGAGGCCCCCGATGACGCCGAACGTTCCCCCCGTCCCCGGCTGCGGAGACAGCGCAGGCAACGAGCCGGAAGCACCCGGGGCGGTAGCGGGCCTCGCGCGGGAGGTCGACACCCTGCGCCGCACCCTGGACCCGCTGCTCGCCCTGCCCGCCCGAGTCGACGACCTGACCCGGCTGGCCACCGATCTGACCACCGCGGTCGCCGCGCTCACCGCCCGACGCACCGCAGCCCCGTGTCCATCGTGGCTGCTCGCCCCGGACGATCCGGACCTCGCTGTTCGGGTGCTCGAGGAGCTCACCGGCTGGCTGGCCGCGATCTACCTGCGCTACCCGGACGGGGCGGATCATCTGCCGGAGTGCTGGTGCTGGCACCCCGACGTGGTCGAGGAACTGCTGTGGTTGATGCACGCCTGGGCCGCCGCCTACCAAGGCCCCTCCGCGGCGGTCGCGCTGGTGGGGGACTGGCACGACCGGCAACGCCCCGGTGTCGTCCGCCGCATCCGGCAGAGCGCGGGGTCGTGCTCGTTCGAGAACCACCAAACCCGGGCCGGCTGGACCCGGCGCCCCTCGGCCGCTCCGACCGTCCCCGGCGTCGACCAACTACGGGCTATCGCCGACTGGTGGGGCGCTCACCGTGACCAGCCCGCCCCCGAACCCGCCACCCGACCCGCCCCGCACGGCTCCGGCGGGAACGGGGCACGCCACAGCGGAAGGACGGCATCATGACCGGTCAGCACAGCGACGGGCCGGCGCCCGGCGACGACGACCGCGGGGGTGCATTCCCGAACTGCCTGCGCGACCTGCCGCCAGATGTCGAGGCGCGGATCGTCGACGCCAGCTGGGCGGTGGCTGCCCGCGACTGCGCCATCGAAGCCGGCGACCGACAGGCCGCCGCCATGTTCGCCGCCCAGGCCCGCACCGCTATCGCCACCGCGGAGACGGCCGGGATCACTCGGCTCGAGCTGGCCACCGAGCTGGACTACCCCGGCGGGCACACCGCGATGGACGGCCCGCACATCGACCACGAGATCGCCGCAATGCCCCCGCACGGGACGCCCAACCCGCTGGTCCGCGAAGACCGGTCAAGCGCACGGGCGACGTCAGCGACCGGGCTGCCGGCCGCGGCCGCCGCGCTCACCGAGGACGAGGCCGTCGACACCACTCGCCGCGACCAGCTCAGCCGCTGGCATGAGGACGACCACAACAGCGCCGACGTCGAGCCGGGCCGCGCCGATGGCGACGGCTGGTCGTGATGGCCGTCGGCAACGCGGCCGGGTCCTCTCCGGCCCCACCCTCGCCCGGTTCGCGGTGGGTACGCGCCGCGATCTGGCTACCCGGTCTGGCCGTGGCCCTCGGTCCCGCGGCCGCGACCGCGCACGGCCTGTTCGAGGTCGCCGTCGCCGCCCAGGTCCCGTCCGGGATCGCCTGGCTCTACCCGCTGATGACCGACGGGCTTGCCCTGGTTGCCTATACGGCGACCGCCCGGCTTGCCGGCTCCGCCCGCCGCTACGCCTGGACGGTGGTCGTCCTCGCCGCCGGCTTGTCCGGGCTCGCGCAGGCTTCCTATCTCGCCAGCGGTGCCACCCTCCACGCGCCTCCAGGTTTGCGGTTCGGCGTCGGCGCCTGGCCCGCCGTCGCCGCGGCCGTCGTCGCGCACCTGCTCTACCTCCTCGCCGCCGAACCACCGACGCACACCGCGGACGACACCGACCCGTCCGAGGAAGTCGGGAACGACGCCTCTCGCTCCGGCGGAGCGACGTCGCCGGACACAGACGGTGACCTCTTCGACCGGCTGTCGGCGGCCGCGACGGCGGCGCGTACAGCTGTACAACCCGGTGTTCAACCCGGGCTGAACACTTCGGCCGCCGTACAACCGAGCCCGTACAACCCTCTCCGGTCCGAGCCGGTCGACCCGCTCCCGAGCACTCCAGAGTCAGCGTCTGACCCGGTTGCGGACGGACCGGTTGAACACTTCGCCCAGCCTGTTGAACAGCCGTTGACCGCCGCGGCCGATCCGGCGCCGCGGGACCGGGCGCGGGCGGCCGCGGTGCGGCACGCCGGGCGTCACGGCTCCCTGCCCACGGTGACCGAGCTTGAGGCGCTCGCCGCGGTGTCTCGCGGCACCGCCGCAGCGGCCCTCAAGGCCCTCCGAGCGCACCCCGCGCCGCTGCACCTGGTCCACGACACCCCCGACCAGAGGACCCAGCCATGAGCCACACCAGCCCGACCGATGACAACGCGAGCACTGACCACAGCACCGAGCCGAGCATCACGAGCAGAACCACCAACACGACCGAGCACTACTCCAGAAGCACCAACACGAGCGAAGAACCAAGAACAAGAGCCACAAGATCAAAGGACTCACACCGTTGCATCACGATCCGAGGGTGGGGGCCGCCCTTCGGGCGGCTGGACGCGCCGCCGCGCGTGGGCGGTCCCGCTGTTGATCTCCACAAGATCGTTTCGACGGCGGGGTGGTCGCCGTGGTGTTGAGGATCACCCGTGGCTACAGCCCGGAGTACCTGCTCAAGGAGGTCGCGACCGGGCGGGAGAACTACTACACGGGCGCGGTCGCCGCCGGCGAGCCGCCGGGGCGGTGGTGGGGCGCCGGCGCCGAGCAGTTGGGGCTGCGCGGGCTGGTCGACGCGCAGGACATGCGGGCGGTGTACGAGCGGTTCCTCGACCCGCGCGCGGAGGGGTTCAAGGACCCGCAGCGGTGGGACGAGGTCACGACCCTCGGCCACACCGGCCGCAAGTACCTGTCCGAGGACGAGTTGTACGCAGCCGCGGTTGAACGGGAACCGTACGCCACGCCTGAACGCCGGGTTGAACTCCGTACCGAGGCGGGGAAGGCGGCGCGGCACAACGTGGCGTTCTTCGACGTCACGTTCAACGTCCAGAAGTCGGTGACGCTGCTGCACACCGCGTTCGAGGCCCAGGAGGTCGCCGCCCGCACCGCGGGCGACGAGGAGACCGCTGTTGCGTGGGCGCAGTTCCGCCAGGCCGTGGAGGACGCGATCTGGGCGGGCAACAACGCCGGCCTGACCTACCTCGCCGAGCACGCCGGCTACACCCGCGTCGGACACCACGGCGGCGCCGACGGTCGCTATGCCGACGCCCACGACTGGGTCGTGGCGTCGTTCTTCCAGCACGACTCCCGTAACCACGACCCGCACCTGCACATCCACAACGGCCTGCTCAACCGTGTCCAGGGCCCGGACGGACAGTGGCGCACCCTCGACGGGCGCAGCCTGTACCGATGGCGCCCCGCTGCGGCGGCGGTCGCCGAGCGCACGACCGCGGAGCGGCTCACCCCCGCAATCGGGGTGCTGCTCGCGACGCGCCCGGACGGCAAGGCCCGCGAGGTTGTCGGCGTCGCCCAGGAGGCAATGGACCTGATTTCCAGCCGCCGCCGGACGCTCACCGCGAAGGCCGAGGAGCTGGTCGCCGCGTTCGAGACCCGGTACGGCCGCGCCCCGAACGGGTTGCAACGCGAACGACTGATGCAGCAGGCCACGTTGCTGACCCGCTGCGCGAAGTCGCACACCGGGGAGACCCGCGAGGAGCTGCTCGACCGGATCGACGCGCGGATCCGCGCCGACATCAATGGCGGCCTGGCCGGCGTCGCGCAGATGGCGCTGGCCGCCCGCGGGGACGGCCCGACCGTGCAGGAATGGTCCCCGCGGGCGGTGATCGAGCTGGCGCTCGCGCAGGTGCAGCAGCGCAAGTCCGGGTGGACCCGCGCCGACCTGGCCGCGGAGATCAACGCGGCGCTCCCGGACTACCTCGGGCTGCCCGACGGTGCCGACGTCGCCCGGCTGCTCGACACGCTCACCGACGAGGCCATCGCCTGCGTCCGGTCGCTGGACCATGCCCGCCCCGGCGATGCGCTGCTGCCGGCCGAGCTGCGGCTGAACAACGACGATTCCGCCTACGTCAGCCCCGGTTCGACGCTGTACGCGACCGACGACCACATCCATACCGAACGGGTGTTGGTCGCCGCGACTGCTGGCGGGGGCGCGGCGGCGCTGCCGCACCCGGTCGCGGCCCGGTTCCTCGACGGCCTGCGCAGCGCAGGGATCGAGCTGGGCGTCGACCAAGCCGCCGCTGTCCGCGGGGTGCTCACCTCCGGTGCCCGCGTCGAGTCCCTGGTTGGGCCGGCCGGGACCGGCAAGTCGTTCGTCGTCGGCGCCATCGCCCGCGGCTGGACCCACCCCGGCGGCGATCCCGCCCCGGACGGATCACCCCCCGGCGGGGTGCCGCGGCGGGTGTTCGGGTTGGCCACCTCCCAGATCGCGACCAAGGTCCTCACCGAGGAGGGCCTGACCGCCCGCAACGTCACCCGCTGGCTCGCCACCCAGGACCGGCTCGCCGCCGGCCCCGGCGCCGGGCTCCCGCAGCCGATCGAGGGGGACGAGGCGTGGCGGCTGCACGCCGGAGACCTCGTCGTGGTCGACGAATCCGCCATGACCGACACCACCGCCCTCGCCCAGATCCACCGCTACGTCGACGCGGCAGGGGCGAAGCTGCTACTCGTCGGAGACCACAAGCAGTTGGCTGCGGTCGGCGCCGGCGGCGCCATGGACCTGCTCGCCGCCGCCGGGAACCGCTACGAGCTCACCGAAGCCCGCCGGTTCACCCACGACTGGGAACGGGCGGCGTCGCTGCGGCTGCGCGCCGGCGACACTGACGTGCTGCGCACCTACCACCAGCACGGTCGCCTGCTCGACGCCGGCACCCGCGAGCAGGCCGAGCAGTCCGCCGCCCGCGCCTGGCTCGGTGACATCCTCGCCGGGCGCCGATCGCTGCTGCTCGTCGACACCAACGACCAGGCCGCCCGCCTGTCCGCGCAGCTGCGCGCCGAGCTGGTCCGCCTCGGCCGGGTCGCCGACGACGGCATCCCGCTCGCCTCGCAGGGCACCGTGGCCGGGGTCGGCGACCTCGTCCAGGCCCGCTTCAACGGCTGGGACCTCGCCGGGGTCGACGGCAATCGGCGCGGCCCGATCAACCGCGAGACCTACCAGGTCACCAGCATCCGCGACGACGGCGGTCTCGACGTCGCCCCCGTCCTCGGCCCCCGCCCCGACGGAGCGGTGCCCGGACTGGGTGAGCGATTGGTGCTGCCCGCCTCCTATGTCGCCGGGCACCTCGCCCTGGCCTACGCCTCGACCGTGCACGCCGTCCAGGGGCAGACGGTCGACTCGTCGCACGCGGTGATCACCTCGGGGACGTCGCTAGCGGCCCTCTACGTCGGACTGTCTCGCGGCCGCGGCGCCAACACCGCCCACGTCGCCACCGTCTCGCAGGTGGACGACCCCGCGCAGGGCTCCGAGCGCCACCAGCTCCACCGCGACCCCGTTGCCGTGCTCGCCGGCCTGCTCAATACCGACGAACCCGTCGGCACGCGCTCCGCGCTGGCGATCGCCACCGAGTCCGCCGAGGAGGCCGGCAGCGTGCGGACCGCAGCCGAGCTACTCGCCGACGCCGCCCAGCTCGCCGCGACCGAACGGACCGCGGTGTGGCTCGACCAGCTCACCGCTACGGGCGTGCTCACCGCCGACCAGCGCGCCCGCCTCGCCGCCGAGGACGGCGCCCCCGCGCTGGCCCGGACGCTGCGCTGCGCGGAGCTGGCCGGCCACGACCCCCACCAGACCCTTGCCGACGCCGTCACCCACGGATCGCTGACCGGAGCGAAGAACCTCGCCCACGTGCTCTCCGCGCGCATCACCGACGGCGGCACCCGCCGCTTCGACCCCGTCGGCTCCACCTACGCCGAGTGGACGCCGCGCATCGACAACCCGGATTGGAACGACTACCTCACCGCACTCGCCGCCGCCGCCGACCACCGGGCCGCCGAGCTGGGCCGCGCCGCCGCCGCCGACGCACCCGGGTGGGCGGTCGAGGCCCTCGGCCCGGTGCCGGACGACCGGACCGAGCGCGACAGCTGGGAGGAGCGCGCCGGTGTCGTCGCGGCCTACCGGGAGCTGCGCGGCCACGACGACCCGGCCGAAGCCCTCGGTGCCGCGCCGAAGGCCGGGCAGGTCGAGCAGTACGCGGCCTACCGGGCCGCGTGGCGGGTGCTCGGCCGCCCGGAGGTCGACCAGGCCACCCACCAGCTGTCCGACGGCCAGCTCCGCATGCGCGTCCGCGGCTGGCAGCGCGAGCAGGCCTGGGGACCCCGCTACGTCGGCCACGAACTCGCCGACACCCACCAGGCCGCCGCCCACCACCGCCAGACCGCCGCCCTGCGACGCGCCGAGGCCGATACCGGGACCGACTGCGCTGAGCGCGTCCGGCTGCACCGGGAGGCGGCCGAGGCCGCGGCCCTGGCCGACGCACTCGACCACCGCGCTGCCCAGCTCCAGCAGCTCGACGACGCCCGCGCCGCCTGGCTCGCCCACACGGCCGGCACCCGCGCCGCCGCCGAGGACGCCGAAGCCCTGCTCGCCGAACGCCACGCCAACGACGCCGAACCCGAGCCCGTCGTCACCGCCGAGGAATGGCTCGCCGCCCACCGCGCCGCCGTCACCGCCGACGAGCACACCCGCGAGATCACCGCTGACGACGTCACGCACAACGGCGACCAGGACCGGGCGATGGTCGACCCAGCGGTGGGCGCCGACCCGACGGCCGCCGAACTGCGAGAGGTCGCGGTCGCCGAGCCGCGGCAGGCTGAGGAGGACGTCGTGCGCGTGCCCTCGGCCGACGAGGTGTCCGGCTCGGTCACCCGCGCGCGACGGTCTCTCGCCGAGATCGCTGCCCGCGACGAGGCCGACCAGCACGCCGCCGACCACGAGCGCTCCGCGCAACTCGGCCGTTGGCACGACGACGACCACACCGTCAACGAACAGGCGGCCGTCGACGAGAGCGTGCTCGAGTTCGACCCCAGCGAGCCGAGCCGGTGACCCGGACTCGGCGGCTCAGCGCGCGACGATCACGGCCATCGGCCGGGGACCCGCGCGCCGCCACGCCCACCTCAGCGTCGCCCGGATGCCCTCGCACCACCCGGGCCGGTGCTCGACAAGGTCCGGCCGGCGGACGTCGAGCTGCTCCGCCGCCAGGTACTCCGCCTCGATCAGCTCCTCGTAGGCCCGCACCCGCCGACGGGTCACCGGCGACGGCGCCAGCGTCCGCCGCCCCGTCCCGTCCTGCGCCATTGCACCGGCCAGCCACCGGCAGGTCACCGCGACGGCGGCCGGGTACCAGTCCGCGTCGGGAGAGCCGGTCTGCTCGTCGTTGAGGCGCTCCGCCTCGATCCACAGCGCGCCGAACTCCGCCCGCGGCACCCGGAGGTTGCCGACCGGGACGCGCGCGAGCAGCGACTCCGTCACCTCCATGCCCACAGGGTGACACCACAGACCGACGAATCACAGCACCCGAGCAGGTCACCGGGCCACCGGCGCCGCAATGAGTGGGTCTGCCCGCAGGGCCGGGCGGGTCGAGAAACGGCAGATGACCCGCCTGCGGCGGGGCCCGGTCGGCCCTCGGCGTACCACGGCCGGTCTCCCCGTCAAGGGCGCTCGCTGCGCTCGCGTCACTACGTGACGGCCACAAGCGGCCGCCCGTGACGGCGAGCCTCGCCGGCCGTGGCCAGACGTCGTACGGCGGCAGGGTGAAGCGTCCCGCCGCCCCGAGGGGCCGCCACCGGACCGACTACGTGCCAAAGGCCCGCCGCGAAGCCCAGCGCGTTGCCGGGTTCCTGCAGCATGCGCTGGGTGCCGGGCGGCCGGAGCTGGCCGGGCGGGTGCCGGTGCGGCCATTGGTGGTCATCGTCGACGGCCGGCTGATGGTGGACGCCTGGCCGTCGGGAGTGACGGTGGTGATGACCTCGACGTTGATCGAGGCATTGCGCGCCCTGCCGGCGGTGCTCGATACCGAGGCCGCGGCGGCGGTGTACGAGCTGGCCCGCCGCGACACCACCTGGAAGCCGCCCCGAACCCGCTGACGCATCCACCGCCGGGCAGAACACCGACCAGGAACGAGGGGGACGAGAGGAAGGGATGGTGCGACGACCGACGGACATGGACCGGACCGGGTGGGCGCTGGCCCGGTGGCGAACCCGAGCCCACGACGTCCGGTTCCTCTACCGGCCACCACCTTCTCCGGTGTGGAACCGACGGTTGACCGTCTGCGACACCGACTGGCTCGACGTCGCGGAGCTGGTGTGGCAGGTCTGCGACGACTGCCGCCGCGGACGGATCAACAAGATCAGCATCGCGGTGGAGTACCAGCGCCAAGGGCTCGGGCGCCGGCTGGTGCGCCGCGCTTGGCGCGACGGCCCCGATCAAACCTGGACCACCACCAGCCAGTCGCCTGAGGCGCAGCGGTTCTTCCCGGTCATCACCGCCGAGACCGGCGCGGCGTTCACCCCACACGGTGGCGGCTGCCCCCACTTCACCGCCGACAGCCAGTTGTCTGCGTCGGTGCCACGACCGCCGGCACGGCTCGACCTGGCACCCTAGCCGTTCCTCCCCGGTGTGGCGTCCTCCGCGGCCACGCCCGCTGGCTCGCCTGTTCGAGGGGCTTGGACGTAGCCGGTAGGTCAGCGGACGGGGTGCAGGTGCGCGCGGTGGGGCAGCTGCTCGCTGCCGTCATGCGCGTTGTCGATCTCACGCAGCACATGGCGGGCCAGCAGCATCCCGGGCGCCTCCAGGTTCCGTTCGTCGACAGGATCGTCATGGTCGGTCAGCGGGAGCGCGGCGAGCACGCGCAGGGTCGGCTGCTTCGTCACGGCGTCATAGACGGCGCCCGCGGCGGGGCCATTCCATCGGTTGTGGCGGTTGCCGCCCTCGCCCCGCTCGCGGCCCGCCACACCACCAGCCCCCGTCCAGCACCACCCACGCGACTGCAACATCACCGCTGACCGCGGGGTTGGGTGACCGCGGTCGCGGCCATCGGCGCCGTCGGCCCAGTCACCGCCACCGTGCGTGTGCCCACCGCCGACGGTAAGCACAGCACGGGTCGCTGTTCGTCGGTGGACTCGCCGTAGCCGCCGGGCCGAGCTAGGGGTGAGCGGCGTTATGGCGGTCGCGACTGGCTGATGACGCTCCCCCTCCGGTGGAGCGGTGGGCTGGAGGGTGCCCTGGAGGCTCAGGTCAGACCAGGTGAACAGGTCGCACCTGGGGACGTACTTGCTGCCGTCCTGGTGGAGATAGTTGGTGCTGATCTTGCCGTCGGGAGCCCAAGGCCGGCTGCTCTTCTCAGAGACAGCCGGCCTTGATGAGGCCTGAGCGCGGGTCTGGTTACCGGGTGGCTTGAGCGCCGTAGCCGGTGGTGTGATCGTGGTCGTCGTCGCCTTCGATGTCCTTGGCCAGGAGGAAGGACCCGATCGCCCAGACGGCCGCGCCGAGCACGGCGACGTACACACCGATCTGCGTCTGGAGGTCGTCGCCGCGCTCGAGGCCACCCATCGGGTTGAGCGCGAACGCGAGGCACTGGATGGTGGCGGCGATGCCGACGGCCATGGAGACCAGCGTGAGCCCGCGGTGCTGACCGCGGTGGGCGCGCTTGTTCGCGTAGGCCATGGCGGCCAGCAGGCCCAGACCCAGATAGGCGATGAAGGGCACCAGCGAGTCGGTCTCGTAGCCGGTGCGGGTGCTGGCGTCGCCGCTCGGGTCAACCCAGTTCAGGAAGGGGGCGATGTTGAACACGACGATCCCGGCGCCGGCAACGGCGAGGCCGGTGGTCGCGGCCCGCCGATGACTGTCGCGGTGCGTGGTGGCAGCGGGGTCTGACATGGTCATGAAGGAGTCCCTGGTGAGGAGGAGGTCGACGGCCGGGCTCGGCCGCCACGTCCGTGATGCCCAAGATCCTCACGGTTATGCGCAGTCAACATCAATTGCAACACCTAAGGATGACCAGGGCAGCGTTGGGAGGTGCGCATCGTCTGGTCAGGCTGGGTTCGGCAGCGGATCATGCGGGGCGATCCGCAACAGCTCGTCAAGCCCGGCCTCCCAGGGCCAGTTCTGGGGTAGGTGGAGCAGGAGCCGGCCGCGGAGCGGGCCAGTCCAGCCACCGCGCTTCCCGTTCGGCCAGGCTCAAGACCTTCAGGTACCCGTCAGCTGCACGTTGCTCGGCTCGGCCTTCCCGGGCCGTCTTGGCGGTCCGCCGGGTGCTGTAGAAGGCGTTGATGCCGGTCGATGCGGCCGCGACCCCTGCGACAATGACGCTGGTAACGGCAAGCACGTCCACGTCGCGAAGTGTTCCAGCGGCGACAAGCGGAGCCCCAGGTGGGTGACCGCACGGTTGCATCCGTCACCGAGCGCACTCTCTCAGCCACTTCTTGGCGGGAAAGTTGCGCTCTCTACCCATTGTCCTGACAATCAGCCGTGACTCCATCAACCCCCTCCAACATGGATGGAAGTGCACATGGCACAACAGACGACCGTGAGGTTCATCGACGACATCGACGGCTCAGAGGCGGTGGGCACGGTGACCTTCGCCCTCGACAACCGCTCTTACGAGATCGACCTGTCGGACGAGAACACCGACAAGCTTCACGACGCCCTGGCCCCCTTCATCGAACACGGTCGCAAGGCCGGCGGACGTTCGGGTGGGCGAGGCCGCACTCGGGGTCAGGCGCCGATGACCGAGACGCCCGCTCGCTCTAACCGCGAACAGACTCACGCGATCCGCGAGTGGGCTCGGCAGAACGGGCACCAGGTAAGCGACCGCGGGCGCATCCCGAAGTCGGTTATTGAGGCGTACCAGGCCGCCAACTGAGCCAGTAGGTAGCGGTGGGTGCCCGTCGTCCACCGCTACCTACCCGAGCCAGCCCCATACTGCGATCCCAAGGGTTGCTACGTACGGTCGAAACGTGCCGACCACGGTGAGCGTCTTCTCGAACGCCCAAGTCTCACCTGAGCAGATCGCATGGCTTCTGAACCAATTCGAGGCACTGCAGGGACCCTCCGGCCATGACTGGACCATCGACGTCGGCCCTGACGTCACGGACGTCGTCGGCGTAGCAGACGGCACCGACGACCTCCCTTCGATGCCGCGCCAGCTCCTCGACGAAGCAGCAGAGTGGCTCGGCGGCCCCCCGCAGTACCGACTTGCGATGAGGATCGGCGACTCACCTGGGTGCAGGGACCTGGCGTGGCGTATCGCCAACGAGTTCGCTCGGGGGTGGCCAGCTGTATGGCGCAATCACGACGGCACCGAGCCAGCTACCCCCCTCGGGACGTGGTGGAAAGGCTAGGTGATCAGAACCGCGCAGCGAAGAACCCCATGGCCACGATCACCCCGGGGCCCGACAAAGCCGCACAGCAGGAGGAACGCACGCTCCGATTCCTCGAGCCGGGTTGTCGCGTCAACCCGCCAGGTCCGCTACCAGCCATACACCGCAGACCAGTCCGAAGCCGAAGCCGACGAGCACGCCGACGGCTCCCAGCGTTACGGGATGCTGCGCGTCGCTGACGTACACGGCCACTTCTCGTCGAACCCGCTGGTCCGTTCCTACCGCATTCTGTATCCGCTGACAGCTACGTTCTCGCTGCTGAGGACAGCTGTGCGCACGCGATGTGTGCACCATTACACAGACGATGTCGGATCATCGGACCCCACCTCCCGCACTCGATACGGGGGGCAGCCTGATGGGCACGACCAGCGAGATCAATCACCCGGTTGACGTCGCGTGTCGAGCTACCGGTTCAGCAGGAGTTGGTCTCCCCGTCGCCACCTGTGACGACCTCGGCTGTCACCGACCTACACATTCTCAGGCGAGACTTTCAATCCGCGGGCTGAGAGTTTCTGGCTCTGGCACCATGCCTGCTGGTCTGGTGTGTCGAGGCGCCTTCCCCGCCACCGGTTCAGCGCGGACGACGGGACACTGCGGTTGGTCGGCTGCCTCACGGCCCATCTAATCGGCCTGCCGATGCTAGCGGTGGGCACCTCGCGGGACACCGATACCCCCGGCAAGCCTTTGGCTCAGGTGCGCATCGGCTCCACCTCGTTCATTTGGTCGGTGCCGGGAACAGTGCTGGTATAACCCCAACCGGCGCCAACCCGGCTTCCGCAGCTGATGTTGGTGCTGGACACGGAATCTGGGGTTTGACCTGCGGGAACGCCGAAAGCCGCCTGGACGGGCGTGTGTCCAGGCGGTGATGTTCCTGCTGGTCAGGACGTTGCCG
>NZ_JAVREJ010000022.1:0-88604 GCF_031845345.1 Pseudonocardia charpentierae | reverse complement strand
GTGCGTGTCGCTCAACGCCTGCTCGCACTCACCGCCGCGATCTGGCACAACCGCGCCACCGGCCAACCCGTCACCCGATCCCTGATCGCCTACGACCACTGATCGAGTTCGGACTTACTCGTCTAGGCCCATTTGGAGGAGAACCGGAGAGGCCGACCTGATACACGTGGCTGCTTGGTAAAGCGGGCGCGGGGTTCAGACCGGGGTCGCGACCGCCGACGGACCGCGCGGAGTGCTGCGCAGGCGCGCGTCTTCCTACGCGCCGCCGCCGAGGACTCGGTGTACCTCGTCCGTGTGCTGGCGCTGGTCTACGGACTGCGGCGCGGCGAGATTGGCGCCCTGCGCTGGAGGTACATCGACTTCACCGGTGGACGCATCTTCATCCGCGTCAGCCTCGTACGCGTCGACGGCCGACTCGTGCGCGGCCCGGTCAAGTCCGCTGCAGGAGTACGCGCGCTGCCACAGATGTCCCTCAACCACGCCGTCGTGATCGCTGCACGGGACCGGCTACGTGTTCATCACCCGCGGCGGCCGCCCGCGAGGTTCTCGGGACGGCACTACAGTCGGAACGTGTCGGACGCCGTGTTCCCGCCCGGGTTCTTCGACCGGATGGACCCCACTCCGGACTCGCAGTTCTACCGTCCAACCCGGCTGGTCACCCACATCGACGACCGAGCTATCACCGCTGTCGGCGCGCTGTACGCCGAGCTCGCCGTCCATGGCGAGGTCCTGGACCTGATGACGTCCTGGGTCTCCCACTTCCGCTCCGCACCGCACCGACTGGTCGGGCTGGGCATGAACACCGCAGAGCTTCACGCCAACCCCATGCTGGCCGAGCACGTCGTGCACGATCTCAACGCAGACCCGATCCTGCCCTTCGCCGACGAGTCGTTCGACGACGTCACCTGCTGCGTGTCGGTGGACTACCTGATCCACCCGATGACCGTCTTCCGCGACGTCGCCCGGGTTCTGCGACCGTCCGGCCGACTCATCATCACCTTCTCCAACCGCTGCTTCCCGACCAAGGCCATCCAGGGCTGGCTCGACACCGACGACGAGCAGCACGTCAAGATCGTCGCCGCATACTTCTCCGGATCGGCGGCCTTCGGCCCGGTCCGTGCCGAGCTACGCACCCCGCCGGGCACCGGCGACCCGCTATACGCGGTGTGGGCATCCCGTCGGCCGACGCCGTCCAACGGGTAACCCGTTCGAGCACGTCGGATCGGTCAGTCCGCACCCCAAGTCCGCGCCGACCGGCTGATCGACCTCGGGAAGCCGAAGAGCCGGTCTGTCCGGTTGAGCGTCAAGCGTCGATTCATCCCCGCTGATGCCCCACGGAGGCGCCGAACGTTCATAGCCCAATGCGGTGATCGACACGGTGCGCGGTAACGCTGACACGGTCCGTCACCGACGGCACCGGTATCAGGCCTTCGCATCGGCGGGCCGGACGAGTGCGGAGGCAGTCAGTGACGATCAGCGAGCGCGTCTTCGAGTTGGCGAGCAAGGTGCGTCAGCAGAAGGCAGGCATCGAGACCGAGGAGGCGACGAAGAACGCCTTCGTCATGCCGTTCATCAGTCTGGTGCTCGGCTACGACGTGTTCAACCCGGCCGAGGTGATCCCGGAGTTCACAGCCGACGTCGGCGTCAAGCGCGGCGAGAAGATCGACTACGCACTCGTCCACGGCGGATCCCCCCGCTGACGATCACCGCCGGTCAACCGGCGGCGGAGCGGGTCCCAGCGGCGGTTGCGATCGTCGAGACAGACCAATCCGACAGTGACGAGGCGAAGTCGGCGCGCGTCGTCGTGACCACCGACGAAGAGATCGAAGGCTTCCAGATCATCCGCGCCATCGTCTGCAGCGAGGTCGCCGTCAGCCGTGTCGCCGCCCGTGACACACAGACCTACTTCGGGGTGCTGCTCGACGACAACAACCGGAAGCCGATCGCCCGCCTCTGGTTCAACCGCAGCCAGAAGTACCTCGGCGTGTTCGGCGAGAACAAAGCTGAGTCACGCTTGCCGATCGAGAGTCCGCAGGACATCTACAGTCACGCCGACGCCCTGCGCAAGACAGCCGCCCGCTACGTCAACCCGTAGGCGGACGCCTGATTCCGTTCCGTGCAGGCGCGCCGCTGTTCAAAGCGCAGGCTCGGCGGCGCGGGTGATCTCAGCAACGACTCGCCGTGTCACGGGTGCCCCATCAGGTGCCGCCCGGAGTATCGGGCCGGCAATGGCGTCGAGTTCCAGGGCGGCGCCGACTAGCGCGTCCTTGAGCATGGAGGAGCGCATACCACCGGGCAGGCCGTGCAACCGTTGCCTGATGCCAGCCGGATCAACCTGTACCTCGTGGACCGCTGCGGCGGCCGCAGTCTCGCTCACCAGTGCATCGAGCAGATCGGGCCGCGCCTCCCGGGCCGGACCGAGCGCATCGCGCGCGGCGGTGGTGAGCAACGCGAACGGAGCAAGCAAGCACAGCTTGCGCCACAGCAGCGTCGCCTCGTCGGGAGCGGAGGAGTCGACATCGAGGCCGGCGCCGCGCAGCAGCATTGCCGGATCCTTTGCCGGCTCCTGCGATCCCTCGCAGATGGCGTAGTCGGCGAACGGCGACAGATGCTCGACAACACCTGGCTCCAGCCGGGTCGCCTCGACCGCCACCGTCATGGGAACCACGACCGCCTCGGGAAACACCGCCCGCAGCAGCGGGACGTGCCCGATCCCGTTGAGCAGCGGCACCACCGAGGCCCCGTGCAGCAACGACCCTGGAACGCGAGTCAACGCGGCAAGCAGGTCGGGTGCCTTCACCGCGACGAACAGGACGTCGACCGGTGTCGTCAGCCACGGCCGAGCCGGAACCCGGACATGCGCATCCCCGTAGCGGGCACTGCGGAGAACGAGTCCGTTGACATTGATCGCGGTGCTCGTACGGTCGGACACCAGCACCGTCACGTCATGACCGGCCTTGGCCAACAGCACCCCGAGCATGCCACCGACCGCGCCCGCTCCAAGAACTCCGACACTCACAGCCACGACCACTCCTCGGCAGGAATCCCGCTATCGTCGCAGCTCCCGCAATGCTGTGGACGTTGCGAACTGCAAGCGCCCGGCGGGACCACGGGAAAGATGACCAGGTCCATCTGGTCGACGAGGTCGTGGGCTCGCTTCGTCGCGCGGCAAGCGCAGTTGACGATTCGCCGTGCCGCTGGGGTCGTAGCGCCATAACGTCGGATCGTGGTCGATAAGGCGGGGCCTGAGGTGTGGGACGTGGTCGTCGTGGGCGCCGGCCCTGCGGGTGCCAGTGCGGCGTTGTCCGCTGCTGATTCAAGAGCGCGGACGCTTCTGGTCGACCGCAGCCGACTGCCCCGCTACAAGACCTGCGGTGGAGGGCTCATCGGTGTGACCGTCGACGCCCTGCCCGACGACATCGACATTCCGGTACGTGAGCAGGTCGAGTCAGTGTCCTTCACCCTGCGCACCAGACACCTCCGCCGCCGGAACGCCGCTCGACACTCCCCGCCGCTGCTGCAGATGGTGGACCGAGCCGAGTTCGACCTCGCCCTGGTACGCGCGGCACAGGACCGCGGAGCCGTGCTCCAGCAGGAGACGATGGTCCGGTCAGTAGAGGAGCATGCCGGTCGCGTCCAGTTGTCCACCGACACGGGAACCATCTGGGCACGGTCGGTCGTCGGCTGCGACGGGAGTGCGGGCAGGATCGGCCGCTACGTCGGCGTCGAGATGGGGCGGGTCGACCTCGGTCTGGAACTCGAGCTCGAGCTCACCGGTCCGCACCGCCATGACTGGTTGCGGCGAATCCACCTGGACTGGGGCCCGTTGCCGGGCTCGTACGGCTGGGTCTTTCCCAAAGGCGACTGGCTCACCGTCGGTGTCATCGCAGCCCGGGGCGCCGGGCCCGCCACCCGGGCGTACCTTGCCGAACTGGTCGCCGGCCTCGGCCTGGACCAGCTGCCCGTGCTGCGCAGCTCCGGTCACCTGACCCAGTGCCGCCGGGACGGGTCGCCGCTGAGGCGGGGTCGTGTGCTGGTGAGCGGTGACGCGGCGGGACTGTTGGAGCCGTGGACACGGGAGGGTATCTCGTTCGCGGTGCGCTCCGGGCATCTCGCCGGCCGTACCGCCGCCGAGATGTCCCACCTACCCGACTCCGAAGCGTTCAGCGTTGCCGGCCGCTACAGCGACGAGATCGACCGAGGACTCGGCGTCGAGATGCGCACCGGTCGGCGGCTCGCGACGGCGATCGCGGCGCATCCGACGCTGGCCTACCTCGCCATCACGCACACGCCTCCCGGCTGGAAGGCGTTCCAGGACTTCACCCGCGGCACCGCCCTGTTGCCCGAGCTCGTCGGCCGCTGGCCGATCACGACGAGCATCAAGGCCGCGAAGACGGCCTCTCGTCTGGTACGCGCTCCCACCACTTCAGATTAAGACGTAGAACCACATTGCTACTGAATGATTCGGTGTTGGACACGGCATAGTTCGACCTGTGACCCTTATGGCATCCCCGCCACCGCCGCCGCCGGCCGAGAGGAATGCCGCATGAATCCGTACCCCACCCTGTCCGGCGAGACCCTGGTCGTCCCGATCCTGGGAGACCCGATCGCACAGGTGAAATCGCCCGACGGGATCACCCGCACCTTTGCCGAACGTGGCTGCAACGCCGTCGTCGTGCCGCTGCAGGTGACCCCGGCCGACTTCGACGCCTTGATCGCAGGCGTGAGCCGGTCGTCCAGCGTCGGCGGCCTGATCGCCACCGTGCCGCACAAGTTCGGGCTCGTCGCGCACTGCGCCACTCTCACCGACCGCGCCCGGTACCTCGGGTCGGTCAACGTCGCCCGCCGCAATCCGGACGGCTCCTGGCACGGCGACCAGGTCGACGGCGCGGCGTTCGTCAGCGCGGTCCGCGCCGCCGGCGGAGTCCCCGAGGGCGCACGCGCCCTGCAGGTCGGCGCAGGAGGGGCGGGGTCGGCGATCGCGCTGGCACTGCTGGAAGCCGGAGTCGCCGAGCTGGCGCTGCACGACGCCGACCCCGCTCGTCGCGACGCCCTGATCGGGCGGCTGCGCAAGCGCGTCGGCGACCGGGTGACCGCCGGTGCGCCGGACCCGGCCGGGTTCGACCTCGTCGCCAACGCGACCCCGATGGGGATGCGGCCCGGCGACCCGTACCCGGTGGACGTGGCGAGCCTCAAGTCGGACACGTTCGTCGGCGACGTCGTCACCAAGCCTGCCGTGCCGCCCCTGATCGAGGCCGCGCGCCGCGTCGGCTGCCGCACCTCGACGGGCGGCGACATGTTCGCCACCGTCGCCGGCCTCATCGCCGACTTCCTGCTCGCCGAGGGGCCTGTGAGGAGCACACGGTGAACGTGGCCCCGACGACGAACCTGTCCGTGGACGTCGCGATCGTCGGCAGCGGCGCCGCCGGACTCGTGGCCGCCTGCCGCGCCGCCGACGGCGGCCGCTCGGTGGCCGTCCTGGAGAAGGCCGACCTGCTCGGCGGCACGTCGGCCGTCTCCGGCGGGGTGATGTGGATGCCGAACCACCACCTGATGGGCGAGGCCTACCCCGACTCCGACGAGGGGGCACTGGCCTACCTCAACGCCGCCACCGGCGGCCGGGTGCCCGACGAGCGGCTGCGCTGGTACCTCACCACCTCCCGGGAGGCCGTGCGCTGGCTCGACGACGAGACGCTGGTGCGGCTCGCCACCCTCCCCCGGCCCGACTACCACACCGAGTGGCCCGGCGCGGCCCGCGGCCGGGGGCTGGACCTCCTGCCGTTCGATGGCGCGAAGTACCCCGGGCTGACCGCGCGGATCCGGCCGCCGACGTACTTCCCGACCATCACCATGACCGAGCGGGACGCGATGGCGGCCACCGGGATCGACACCGACCTCGTCGCCCGCCGCAACGCCGAGGGCACCCGCACGATGGGCGGAGCCCTGATCGCCGCACTCATCGCCTCGGCAGAGGAGCGCGCGGTGAGGGTCGTGGCCGGGTTCGGCGTCGAGGATCTGCAACGGACGACCGACGGCTGGACGCTCTCCGGCGCCGCCGGCACCGTCACCGCCCGCGCCGTCGTGCTCGCCTCCGGCGGCTTTGAGTGGAACCCGCGCCTGCAGGAGGCGTTCCTGCCCAACCCCGTCACCCCGATCAGCGCACCCAGCAACACCGGCGACGGGCTGGAGCTGGGCCTCGCCGCCGGCGCTGCCGTGACGACCATGCGGTCCGTATGGGGCGTCCCGGTGCTCCAGGACCCGGCGCACGTCTACGACGGGCACCCGTCGGGCCGGATGGCGAACGTCGAGCTCACCCTGCCGGGCTCGATCATGGTCAACAGCGGGGGCCGACGGTTCGTCAACGAGGCCGTGAACTACCACGACCTCAACAAGGTGTTCCGGACGATCGACCCGAACACCGGCGAGCACGCGAACATCCCGGCCTGGCTGGTGGTCGACGCCGCCTACGTGTCGCGCTACTCGATCGGCGGCACGCCGGTCGGGCAGGTCCCATCGTGGGCCACGAGCGCCGGCACCCTCGCCGACCTCGCCACGGCCTGTGGGATCGACCCCGACGGGCTCACCGCGGCGGTTGCGGAGTTCAACCGGCACGCCGCGGACGGCCGCGACCCCCTGTTCCACCGCGGGGAGAGCGCGCAGGACCGCTACCTCGGCGACGCGCGGCAGCCGCACCCCTGTCTCGCCCCGCTCACCGCGGCGCCGTACCACGCGATCCCCATCCGGCCCGGCAGCCTCGGCACGTGCGGCGGGCTCGTCACCGACGACGACGGCCGGGTGCTCGACCGAGCGGGACAGGCCGTCGGCGGCCTGTTCGCCGCCGGCAACGTCTCGGCCACCGTGTTCGCCGACGCCTATCCCGGCGGCGGTGCCACCCTCGGCTCCGCCGTCACCCGGGCGTACGCCGCCGGGCGCGCGCTCGCTGCCGACCTTCCCTGACCCGCCACACCGAGGAGAGGACCACGTTCATGGCCCTGCACGCCGTCGTCTACCGCTACTCGACCGACTCCGCGGCGCTCGACGAGCACCGCCCCGAGCACAAGGACTACCTCCACTCGCTGTTCGAGCACGGACGCATCGTCGTCAGCGGGCCCCTCGCCGAGGGCGGTGGTCCCGGTGCCCTGCTGATCCTCGACGCGGCGGACCCCGACGAGGTCGAGGCCCTGCTGGACCAGGACCCCTTCCACGCCCTCGGCCTCATCGTCGAGCGGGAGATCCGGCGGTGGAACCCCGCGTTCGGCGGGGAACGGCTATCCCCGGCGTCCGGATGACTTTGCAGTCGCTCCGCCCGCATACCGGCGGAGCGGCCATTCACGTCAGCAGCGGTCAGCTTCGTTCCCTGCCGTTTCCTTCAGCTGCGGCTCAGAGTGGATGGCGGCCGGCTGGCAATGCGCGTTGATGTTCGGCCTCATCGGCGACGTTCATGTCGCCTCCTACGGCACCTACGGCACCTGTCTGGAGTGCTTCAACATCCTGGGGCGTTGGCGGCGAGAAGATCCGCCGGCACGCCCGGCCGAGGAACTGGTAGAAGCGATCGGGAAGGAACACAGCGTCTGCGACGATCATCGCGCCGGAGAACAGCGGCAGCCCCAGAAGTATTGCGATGCCCAGGTGCATGCCGAGGAGGATCGTCACGAAGACGTACTTCAACCTGCCGAACAGGACGAACGGGAAAGCCACCTGCACCAGCACTGTCATATAGCTGACGACGGCGACCAGCATCTGCTGGCTGTCCACCATGTGTGACAGCGCGGGCCAGGGCTGGAAGAGGTCGAGGTTCATGACGTAGTGCAGAGCGGTCCCGTTCGCCCAGAGTCCGCCCTGCACCTTGTACAGGCCCGCAGACCCGTACAAGATGCAGACCTGAGCAGCGATGACGAACATGCCGCAGTTGTGTAGGACTGTGACGAGTAACCGGCGGGTCGCAACGAGGTTGCACCAGAGATCGTTGGATCCGAGCCGTGTGAGCCGCCTTGCGCACCCTACTGTGGACTTCTGTAGCCGGTTTCTGCGCGCATCGAGGGACCAGCGCCGACCGCACGCCGTCAGGCAGAGGTACAGAGCCATGAGGAGCATCAGATTGTCTCCGCCGTCGGTCATGAATATCGCTCTCGCATGGAACGACGCCACGACGATCGCGAACATGAGGGACATCGCCCTGGTCCGCCAACCGAGCATGAAGAGTGCACACGTGGCGACAGCCAACGCGTAGCATCCCTCGAAATACAGCGGACTGTCGGACAGCGTGAGAATGCTGAACCAGCCGGTCTGGTCGAAGAGTTGGGTTGCCAGAGCCGGGGTCCACGGTGAATCAGGGCCCCAGATCTCCCGTCGGTGCGGAAACTCCCTCAGCAGGAAGGCGAGGTAGAGCAGCCCGTACCCGAGGCGCAGCACCGATGCTGCGTACAGGGAGATCGGCTGCTCGATCAGCACTGCGTAGGCATCACTGACCGGTGAGGATTGCCGATTCTGCGACGTCGACACGAGCGATGTCGGCTCAGTTCTCATCAGGTCCCGTCTTCCACCAGGGCAGATACCTGGTCTCGGCTGGTGGCTCCGGTACAGCACCATCCGTACTGCTTGCAGCACCAGGTGCCGCGATCGGTCGGGTGATCACCTGCAACTGGATGGCCTCGAACGTGCCGCCGCGATGTCCGGCTACCCGATTCGCGGCAATGTTGCGTAGATACTTCTGTACCATCAGTGCCCGCTCGGAGTTCGACCGGTCGTCACTGCCGTGTAGTTCGAGATAACTGGTCCATGCTCGGCGCAGCATGTTCTGCGTCGTATGACTCGGGAAGAAGTTGTGCTCGACGGCCGACTCGTCGACCGCGGTCAGATCGAACCAATCACTGACTTGCTGGGTACCGTCCGGCGAGGTGTGCATGGTCCGCGCCGAGATCTGCCGAGTTACCGACTCCGGATCCGGAGCGAACAGTCGCCAGCTCTGCTCGAACAGCGGATATATCCACCCGTTGATCTGACTGCTGTATCGCTCCGAAACGGCATTCGGCGGAGCGACGTGGAGAAATACCAGAAGTACGTGGAGGAGCGACGCTGCCAGGCACAGAACCACGGTGCTCCCCGTCACCGCCTCCAGCAGGAACCCCGTACCTGATCGTTCTGGCGGCGTATCGGAGGCCGGGTCCGACTCGTCCTTTGTCGGCGTCTGATCGCTGGTTGCGGATTCGGCCGTTCCGCGACCGGGTCTCCACGCATCCACGGAGTCCATGCTCTCCAGCAAGCGGCTGCGGCCGTCCCTTTCCGAGCTGAGTGCTTCCCTCACTGGCGCATCTCCTCCGCTTCGTCCGAACAACCAAGCGCGTGTCGGGATGCACTACCGACGGCCGCGCCGCCTGGACCGATGCCTCGATCTGCGCATCGGTGCGCAGATCGAGGCATACGGATCACCTTGTGGGGCCACGATCACTACTTGTCGTGGTCGCCCTTGTCCTTGTCGTAGCCACCCTTGTCGTAGCCACCCTTGTCCTTGTCCTTGTCCTTGTCGTGGCCACCCTTGTCGTAGTCGCCCTTGTCCTTGTCGTCCTTGTGGTGGTCGCCCTTGTCCTTGTCGGGGCCACCCTCGTGGTGGCCGCCGCCATTGCCGGTGCCGCCAGTCGTGGAACCGGCAGTGGAACCGGCGGTCGAACCGGCGGTCGAACCGGCGGTCGAACCGGCGGTCGAACCGGCGACCGAACCTCCGGTGGCGCCTGCAGTAGCACCAGCAGTGGCGCCCTGCGTAACACCAGCGGTCGTGCCAGCGGTCGTGCCAGCGGTCGTGCCGCCAGTCGTGCCGCCAGTGATCGGGCCGCCGGTCGTGGCGCCGGTCGTGGCGCCGGTCGTGGTGCCAGCGGTCATGCCGCCGGTCGTCATGCCAGCGATCAGGCCGCCGGTCGTGGTGCCGGCGATGACGCCGCCAGTAGTACCGCCACCCGGGGTGCAGATCGGCGCAGTGATGCGGTTCGAGTCCAGGGTGACCGCCCCGTTCAGTGCCAGCAGCCTGCCGTTCACCGTTGCGCCGGTAGTCGCCGTGATGGAGGTCTGAGCGATGACGGTTCCGACGAAGCTGGTGGTGGTCCCGAGGGTCGCCGAGCTGCCGACCTGCCAGAAGACGTTGCACGCGTCCGCGTTGTTGATCAGCACGACACTGCTGCCCGATGCCGTGGTGAGGGTCGACCCGATCCGGAAGATGAAGACGGCGTCGGGGTTACCCTCGGCATCGAGGGTGAGCGCGCCCGTCAACTGGGCGGACGAGTCGAAGCAGTAGACGCCCGACGTGAGCGTGCGCCCGCCCAGGTCACCCGTGAGGGTCTCGTCGCAGGGCTGCGAGAGAGAACCGTACGCGACCTCCGCGTCGGCCTGTGCCTGGCTGGCGACTCCATCGTTCGCGTGAATCGTTCCGTTGACCACGATCCCGGGCGGGAAGCCGGTGATCGCGGGAGTCGGGGACGAGCCGAGGTCCCCGCTCACCACGGTCGGGCCGGTGTTGGTGACCCCGGAACTGGCGAGGACCGCGAAGCTCCCGGCGGTGCCCAACGTCGGCGCTGTCTGCGCCTGAGCACTACCCGCGAGCGCCAACATCCCTCCCGCGATCAGCACGGTCGTCAACGCGGCGCCGACACGCATGCCCAGACTGCGCGGTGACAGGTACCTCGATGGTGGAGACATCCCGATTTCCTCCATTCTTAACCGCTGACTGCGGCTCACCGGTCCAACGACCGGTTACAGCCGGCGGTCGCGCCACGAACAGGGACGATGGCGCCACGAACGAGGGATGTTGTGGTTGAGCGACAACGAGTCGGGCAGGGCCTCAGAATTGTTGATCTAAGTGGCGGTGCGGCAGACCGCAGATCGCGTGAGCCGTCGAATGTCCAGATTTTCGGAGTTCAGACGTGCACCGTCGATGCCGTGGCGCCTGGCCCACCCCTCACGCCCAACCAGCAGCGATGACTGCCGCGCGCGAGCGGCGCCGGGCTGGCGGTCGTCGGTCGTGGTCGCCGCTTTGTACAACTTTTCCGCGATTCACACCAACCCGCGCCCGTTGATGATCAGCTGAGCCTCACGTTCCGGGCTACTACGTTGCCGCGCCCACACTCGTCAACTGCAGCCTTCCCGCCGCAGTGAATACGCAGGGTGCTCAGGAGGGGGTCGTGAAGGACCGGCGGGTGGCTCCACCTCGACGTTCGCACCGTCGAGGTGATCGTCGAGGGTTGTGCAGGTGCCCTGCAACGTCACGAGCGGTCAGCGGCGGCGAGCTGGCCCTGGACGGTGTCGAGCAGCTCCTGCCACGACTTCTCGAACTTGTCGACGCCCTCGTCCTCCACGGTGAGGAACACGTCGGTCAGGTCGACGCCGACGCGTTCGAGGGCGTCGAAGACCTCTTGGGCCTGCGCGGCGGTGCCGGTGACCTTGTCGCCCTCGACCTCGCCGTGGTCGGCGAACGACAGCAGGGTCTTCTCCGGCATCGTGTTCACGGTGTCGGCGACGGTCAGCTCGGTCACGTACATGGTGTCGGAGTAGTCCGGGTTCTTCACCCCCGTCGACGCCCACAGCGGACGCTGAGCCTTGGCGCCCTGCGCGGTCAGCTGTGCCCACCGCGTGCCCTGGAAGGTCTCCTCGAACGCGGCGTAGGCGAGCCGGGAGTTGGCGATACCGGCCTTGCCGCGCAGCGCCAGCGCCTCGTCGGTGCCGATCTTGTCCAGCCGCTTGTCGATCTCGGAGTCGACGCGGGAGACGAAGAAACTGGCCACCGAGGCGATGCCGCCCAGGTTCTGCCCGTTGGCCGCCGCCCGCTCCAGGCCCTCCATGTAGGCGGTCATGACGTCGCGGTAGCGCTCGACGGAGAAGATCAGCGTGACGTTCACGCTGACGCCCTCGGCGAGCGCGCTGACGATCGCCGGCAGGCCCTCCTGGGTGGCCGGGATCTTGACCAGCAGGTTCGGCCGGTCGACGGCCTTCCAGATGTCGAGGGCCTCGGCGAGGGTGGCCTCGGTGTCGCGGGCGAGCAGCGGGCTGACCTCGAGCGACACCCGGCCGTCGACGCCCCCGCTGGCCTCCCAGGTGCTGCGGAACACGTCGCAGGCCTCGCGGACGTCGGTGACGGTCACCTCACGGACGACGTCGTCGACCGACGCGCCCCGCTGCTTCAGCTCGCGGACCTGCGCGTCGTAGGCCTCGCCGTTGGCGAGTGCCGCCGCGAAGATCGTCGGGTTGGTGGTGACCCCGACGACGCTCTTGTCGGTGATCAGCTCCTGCAGGTTGCCGCTGGTCAGCCGCTCGCGCGACAGGTCGTCGAGCCAGATGGACACGCCCGCCGCAGACAGCGCGGCAAGCCTCTCGTTGAGCGCCATGAATGGCTCCTTCACATAGGTACGAACAGATGACGGGCTGGCGTCATCGGGTCTTCTGCAGGTGACGGCGCAAGGAGTGCCGGTCCGCATGGGCGGGTTCGGTGCTCGTGACGAAGTCGTGCAGAAGGTGGACGAAACGTCGCGGGTCGTCGATGTGAGGGAAGTGACCGGCGCCGTCGAACAGCTCGAGACGGCTGCCGGGCAGGGTCTCGTGGGCGTTGACGGTGTGGTCGACGGGGATCACCGGATCCCGGGACCCGGCGACGAGCAGGACCGGTGTCTCGGCCAGCAGGTGCAGCCGCTGCGTGCCGGTCAGGCGTTGACCCGACAGATTCAGGGCGCCACGGGTGCTCTGCACGAACGCGTCGCGGGCCCCGCCGTCGGCGAAGGAGGCGAAGGCGCTCAGCAGCCCTTCGAGGTCGGCTCCGGCGAACGCGGGAACCGCACGCGCGACACGAGTGGTCGCTGCGGACAGCCACCGCGGGGTGGCCGTAGTAAGGACTTGCAGGGCGGTGGACGCACCCGGCAGGGTCGCCGCGCGCAGGGCGAGGTTCACCCCGTGTCCCAGGCCGCCGCTGGCGACCAGGACAACCCGCTCGGTCAGCTCGGGGTACTGGTAGGCGAACTGCATGGCCACACCACCGCCGAAGGAATGCCCGACGACCGTGGCCCGCTCCAGCTCGAGGATGGCGAGCAGGTCGCGGAGCCCGGCGGCGTGGGCACCCAGCGAGTAGTCGCCGGCGCGGGGTTTCGCAGATTCTCCGTGGCCGAGTAGATCGGGGGCTACGACGTGGGCACGACGACCGAGCAGCGACACGACGTCTGCCCAGGTCGTGGAGCTGCTGGCCAGACCGTGCAAGAACACCACAACCGGGCCACGGCCGACGCCGGCCTCCAGGTACGCGACGTGCTGGCCGTGCAGGCGGACCTGCCGCTGCGCAACCGTCACCGGTGTCCCCATGTCCGAGCGGGACTCCTGGCTGTCAACAAGGGGTTGCGCGGGCGCCTTCTTCTCGACGGGCGCCGACACGATCGGTATGGACATGGAGTGGAAGCGGTCTCCTCGGTCTCGAACCACCGCATGGCTGCGGGCCGTTGATGCATGTGGCCCGGGTCCGGAGGCCGTGGTGCACTGACGAATCGACTCTGGCGCGTACACAAACAGAGCCCGTCCTTCTTGGGATACCCGGGACCGGACTGCACACACGTTCGCTGACAGTGACCTTCATGACGGCGTCGGTCAGTGGATCTATGGCCGGACGGACCAATTGCCGTCGAGCGGTAAGGCCAATGGGGTCGTCGTTGGTCACGATCCGTGTGGCTCTGGAATCACAGGGCTACAGTCGCAAAAGGGATCCCACCTTGCGCTGCGGCGGCGGTGGTACGGCCGTCCCGAACCCTTGGCGGCAACACCGCACAAATGACTCGCGCCGGGGTGACTGGGGATGTCGCAGAGTTCACCGATGGCCATTTGCGGGCCGGCGCCCCGGCCCCAGCAATGATCCGCGACGTCACCGAGTCCAGACGGTCGGGAGTGGCGGGCCGACTCGTCAGCGAGCTGGACGTCCCGGTCGCTGTCTGGCGGGCGGCGATGTGCCACGCGGGCCGCCAGGACGGCGTCCGGGTACGCACCTTCCTCGTGCCGCTCAGCCTTCTCGACCCGGGCGATCCGCCGCGCCAGATGGTGTTCGCCGTCCGCACCGACCCACCGCCGGACCCCGCCGCGCAGAAACTGGGCCTGCTTCACTGGTGGCGGGTCGACGACCTGAACATGCCGTTCGACCGCTGGCTGGCCGCGCTGCACCACGTTGCCCGGCAGGGCAACGTCCGGGTCAAGACCTTCCTCGTCCCACCCTCCTCCGCTGCAGGCGTCGGCACCTCCGACCAGTTGGTGTACGCGGTGTGGGCCGACTCGACCGACCCGATGCACAATCCGCGCGGAGCCCGTCGGCCCGTTCTCGGACGCGCATCCGACGACACGTCGGGTCACCGACCTGGCAATGAGGTCGACAGGAGCCCGGCGACGAATGGACCAGACGGTGCGGCCGGCGACAAGGCCCGCCGATGACGATCACTTCGAATGGCTGCGTAGGACGCCGCTGTCCGATGCCGCAACGCCCCGATGCCGGGGAGATGCCAGGAGGACTCCATGTCGATCATCCCATCCGGCTGCGGGACCGCGAGATCCTCGACGCTCAGCTCGTCCGGTGCCGACAGATCGACAACAGCTTCACGCAGGGCGCGGCCGCCGGGCTGCGCTGGCTGACCGCAGGCGGCCCGGGTCCGCTGACCGGCACCCTCGCGACCTTGATCGACTTCCGGTCGGTCGTTCACGAACTCGCTGCGGCCGAGGACATCATCTACGGGCCGCCCTCCTCCGGGCGGCGTTACGCGCGCGGCCTGGAACACGCCCTGCTGTGGGCGGAGAATGCCACAGCGGAGCCACCTGTGCCCGAGCCCGATCGACAGGTCCGGGTGGGGCGCCGGAGGGTCTCCGTTCCGTGAGAAAGGAGCATGATGGAAGGCGGCGCGGGCGCCACACCGTCGAGCTCGGGCCCGACCATCCCGGGCCCGAGCTGGGTGCGACACGCGATCTGGTGGCACGTGTATCCGCTCGGCTTCACCGGTGCCGAGTCGACCCGGGAGGCCGGCGCGCCGGTGCACCACAGGCTCGGGCATCTGCAGTCCTGGTTGGACTACGCCGTCGAGCTGGGGGTGTCAGGGCTCGCCCTGGGGCCGATCTTCGCTTCGGAGACACACGGCTACGACACGACCGACCACTTCCGCATCGATCCGCGACTTGGTGACGACGCCGACTTCGACGCCTTGGTCGACGCCGCGGGCCGCCGGGGGTTGCGGATCATGCTCGACGGCGTCTTCAACCACGTCGGCCGCTCCCATCCGGCGTTTCGCCGGGTGCTGGACGAGGGACCCGTCGCCGATACGGCATCGTGGTTCCGCCTGCGTTGGCCCCGAGACGCCGCCGACCGGCGCCCGGGGTCCGAGCCCGACTACGACGACTTCGAGGGCCACCACCACCTCGTCGCGCTCGACCACTCCAGCCCCGCCGTGATCGATCACGTCGCCGCGGTGATGAATCACTGGCTCGACCGGGGTGCCGCGGCATGGCGGCTCGATGCCGCCTACACCGTGCCCACGCAGTTCTGGGCGCAGGTCGCTGATCGGGTTCGCGCGCGCCATCCGGACGCGTATCTCATGGGCGAGGTGATCCACGGCGACTACGCCGCGTTCGTGCGGGACGGCCACCTCGATGCGGTCACCCAGTACGAGCTGTGGAAGGCGGTCTGGAGTTCGCTCAACGACCACAACTTCCACGAACTCGCCCACGCCCTCAACCGTCACGACGAGTTCCTCACGCACTTCGTGCCCTACACCCTTCCTGGGTAACCACGACGTCACCCGCATCGCGAGTCGTCTCGACGACCAGCAGCACCTCGCCCACGCCCTCGCCGTGCTCACGACGGTGGGCGGGACGCCGGCCGTGTACGCCGGGGACGAGCACGCCTTCCGGGGCACCAAGGAGGATCGTGCCGGACGCGACGACGCGGTTCGGCCGCCTTTCCCGCCCACGCCGGCCGACATGTCGCCACTCGGGGCACCAGTCTTCGCCCAGCACCAGGAGTTGCTCGGCCTGCGGCGACGCCACCCCTGGCTCCACGCCGCACGCACGCGCGTCCTCGACGTCGCCGACGAGCACATCGCCCTTGCCTCGACCGCAGAGGATGAACGCATCGTCACGGTGCTGTCGACGGCGGACCATCCACACAGCGTCGCCGCTCCGGGCGTCCGGGACGTGCTCGCCGGCATCGGACGGATCGATCACCCGGGCAACCACGACGCCGAGGTGACCGTCGAGGCGCAGGGCTGGGCCGTTCTCGCTGGCTGATCAGTCGGGCCGAGCTGGGCGAGTCGTCGCCGTCGCGCTGAGCGAAGGAAGTCGGCTACGGGTAACGCTGAGCCAGGGTGCGAGGATGCCAGGGGACGCAGCGTCGCGTGTCGACCAACGACGGCTGATTTTCAGCAGCACCGGTGCGTGAACCCGCATCGTTCACCGTACGACCGTTGGTACCGTCCCGCCCACGCCCGTGTCGCTCAGTCGAGGTCGGCCTGCCACAGGTCGGGCCCGAACACCTCGTACTGAATGTCGCGGGGGGCGACCCCTTGCGCGACCAGCGCGCTACGCAAAGCCTGCATGAACGGTATAGGGCCGCACAGGTAGTAGGTGGCGTCGTCAGGAAGATCGACCTGGTCGAGGTTCATCACGCCCTCATGGACCCCGGCGACCGGCTCGTTGCTGCCGGACTGCTTTTCGTACCACAGGTGCAGCGAGGCATCGCGCAGGGCGAGCACGTCGCTGACGACCTGACGGCGCAGCGCGAACGAGGCCTCGTCGAGGTCGGCGTGCAGCACGGTGATCGACAGGCCGCTGCCGGCGGCGACGAGGTGCGACAGCATGCCGGCCATCGGCGAAATGCCCATGCCGGCGCTGGCGAACACCACGGGACGACCTGCGTCGTCGAGCACGACGTCGCCGTAGGGCAGCGACAGGGTCAGGACGTCGCCGATGTCGACTTCGTCGTGCAGCAGCGTCGAGACCTCGCCATCGGGTTTGCCGCCGCCGTGTACCCGCTTGACGCTGAACTGGCGGTGCTCGCCGTCGTCGGCACGGGTGAGGCTGTACTGGCGGGGCTGATGCAGGCCGTCGGGCATGAGCATCTTCACCGTGACGTACTGGCCGGGCAGAGAAGTCTTGACCAGGCGATCGTCGACCCGCTTGACGACGAAGGTCACGACGTCGGCGGTCTCCCGGATCTTGCGCTCCACCCGCCATGGACGCCACACGGTCTCCGGTCGGACACCTCGGGCGCTGTAGAGTCCGCGCTCCTGATTGATCAAAGCGTTGGCCATCAGCCAGTAGACCTCACCCCAGGCGGCGGCGACCTCCGGAGTGACGGCATCGCCGAGCACGTCCACGATCGCCCACATCAGGTTGTCGTGGACGACCTGGTACTGGGCGGGGCTGATGCCCAGCGACGCGTGCTTGTGCGCGATCCGCGACAGCAGATTCTCTGGCAGGTGCGTTGGGTTTGTGACCAGCGCGGTGGCGAACGCCGCCACCGATCCCGCCAGCGCCTGCTGCTGCTCGCCGCTGGTCTGGTTGCCCCGGTTGAAGGTTCCGTCCATCAACTCCGGGTGCGCCGCGAACATGTGCTCATAGAACCGTCCGGCAATCGCCCCGATGTGCTGACCGACCACCGGCAAGGTGGCCTCGACAATGGGACGGTTCTGCTCCGAGAGCATGGGCGGCCTCGCTTCAGAGTGTGGTGGAACGGCGAAGTACGTCAGGGGTCGGAGAGCGTCAGGCAGGCGCGACCCGCATCAAGTCGGCCCTCAGGCGACCACGGTCGCCATGCACGGCCTTCTGACAGGACCTGTTCGACGATGCCGGTAGCGGTCCTCCCCCACGAGGGCCGAACGGCACCTATCGCAGGGCCTGTCGTCGCCCGTTTGCAGCGGGCAGCGGGCGCCCGTTGGTACGGACGCCGGCCCACATACGACGACGCTCATCAGTCGGACACTCTCGTCCGATACAGCGACGAAGACAGGCCCGCGGCAGCACGCGACAAGAGCAGCTGATGATGACGAGCGTCAAGGTGCAGGCCGATCGCCTACCGGGCGTCGGCTGGCAGTACTCGGTGCCGATTGACCAAGGTAATGCGCAGCATCGGCTCCGCCGTGCTCTGGGTCGGCGAACTCGTCAAGATCGTGCTGCGGGCGCGAGTCCGGCGGGCGGCCAGGTGAGCCCGAACGATCGCGCCCGCTCGACGACACTGCCTCACTGGTCTTTTGAACCGGCCGAGTGCACGGGAAGCCTCCATAGCCGTTCAAGCTCTGCCATCTCTGTTGACGCCGGCGAAGTCATCTGATGGGAAGCCAGATCGGGCTCCTCATCGAGCCGAGCGGGAATGACGCCGGACACCTGATGGGCTTCTTCGTCGAGCTTGTCCGCCCCAAGCCGGCGGGGTCCGGCCCGGATCACCCGCCAGGCCAACAACCCCCAGAAGACGATGACGCCGTAAGCGGCGATGATCAGCCAGAGCGCCAGGTTCACGGTCAGCACCCCCGCGTAGCGATGAGGAGCGGTCATAGCGGCTGGTCAGGGGTTCGGCAACGTCCTCCCCACCAGCGTCGTGGTGAGTCAGCGGGACCGGGGGTCGTCGTTGGGCTGGGTCTCCTTGCCCGCGCCCTGGGCGGCCACCTCGTAGGGCGACGAGTGCCCACCCACGTGGGCCTCGTTGCGGAACCGCTCGACGTACTCGGGGTAGTGCAGCTCGAACGCCGGGCGCTCCGACCGGATCCGCGGTAGTTCGGTGAAGTTGTGCCGCGGCGGCGGGCACGAGGTGGCCCACTCCAGCGAGTTGCCGAAGCCCCACGGGTCGTCGACGGTCACCACACGGCCGAAGCGGTAGCTCTTGACGACGTTCCACAGGAACGGCAGC
This sequence comes from Pseudonocardia charpentierae, assembly GCF_031845345.1. Classification (NCBI taxonomy): domain Bacteria; kingdom Bacillati; phylum Actinomycetota; class Actinomycetes; order Pseudonocardiales; family Pseudonocardiaceae; genus Pseudonocardia; species Pseudonocardia charpentierae. The sequence goes on along the minus strand of NZ_JAVREJ010000022.1, from coordinate 69,715 downwards.
GTCGACAGGCCCAGGATGAACGCGCCGATCGAGGAGATCGCGTTCAGCGTGGTGAACCCGTCGGACGGCAGATAGTCGACATACCGGCGCGGCATGCCCTCGTTGCCCAGCCAGTGCTGCACCAGGAACGTGGTGTGGAACCCGATGAACAGGGTCCAGAAGTGGACCTTGCCCAGCGTCTCGTCCATCATCCGGCCCGTCATCTTCGGGAACCAGAAGTAGATGCCGGCGAACGTCGCGAACACGATCGTGCCGAACAGCACGTAGTGGAAGTGCGCCACCACGAAGTACGAGTCGGAGACGTGGAAGTCCAGCGGCGGGCTGGCCAGCAGCACGCCGGTGAGGCCGCCGAACAGGAACGTCACCAGGAAGCCGAGCGAGAACAGCATCGGCGTCTCGAACGTCATCTTCCCGCGCCACAACGTGCCGATCCAGTTGACGAACTTGACACCCGTCGGGACGGCGATCAGGAACGTCATCAGCGAGAAGAACGGCAGCAGCACCGCGCCGGTGGCGTACATGTGGTGCGCCCACACCGCAGACGACAGCATCGCGATTGCGATCGTCGCGAACACCATGCCCTTGTAGCCGAACAGCGGCTTGCGGGCGAACACCGGGATCACCTCGGTGACGATGCCGAAGAACGGCAACGCCACGATGTAGACCTCAGGGTGACCGAAGAACCAGAACAGGTGCTGCCACAGGATCGCACCGCCGTTCGCCGGGTCGAACACGTGCGCACCGAAGTGCCGGTCGGCCGCCAGGGCGAGCAGGGCCGCGGTCAGGATCGGGAACGCGAGCAGGATCAGGAACGCCGTGACGAAGATGTTCCAAGTGAAGATCGGCATCCGGAACATCGTCATCCCGGGTCCGCGCATGCAGACGATCGTGGTGATGAAGTTGACGCCACCGAGGATCGTGCCCAGACCGCTGACCGCCAGGCCCATGATCCACAGGTCGGCACCGGCGCCCGGCGAGCGCACGGCGTCGGACAGCGGCGTGTAGGCGAACCAGCCGAAGTCCGCCGCACCGCCCGGCGTCAGGAACCCGGACAGCACGATCGAACCGCCGAACAGGAACAGCCAGTACGAGAAGGCGTTCAATCGCGGGAACGCGACGTCCGGCGCGCCGATCTGCAGCGGCACGATGTAGTTCGCGAAGCCGAACAGAATCGGTGTCGCGTAGAGCAGCAGCATGATCGTGCCGTGCATCGTGAACAGCTGGTTGTACTGCTCGTTGCTCAGGAACTGCTGCCCCGGCACGGCCAGCTCGCCGCGGATCAGCAGCGCCATCACGCCGCCCACGAGGAAGAACCCGAACGCCGTGACCAGATACAGGATCGCGATGTCCTTGGGGTCCGTCGTGCGCAGCATGTGCGCCAGACGAGATCCCTTGACCATCCGACGCGCTGGGTACGGGCGCGACATGATCGGCTTCGGCGCCACCGCAGTCATGGGACGCCTCCTTATGCGCGGACCCACGACAAGTGCGAGCACACTAGGCCGGTACCCCAGTACTGTCAGCACCCATTCGTGGTGCCTTCACACTCCGGACGGCTGACTACAAGCCCATCCAGCAGGCCCGGCGTCCAATGAACGGAGTCTTGAGTGACGCCCCGTCGCTCAGGTTCCGATCGGGCTCCGGACGGACCCTTCACCGCGATGGGGCACGGCCTTCAGTACGGATACCTTGATGCGGATACCTTGATGCGGATGCCGTCTGGCGTGCAGTACTCGCGCTGCTCGCCCGGAGCCGCTCCGATCAGCGCCCGGCCCAGTGGTGACTGTGGAGGTGAGCTATGCCTACCTCACCTTGTGTCGACACGTCGCCTGACCCGCCGAGCTGCGCTCCTCGCCGGCGGCGCCGCAGTGCTCACCGCCGCCTGCGGCCGCGCCGCCGACCCGGTCCCCGGAGCCGTACCGCTGTCGGCAGGCGGTACCCGCCGGGTCGAGCACGAACTCGGAGTCTCAGAGGTACCACCTGCATCACCGGCCCGCGTGGTGACGCTCAGCGACACCCAGGAGCTGGGCTCTCTCCTCGCTCTCGGCGTCGTCCCTGCAGCCACCGGCTACACCCCCTACGAGGGCGACACGCTCGTCCGGTGGGCGGTACAGGCCGGAGCCGGGGACATCGAACGCTTCCTGGTGCCCAATGTCCAAGTGCCCGTCGAGCGCGTCGCGGTGCTCGCCCCGGACCTGATCGTGGCGAACAGCGCCTTCCTCGACAACATCTACCCGCAGCTCAGCGCGATCGCGCCGGTGGTCGCCGTGCCGAGCGCGGGACCGGACTGGGGACGCGTACTACGGATCACCGCCGACGCGATCAACCGCGCCGATCAGGTGGACGCTGTCATCGCCGAGTCCCGCGCACAGGTCGCCGCAGCGGCGGCCACCGTGCCGCAGCGAGGGGAGGTCAGTGTCGCCCTGCTCTACGGCTACGCGGAAGAAATCGACCTGGTCGGCCCGCAGAGCCAGTACGGGCAACTGCTCACCGAGATGGGCATCTCCCGCCGCCCGCACCCACGCGGCCCGCGGAGTCGCCGACGCATTGGCGGCGGCACTCGCCGGGCAGGGCTCGACAACGGGCTCCTGAAGCGGACGTCGACCGGGCAATCCACCCGATCTCGCGTCCTCTCACCTCCCCGTTGGTCGCTGCTGTCATTCCCGTCGCTCGATGAGGTACTCACCCCATGTGCCGGAGGTCGGCGGTGGACGTCCCGAACTGCAAGCGCCCGGCGGGCCGGTAGACCTGGATCGTCACGCCGCGGGACGTGGCCCGCGATTCGACGAGCTCGAGCGCTCTGTCCGGGCCGGTGTCGGGAAACAGCCGTGTGCCCTGCCCGACGACCACAGGAAAGATGATCAGGTCCATCTGGTCGACGAGGTCGTTGTCGAGCAGCCAGCGGATCAGCGCGCCGCTGCCCGGCACCAGCAGCTCGCCTCCCGGGCTGGCCTTGAGCTCGTCGACGGCGGCGGCGAGCTCGCCGGACAGGACGGTCGTGTTCGCCCACTGCGTCTGGGTGAGCGTGGTTGATGCCACGTATTTGGGCCGTGAGTGCAACGACTCGGCCACGGCGTTCATGTTGGGATCGGCCACGGTTCCCCACGAGGCGGCGAAGATCTCGTAGGTGCGCCGACCGAACAGGAACGCATCGGCCCGCTGGTAGATCTCGGTCAGGTACGTGCCGGTCTCGTTGTCGAACAGCGGGGTGGTCCATCCGCCGCGCTCGAATCCACCGCTGGGGTCCTCGTCGGGCGCGCCGATCCCCTGCATCACGCCGTCAACGGAGATGAACGTCGTCGTTGTCAGCTTCATGCCGCAGTCCCTTCTCGTCGATGTGCCCGCCGATGTGCTCCTCGTAGTGACCGACCAGGCCTCGCCGATTCATCGGCTTCAGCACACTCCGTGGTTCGCCGGCCGCACCGCGGCCTCGGTCAAGGCCGCTCGGCCGGGCCCCGCCACGTGTTACCTCCTGCCGCCGGGATTCGTCACAGGTATGCGCAGCAGACGCTGCACCGCAAGAGTGACCGACCCGAAACGGACCCAGAATGACGGCACAAACCGGCCGGAATCCCACGCGACTCATGAGCGGCAAGCGAGTGCGCGCAGCCCTCTACTGGATCGTCAGCTTCCCCGTCCTACTCGAAACCGCCGTAGGCGTCCAATGGGACCTCGCGCGGATCCCCTACGTGGTCGACATCCTGACCCGGCTCGGCTTTCCGCTGTACTTCGCCACCATCCTGGGAATCTCGAAGATCCTGGCGCTCGTCGCCCTGCTGGCACCCCGCACGCCACGACTCAAGGAGTGGGCCTATGCCGGGCTGCTGTTCGTCTACGTCGGGGCCAGCGCGTGCCACCTCGCCGTCGGGGACGGTCTCGGCGCGATCACCACGCCGCTCGTCCGCGCGGCGATCACCCTCGCCTCATGGGCGCTGCGCCCACCCGCCCGCCGCGATCCCGCCCCGCTGGCCGTGCCTTCGTGGACCAGGCCCCTCACTCGCCAACAGCCTGATCACCGCGATTCGGGACTCCTCCACCGAACGTGATCATGGGTTCGGACTCATGCACGGGCTCGCCTTCGCGGCGTTGCTCGGCCAGCTCGACCTGGGCCGTGACTCCCGAGTCGCCGTGCTACTCGGATTCGGCCTGCCCCAGCTCATCGTCGTGGCTCTGATCATGCCGTCGCTGCTCGTGCTCAGCCGGACCACGGTGTACCCGCAGTCAGAACCATGCTCGCGCGATGGCCGCACGGCATCCACCACACCGCCGAGAGCGCCTACATGGGGGCTGACCGCGGCTTCAGGTTCGCGACGACCCGCTGACCCCTCACGGGCGGCTTCTCCCGGCAATATCCGGGCGGTGGAGTCGGCGATGCGTACCTGCCGCGGGCCGAAGCTGTCGGTCACCTGCTGCGGCCGTCATTCAACCGGCGTGAGTGCCGCCTCTCGAGCGCGGATGTCGGTCAGCCGAAGCGCCACGGCCGCCCGCTGCGCATCGGTCCTCGCCGTGCGCTGGGCCAGGAGCGCGGCTGACCGGTCAGCCTCGATCCTTCCTGTCGAGCGGGGCAAACCCCAATTGTTGCTGGACACACGGACCTCTTCTGGTTGCAGCGGCTGCAGGACGGCGCTCTGGGCGCCGGACGCAACGGATCAGGCCGTCACGCCGTGGTTGCAGAGGGTCTGGGTTCACCGCGGAGGAACACCGTCATCCGGTCATTCTCCGCGACGGCCTTCCGAGACTTCTTGATCAGCCGCTTCTCCTTGACGGATCGGCTGGGCTTCTTGGCCATGGACTGTCGTGGCGACTTGTCGGACATGGCACTCCCTTCTGACCTAATGCGCAGAGGCTGGCGGCGTGGGCTGGTTGTCGTCACCGCGACGCCCGGTCACCAGCGCCTGTCGATCGACGCCGATCACTGCGCCCGAGCGGTACATCGCGAATGGGCCGAGGCCGCTCCTCAGGTCGAGCAGGCCGATGACGATGATCGTTGAGAAGATCACCAAGCCGAGAAGATCGATCACCGCTGCGTGCTCCTCTTCAATCGAACCGCCAGCACCGACGGCAAGCGGGAGAGCTCCGCGGTCGGATCCCGCGATCGCGGCCACCACCCACCGTCGACCCAGCCCGTGGTCGGCGCCTTCGGCTTCAACCGCAGCCGCACACGAGGGCCTTCGGCGGGGCGCGCCCGCGACGACGTGCGCGGAACGAACGTGATGTCCGGACTGGTGGGTGCCGACATCATGTCGGTGCTCCCGTCCCCCGGCAGCGCTCCGCCGGATCTGGGACTTCCGTCGAGGACGACGCGAACTTGACCACCCGCATACGAAATGCTCCCGACACCCCGACACTACGCCCTCACGAGGCAGTTGGAGGGCTTGCGAGGCGACCGCCCCGTCTCCAGTCCTGATCTGAGCCAGGGTCCGGCCGGAATCGCCGAGAGCGGCCGAGACAAATTAACACCTGCGGTGAAATGAGAGTACGCTGATTCCACTGAGGGCATTTCGAGCGTCAGCAGCCAGGTCTGCGTCGTCGTCAGCGCACAGCAGTTCCGGCTTCATGGCGGCCGGAGGCAGGAGCGCCGACATCATCGTGGTCCTCGATCATCGACGTAACATTCCATACCCTCACGTGGCAGCCATACAGCCGGTAGTACGGCTGGCCTTCTCGCTTTCCCCCACCCGTAATTACGTCGTGGGGGGCGTGTGGTGGCCGCGAACCCGTGATCCGGCGGCCGAGTTACCCGCTCTGGCCACCGCAGTAGCCGACCGCCTAGGCGTGGTGCATCGCATCACTGTGAACGCAGACGCTTGGGACTCCTGGCCTCACCAACTCCTGATCATCGGCGGCCGGAGGGTTCGGTTGGACTGGTGCACCGGAGACGCGCACACGATCAGGCTGACGAGCGGTGCCTCGCATCTGGTACTACTGGCGATCCCCGCCGACACCCCCGCGATCCTGGCCCTGGCCTGTCTGGCAACGGCAGCCCGAGACATGACCCCGCCGGATTGATCCTGCGCGGCAGCAAGCATCATCACCTGATTCTGCGGCTCGCTCATCTGCTGTGGACTGATGTGAACCCGAGAACACTGTCAAGCTCAGTGAGGACGAGATGGACGCCCCGGTTGAAATTGTCGTAACGAGCCGCAATGTCGACGTGTCCGACCGCTTCCGATCGCACATCACACAGAAACTAGCCCACTTGGAGCGGTACGACAGCAACTTGTTCCGTTGCGACGTCGAACTGGACCACGAGACCAATCCCCGACAGTCCAAGGCGAGCCAGCGGGTTGCGATCCTCGGCCACGGCAAGGGTGGAATCGTTCGGGCCGAAGCCCACGGGCCCGACTTTCACGCCGCACTCGACGCCGCAGTCGCCAAGCTCGACGCACAGCTACGACGAAACCACGACCGCGGCCGGGAGCACCACGACCGACACCAGCAGACGGTCGTCGCACCAACGCAGACCATGCCGTCGGCGCAGGCGTGAACCCGACTACGCGTTCGAAGGTGGAGTGCTGGCCCTGAGCTCGTCACCCGCCATCGGTAGCCTCATCGAGGTGTCCGAAGGACCACCCTGAGACCGCTGACAGTCGACCCCGCCAGTGCATCCCTCCTTGGAGGGGACCGACGCCGGGGGCGAGCACCCGAGCATTGTTCAGGTGGATGTAGCTCGTACGGTCTTCCTGGGCGAGCAGGCGGCGGTAGCGCTCGGACAGGCCGCCTACCACGTTCTGCACGGCGCGGTGCTCCTCGCGGTCTCGGACCAGGGACTCGCTGACCCCTCGAAACAGCCTCGCCCAACCCCCGTGCTCGTCGTCGATCGAACCGCCCGTATGCACCGTGAATCCCGCACGGGCCGCATGCTCCACTTCGTCGAACCACTGCCAGTCCGGAATGATTGTTCCGCCGACCACCGAACCACCGAGCGTCAGCGTGACATGCGGACCGCCGGCTTGCGGCTCCGCCAAGCTGTTGATCTCGCCGACCACGATCTCCAGCACCCGATCGATCTCCGCGCCTCCACTACCGGCCATTCGCCCATGTTCCTCAGCCCGTCAACGGCCCCCGAGGCCGGCTGAACCGTGGACGAGCGACCCTGAACTGAGACGATCCACGCCGTCACAATCACCGTCTGGACGACGATGCACGCCGGCCTCGGCGGTCATTGCGTGTGCGCGGTAGCGGGCCGCACGACCGCGACCGGGCACGCGGCGTGGTGCAGCAGCGCGTGGCTGACCGAGCCCAGCAGCATTCCGGCGAACCCGCCGCGACCGCGCGATCCCACGACCACCAGCTGTGCATGCCCAGACTGCTCGATCAGCGTGCGGGCCGGACGGTAGCGGGTGACGAGCCGTCTGACGGAGACGTCGGGGAACTTCTCGCTCCAGCCGGCGAGCCGCTCGGCCAGCAGTCGGTGCTCGTCGGCGTCGATGGCGTCTCCTTCCAGCACCGCGACCATCGTCGACTCGATCTGGTAGTCGGTCCAGGTGTGGACCGCCACCAGCGGCACCCCGCGCAGTTCGGCGGCCTCGAAGGCGAACGCCAGGGCCGCTTCGCTCGTCGGCGAGCCGTCGATCCCGACCACGACCGGCCCCTCCAGAGGCGGCGAGGCGTCCGGTGTCGAGCCGCGAACCACGACGACCGGGCACGGTGCGTGGGTGGCCAACGCGACGGCGACCGACCCGACCAGGAGCCCGGTGAATCCGCCGAGTCCGCGGTCGCCCAGCACCACCAGCTGAGCGCGGGCAGCTTCGGCGTTCAGGACCGGAACCGGGAAGCCGGTGACCACCTCCTGCTCGATGGCCAGCTCGGCTGCCACACCCGAGGCGGCGACCGCGGCTGCCGCGACCTCGTCCCGGGCCTTCTGCAGCAGAACCGCGAGGTAGTCGGTCCCGAGGCCGGGATCGCCGACGTGGTGGCCGGTGGTCCAGCCGAACGCGCTGACCAGCCGCAGCGGCACCTGTCGACGGTGAGCTTCTCTGGCCGCCCAGCGGACGGCCTCGAGCGCCGACTCGGATCCGTCGACACCGGCCACGACCGGTCGGCCTGTCTGTGCAGCGTTCATTGTCATCCTCTTCTCACTTCTGGCCGTACCGGAAGCGTCCACCCGGCGATCGCCGGGTCGTCCTCTCCGTGCTCGCGCGTGTAGTCGCGGGCGAGGATGAGCTTGACGTACCTGAGCCGGGACGAGGCGATCTCTGCGGTGTCGGCGGTGCGTTCGGCGAGTGACACGAGGTGGGCTCCTCCTGAGGGGTGTGGTGGCGCCTCCAGGCTTACCTGCGCACATGGTCGCCCGGTAGCGCCCAAGGTCCCGCGCACCCGGGCCGAGTGGTCCTCTCGACGGCGCTGGTCGCCGCGCAGGATGACGCCATGACCGCTCCTTGCGCGCGGATGACGGTCTCCGCGCCGGCGCGCCGGGCGAGGCAGAGGGTCGCGTGGTCTCGGACGACCGGGTCTTTCGGCCGTACCGGGCCGTGCGCGCAACGAGGAGGATCGGGCAGACCGCGCACGGATGTGCGGTCCTGTGCCAAAGGATGGCGGAAATGATGGGCGATGTTCCCGCCGCACTCGGCCTCTCCCCGCGGGACACCGCGGCAGTGCTCGAGACCGCCGGCCTGGCGCCGTCGGTACACAACACCCAGCCGTGGGCCTTCACGCTTGCCCCGGAGGCCATCGCACTGCACGTCGATCCGACGCGTCGGCTGCCGATCGTCGACCCCCAGGACCAGGAGCTTCGCATCTCCTGCGGTGCCGCGCTGTTCAACCTCCGCCTGGCGCTGCAAGGGCGAGGCATCCGCCCGGAGGTGACGCTGTGCCCGGACCGAGCCCGCCCCGGGCTCGTCGCCGAGGTCCGGCGCGGCGGCACAGGGCCGGCCGCTCCCGAGATCGTCCGCCTGCTCGACGCGGTTCCACGACGACGGACGAACCGCCACCCGTTCAGCAACGCGCCCGTCGGGTCACCCGAGCAGCAGAACCTGTGCCGGGCCGCGGCCGAACAGGGCACGTCGCTGCACCTCGTCCACAAGCCCGTCCAGCGCCGGGAGCTGAACGAGCTCGCCGCGAAGGCCCACCGCCGCCAGATGGCCGACCCGGCCTTCCGCGAGGAGCTGGCGCGGTGGACCGGAACGGCCCCCGGGCGTCCCGATGGTGTGCCGGTAACCGCCGGCGGCCCCCTGCCCGCCCCTCAGGACCGGTGGGTACTCCGCGACTTCACCGGCGCCGCGGGACGCGAACGGGTGCCGGACAAGGACTTCGAGGACGAACCACTGATCGCCGTGCTGACGTCGCCGTTCACCGGCCGGATGGGCGACGTGCACGTGGGCGAGGCCCTGCAACGCGTCCTCCTCACCGCCACACTGGATGGTCTTGCCGTGTCGTTCCTGTCGCAGCTCGTGGAGGTACCCGACGTCCGCCACGCGGTGCAGCGGCTCATCGGAACGATCCGCCCGCCGCAGGTCGTACTGCGCATCGGCTACGGCTCGCCCATCGTGCGCACCCCGCGCCGGGCAGTGGCCGACCTACCGCTGGACCCGGACGACGCGAGCCGCCGGCGACCCCGGAGCTAGCGACCCGTCTTCGCCACCGTGAGCAGCACGGCTGAGTTCTCGGCGGCCTCGAGGCTGTGGGGGGCGAGCGGGACGATCAGCAGGTCGCCTTTCCTGCCCTCCCAGGAGTCCGGGCCGGACACCAGGCGGACCCGCCCAAGCAGGACGTGAACGGTGGCCTCGCCGGGGTTCTCGTGCTCGGCGAGCGCCTGCCCGGCCATCAGCGCGATCACGGTCTGACGGAGTACGTGCTCGTGACCGCCGTAGACCGTGCCCGCGGCGCGGCCGCTGGAAGATGCGCCCGCAGCGGCCAGGAGTTCGCGGACAAGTGCGTCGAGCGACGACTTCTGCACGGCGCTCAGTTAACCAGTGCTGACTTCGCGCCGGGATGTCGTTCCCGGTTCAAGGAACCTGTGCTCGTCCCCGGCAGGGGGCGATGGCCTCTTCCGGCGGCGGGTGCGGGCGGGCAACGTGGGGTCATGCCGGCCCCACAGCACCTCCGCCCGATCGTGATCGTCGGGGTCGACGGTTCCCGATGCATGCGGCGGGCCGTGCGATGGGCGCGGTCGAGGTGACGCGGCGGGTGGCCCCCTTCGAAAGGGCGAGCACGGCGGATTCCGCGCTGCTCGCGATGGAGAGCGGCAGCGCGGTGCCCGAGCATCTCGGCGCCCTGATCGTGCTCGATACGAGTCCTACGTTCGACGTCGGGTCGGCGCAACGGGTGCTGGCCGAGCGGATTCGGGCCGTCCCGCGCCTGCGGCAACGGCTGGTGCGGCGGCCGTTCGGGTGTGGACGCCCCGTGTGGGTCGACGACCCCGCATTCGACGCCATGAGGCACGTGCTGCTTCGACGGAACCCGAGCCCCGGCGACGAGCAGACGCTGCTCGACGTCGCGGCAGCGATCATCAGCGAGCCCTTGCCCCGGTCCCGCCCGCTATGGGCGGCCGTCTTCATTCACGATCCGGTCGGCTGCAAGGTTGGGCTCGTACTGGTGCTGCACCACGTCCTGGCCGACGGCATCGACGGCTTGGCGATACTGGCCCGCCTCGCCGACGGGGTCGAGCCCGGGCCGACCAGGACGTTCCCGCAGCCGTGCCCGGCACGGCGCCGGCTGGCCGCCGATGCGTTCCGGTCCCGGGTGCGCGCGATGGGCCGGTTCCGCGCCGGTGGACGCGCCCTGCGGGCGTCGACGGGCGGCAACGCGCCCGTCCCTCGCGCCGTGGCCTGCTCGATCCTGCACGTGACCGGGGCACGGCGACGATTCGCCGTCGCCCGCACCAGCCTGGTCGCCTTGCACGCGGCAGGACTCCGGCACGGCGGCACCGTCAACGACGCGCTCCTCACCGCGGTGGGTGGCGCTCTGCACACGCTGTTGGAGAGGCGGGGCGAGCACGTCGAGGCGTTTCGGATCGCGGTGATGGTCGCGGGAGTACCTGCCGGCGCTGGCTCCCGTGCTGGAGACGCTGCAGACCGTCGTCGAGGTCGTGGCGGTGACCGACCCCCTCGGACCGGCCCCGCCAGGCGCCGCCGAACACGCGCACATCTCCTACGACGACCTGATGAAGCGCGGCTCGGGCGAGCCGCTGCCGTGGTCGGTCGACGACGAGACGAGCCTCATCTCGATCAACTACACCTCGGGGACGACCGGCACTCCGAAAGGCGTGATGTACGCGCACCGCGGGGCTTACCTCAACGCGCTCGGCGAGATCATCCATCAGCGGCTCGACCCGGAGAGCGTATACCTGTGGACGCTGCCGATGTTCCACTGCAACGGCTGGTGCACGCCGTGGGCCGTGACCGCGGTCGGCCCCACTCACGTGTGCCTGCGCGCGGTGCGCGCCGACATGATCTGGCAGCTGCTCGACGAGGAGCGCGTGACCCACCTCGACGGCGCACCGACCGTCCTGACGACGATCGCCGGCGCCCCGCAGGCGCACCAGCTCGACCGCGAGCTGGTGGCCACGGTGGCGGGCGCCCCGCCCGGCCCCACCGTGATCGCCCGCATGCGCGAGCTCGGCGCGCGGATCGTGCACGTCTACGGGATGACCGAGGTGTACGGCCCGTACACGATCAACGAGTGGCAGGCCGGCTGGTCGGCGCTGCCGCCCGGCGACCAGGCGCGCCGGCAGGCCCGCCAAGGCGTTTCCATGATCCAGGCCGACCCGGTCCGGGTGGTCGACGAGAACATGGTCGACGTCCCGCGCGACGGCCGCACGATGGGCGAGATCGTGATGCGCGGCAACAACGTGATGCTGGGGTACTACCGCGACGAGGAGGCCACCGAACACGCATTCCGCGGTGGCTGGCTGCACTCCGGTGACCCGGGCGTGCAGCACTCCGACGGCTACGTGGAGCTGCGCGACCGCGCCAAGGACATCATCATCTCGGGCGGGGAGAACATCTCGACGGTCGAGATCGAGCACGCCATCGAGACGCATCCGGCGGTGCTCGAGGTCGCAGTCATCGGCATTCCGGACGAGAAGTGGGGCGAGCGACCGAAGGCGTTCGTCCTGCGCAAGCCGGGCGCCGACCTCAACGAGGCCGAACTGATCGGTTACCTGCAGACCCACATCGCCCGCTACAAGGTGCCGAAGGCGGTCGAGTTCATCGACGAACTGCCGCGCACGGCAACCGGCAAACCACAGAAGTTCGCGCTCCGCGAGAAGGAATGGGCCGGCCACAGCAGCCGGATCCAGGGATGAGTACCGACACGATGAGTACCGACATGCTCGCCGACCAGACATACGACGAAGACATCATCGCCACCACCGCAATCGGTAGATCGCTGGGGACCGACTACTTCGGCCTGCGCGACGAGCTGACCGAGGCCGAGCGCGACTACCTGAAGCGCACCCGCACCTTCGTCGACACCGAGGTGCTGCCCGTCATCAACGGCTATTGGGAACGAGCGGAGTTCCCGTGGGAGCTCATCAAGAAGATGAGCGTGCTCGGCATCATCGGCGACGGCATCGAGGGCTACGGCTGCCCGCCCATGAGCCCGGTCGCCGCCGGCCTGATCCACATGGAGCTGAACCGCGGTGACGGCAGCATCGGCACAATCCTCGCCGTGCAGGCCGGCCTCGCGATGCGGTCGATCTGGATGCTGGGCTCCGAGGAGCAGAAGCAACGCTGGCTGCCGGGCATGGCCGCGTTGGACCTGCTGGGGGCGTTCGCGCTGACCGAGCCGGAACACGGCTCGGACGCCGTCGCACTGGAGACCACGGCAACGCGCGACGGCGACGGCTACGTCCTCGACGGCGAGAAGCGCTGGATCGGCAACGGCTCCATGGCCGACGTGATCGTGGTCTGGGCCCGCGACACCACCGACGGCAAGGTCAAGGGGTTCCTCGTCGAGAAGGACGCACCCGGCTACGACGCGCGGGTCATCATGGGCAAGGCGTCGGTCCGGGCCGTGCTGCAGGCCGACATCACGCTGACCGGCGTCCGGGTACCGGTCGGCAACGTGCTCCCCGGCGCACAGAGCTTCAAGGACGCCGCGCGGGTGCTCGCGTCGACCCGGATTGCCGTCGCCTGGGGCGCGCTCGGCCATGCGGTGGCGGCCTACGAGGCAGCCCTGAGCTACACCAAGCAGCGCAACCAGTTCGGCAAGCCGCTGGTGCGCTTCCAGCTCGTCCAGGACCAGCTCGTGAAGATGCTCGCCGAGGTGACCGCGATGCAGCTCTACTGCCTGCGCGTCAGTCGTCTCGACGAGCAGGGCAAGCTCACCGACACCATCGCCGCGCTGGCCAAGATGAACAACACCCTCAAGGCCCGCCAGGTGATCGCCGAGGCGCGTGATCTCCTGGGTGGCAACGGCATCCTGCTCGACTACCACGTCATGCGACACATGGTCGACATCGAGGCGATCTACACCTACGAGGGCACCGAGCACATCCAGACCCTGCTCGTCGGGCGCGACATCACCGGGGTGGGCGCCTTCTCCTGACCCTCGAGGGGTGACGGCACGGTCGAAAGACCCGGGGATGAGGACCAACGCCTCTGCCCGGGTCCGACGGCCGGCGCCGATGCTGGTCCGAGCGGCGGACATCCACGACGCCGGGCCTGGAGGGCACCATGAGCCGGACCGCGGACATCACTGCAGCGGTCGAGCACGCCCTGCGCGCGCCGTCGGTGCACAACACGCAGCCGTGGCGCTGGCGGATCCGCACCGACACGGTGGAACTGCACGCCGACTGGGACCGGCAGCTGATCGGGACCGACCCGGACCGCCGCGATCTGGTGCTCAGCTGCGGCGCCGCTCTGCACCACCTGGTGGTCGCCCTCGCCGCCCGCGGGCTGACGGCGCAGGTGCGTCGCATGCCCGCGGGGGAGGACCGCGGCCACCTCGCGACCGTCGCGGTCCGTTCCGGTCGAGCAGACGCACTCGACGCCGACCTGTTCCCGGCGATCGACCTCCGGCGGACCGATCGGCGGCGCATGAGCCACCGGCCGGTGCCGGCGGAGCATCTGCAGGTACTGACCGATCAGGCGCGGCGCACGGGTTCGCTGCTGCTGCCGGTGGCCGGTGCGGCGATGCGGCAACGACTCACCGCGACCCTCACCGACGCCGCCCGCCGCCAGGAGTTCGCCCCGGGCTACGCAGCCGAGCTGCAGCAGTGGACACACCGTTACGCCCGCGGGCGCGACGGTGTGTCCGCCGCCTGCGTCGCGCCGGCACCGATCGGTCACACCGGTGTCTCGCTCCTGCGCCGGTTCCCCCTGGCGAGGCTCGCCCAGCCGCCGCGGTCGTCCGGGCACGCCTCGGCCGACGATGCCGCTGAGCTACTCGTGATCGTCACCGTGCACGACGACCCCCTCGACTGGCTCCGCGCCGGGGAGGCCGCGAGTGCCGTCCTGCTGGCCGCAACCGGGCTCGGGCTGGCGACCACACCGCTCAGCCAGGCCCTCGAGGTCGACGAGACCCGCCGTGCACTCCGATGGGACGTGTTGCGCGTACCCGAGCACCCACAGCTCGTGGTCCGGGTGGGTTGGCCGGCTGCCGGAGCGGAAGAGCTGCCCGTCACACCGCGGCGTGACCTGCACTCGGTCCTGCTGCGGGACTGACCGCAGCTCGCAGGGATCAGCGGTAGGAGGCGTGGTCGAGCGCGAAGCGGATGAACTCCTCCTTCGCGCATCCGTCCGGGCAGTGCCACCACCCCGCGCGGCAGCCGAGCGGGATCGTGAACCCGTCGTAGGTCGCCTCGCGCCCGTCCATCACGGCGGTGAAGGTGTGCTCGCGGAACTCACGACCGTCCGGGTTACCCCACCGCGGCAGGTCGACCCGCTCGAGCCGCCCGGAGTCCGCGACGGTCAGGGTGACCCTGTGCGTCTGCCCCCCGGCGTCGATGCAGGCCGTAGTGCGCCGGTCGTCGAGGTGCTCCCAGCTCACGAGCGGTGACAGTGCGGCGGCGGGCACGAAGCACAGCTCGCCGAGGAGACGGCCCAGCGCGCTGCGGGTCACGTCGGGACCCTGGGCGGAGAGGAGCGGGATCCGGCCGAAGAGGCCCCACCTCATCTGCCCCGATCCGCGGGTGTAGCGGTCGAACCCGCGGATGAACACCGGGCCGAGGTGGGTGGTGGCCGCCCAGATGAACCCGTCGGGTGGCGCGAGCATCCAGTCGGCCTCGTACCGCTGCCACCGACCGACCTTGATCTCCCCGTGCTGCCGGAACACCGCCACCCGCCGCAGCGGTGTACCGGGCGCGATCGAGTGCGCCAACCAGCGGCGTGCCGGTCCCGGCAGCCTGTCGAGCAGTGCCGGGGTGAACGGCGCCGAGGCGGACGTCGGCCCTGTCAACTGCCGCCAGTCGATCCTCAATAGTTCCGGCAGGGTGGACGGTGGATCGGCCACGACCGGGCTCACGTCTGGCTGCTGACGTCCATGCCGGTGCCCTTCGTCCGGCCCACGAGGGCCCTGGCGTCAGCGTCGCGGTTCCGCGCGCCGCGGCCTAGGGGCGCGAGCCCATCGGCGACCGGGACCAACGGCCCGTAGGTCGGGGTCCGACGTCGGGCCCCGGGCCCGCGGACGGCGGTACCGTCAACCTCCACCCGAAGACCGAGGAGGAGACCCGCCCGTGAGCATCTCCGTGTTCCTGCTCGACGACCATGAGATCGTCCGGCGGGGCATCGCGCAGTTGCTCGAGAGCGAGGACGACATCGAGGTCGTCGGCGAAGCGGGTACGGCCGCGCAGGCCATGGCCCGCATCCCGGCGCTCCGTCCCGACGTCGCGATCCTCGACGTACGCCTGCCCGATGGCGAGGGCGTCTCGGTGTGCCGCGACATCCGGTCCACCGTCATGCCGCCACCGGCTTGCCTGATGCTCACCTCTTACCTGGACGACGAGGCCCTGTTCGGCGCGATCATCGCGGGCGCCGCCGGCTACCTGCTCAAGCAGGTCACCGGGGTCGACCTCATCGGTGCCGTCCGCGCCGTCGCCTCCGGTGGCTCGCTGCTGGACGCCCAGGCCACGGCGCTGGTGCTGGAGCGGCTACGTGTCGGCAAGGAGCCGGGCGACCCCCGGTACGACTCGCTCAGCCCGCAGGAGCGACGCATCCTCAGGCTCATCGCCGACGGGCTCACCAACCGGCAGATCGGTGCCGAGATGTTCCTGGCCGAGAAGACGGTGAAGAACTACGTGTCGTCGCTGCTGCACAAGCTCGGCTTCGCCCGCCGGACCGAGGCCGCCGTGTGGGCGACGGAGCTGCACCGTTCCGGCAGCCATGAACCCCGCGCATAGGCAGGGATCACCGGAGCGGCACCCGCCAGCTCAGCCGCGTGCCGCCGAGCGGCTCGGCCCGCACCGTCAGCTCGCCTGCGCACTCCCGCGCCCGTCCCTCGAGGTTCCGGAGCCCGCTGCGCGCCGCCGACGGGTCGATGCCGACCCCGTCGTCGACCACGTCGATCTGCAGGTCGTGGGTCGCGTCCACCGTCACGGTCACCGCGGTGCCGCCCCCGTGGCGCACCGCGTTGCTGACCGCCTCCCGGACCACGGCCACCGCATGCGCTCCGGTCCCGGGCGCCACCAGGGTGTCGACGGCACCTGACATCCGGACCGACGTGGACACGCCGCTGCCGGCAGCGGCCTCGGCGGCCGTGTCCAGCAGCTGACGCCGCAGCCCACCTCGGGCTCCGTCGCCGGTGGTGTGCAGGTCGAAGATGGCCGTGCGAATCTGCTGGACGGTCTCGTCGAGCTCCTCCACGGTCTGTCGGATCTGCCGCTGGACGGCCGGGTCCGTGCTTCGCCGCAGCGTGGCCTGCAGCTGCAGACCGCTGGCGAACAGCCGCTGGATCACGTGGTCGTGCAGGTCGCGAGCGATCCGATCGCGGTCGGCGAAGACGTCGAGCTGGCGGCGGGTGCGGTTCTGCTCCCCCAACTCGAGCGCGAGCGTGGCCTGCTCGGCGAACGAGATCAGCAGCGGCACCTCGCCGGGGTCGAACGGCGCCCGCCCGTCCTCCCGCAGCGCGACCAGAACACCGATCACCACGTCATGGGCGTAGAGCGGGACGGCGACGGTCGATCCGTACGCCGGGAGGCCTCCTCCGACCAGCAGGTCACCCGGTGATTCCGCGAGCACGGCCGTGCGGCTCTCCACGACCTCACGCAGAAGTGGATCACGCCCGTCGAGACGGCGGTGGCTGACCTCGTCCGGTCCGTCCTGGGCACGGACGACGAAGTCGTCGTCGGGCGGGTCGGGGCCCAGCACCAGGAGTGTCGCGTCCGACGCCGTGAGTTCCCGCGTGCGCTGAGCGATCAGCCCCAGCGCGTCGTCCTCGCTCGCGCCGGACAGGAGCTCGTTCCGGATCTCCGCCGATGCTTCCAGCCACTGTTGCCGCAGCCTGCCCTGCTCGAACAGATCGGCGTTGTGCACCGCGATCCCGGCCGCCGCTGCGAGGGCCTCGACCAGAATCTCGTCGTCCGCGGTGAACTCCCCGCCGCCCTCCTTCTCGGTCAGGTACAGGTTGCCGAACACCGCGTCACCCACCCGGACGGGCACCCCGAGGAAAGTGCGCATCGGCGGGTGGTGCGGCGGAAAGCCGACCGATGCGTCATGCCTGCTCAGGTCGGGCAGCCGCAACGGGCGCTCGCCGAAGATGAGCTGACCGAGCAGACCCTTCCCTTCCGGGAGGCGCCCCATCCTCGCCCGTGTCGCATCGTCCAACCCGACGTGGATGAACCGGGAGATGCCCCCGGTCGGACCGAGCACGCCGAGTGCCCCGTACCGGGCGTCGACGAGGTCCACCGCAGCCTGAACGATGCGGCGCAGCGTGGCCTCCAGCTCCAGACCCGAGGCGACGGCGAGGACCGCGTCGAGCAGGCCCTGCATCCGCCCCCGCGTCGCGACGACCTCGGCGAGCCGCTCCTGCACCTCGCGCAGCAGCTCGTCAAGTCGCAGGCCGGACTGCACGTTGGGCATCGGTGGCAACGACGTGTCGGTCACCGCCGGACGACGAGGGGCTGCGTCGTGTGCGCCGTCCGGCACGCTGATCCCCTGTCCCTGCTGGTCCGCTGCTGCCGACGAACTCCGGCTCAGCGTGGCACGGCCGAGGTGCCCGGACAACGAACCGTCGGACGACACCGTCACAGGTCCGCGGTGGCTCGCGCGGGGCCTTTCGGCCGTAGCCGTGCGGGAGGAGACGCGGAAACGTCGTCCCGGTCCGGCGCGACCGGCGTCGAACCCTGACCACACCATGATGGACGTACTCGATGATCCCGATCCCCAGGACGCTGGGCCTGACACCGGAGCAGGTCGATGACCTGCTGACGACGGCGGACCGGGCGCCGTCACGACACGACAACCGGCCCTGGCGCTTCCACGTCACCTCGCGCGTGATCGAGCTGTACTCCGTTCCCGAGCGCGCCCTGCCTGTCGCCGACCCCGACGGCCGCGAGCAGCGCATGGCGTGCGGGGCCGCTCTGTTCAACCTGCGGCTCGCCCTGCACGGCCACCACGTCCGGCCGACTGTCACGTTCTTTCCGGACCGCTCCCGTCCCGGCCTGCTCGCAGTGATCCGTCACGGAGGAACGAGGGAACCCACGCCCGAGCAGACGCGGTTGCTGCTCGCCATCCCGGCGCAACGGTTCGATCGACGCCCCTCAGGCGCGACCGCAGTGCCCCGGAACGAGCAACACGGCCTGCGCCGCGCCGCGCTCGACGAAGGGGCCTGGCTTCACGTCGTGCACGACCGTCCGGAACGAGCACTGCTGCGGACCCTGGTGCTGCGGGCAGAACGCCTGCAGACGGCGGATCCGGCGTTTCGGGCCGAGCTCGCCACGTGGAGCGCCCGCTCGGGCGGAGTGCCGGACTGCCTTCCTGCCGGGGCCGACGGCCAGGAGTCCATCGAGGAGGAGCCGCTGATGGCGCTGTTGACCTCGCACCTGACCGGCACGGTGGCGGAGATCCAGGTCGGCCAGGCCCTCCAGCGGGTCCTGCTCACAGCTACGGCCGCGGGACTCGCCACGACGTTGCTGAGGCAGGTCGTGGAGGTGCCGCACACCCGGGAGGAGCTGCGCCGGCTGTTCTCCGCGGCGCGGCCGCCGCAGGCCGTGCTGCGCATCGGGTGGCCGGGGGCCGGGACACCACGCCACGGCGGCGACGTCATGACGACCGCGACCGTCCCATGACCGATGCAGCAGGACCTTCGGCGGTCGATCCAGGTCCTACGCCCATGTACACGTGCATCCAGGCGAGGGAATCGTGGACACCGTCACGGGTGCTCGCCCGGGCTCAGACGGAGGTAGCGGCATGGCACAACCCAGCGGTCGGATCGTCGTCGGGCTGGACGGGTCGCCGGGTGGACGCGCGGCGTTGGCCTTCGCGCTGCACGACGCGGCGCGCCGGGCAGCCGCCGTCGAGGTGGTCACGGCATTCGACACCGCCGAGACCCTGGCCGCGCTCTGCGGTACCGCGTCTGTTACCGCCTGGAGCTCCACGAGCGACATCGCCGACGCCGTCGAGACCGAGAGTTCCCGCACCGTCGCAGAGGTCGCTGCCGAGCTGGCAGGCCGGCTCGCGCAGCTGCCGCCGGTGACCGTCACGGCCGTCGGTGGCGCGGTGGCCCACGCCCTGATCCGCACCGCGGAAGGAGCCGACCTGCTCGTGGTCGGCCGCCGGGGCCGCGGAGGGTTCGCGAGCACGGTGCTCGGCTCGGTCAGCATGCAGTGCGTACTCCATGCACCCTGCGCGGTCACTGTGGTCCAACCGGTCGCGGTGGACGAGGCAGCCTTCGGTGACGTCCTCGCGGCGACCGCTCAACAGTGACGGACTGCGCGGCACCGACACCCACGACACGGCGCGTTCCCCGATAGGTCAGGCTCGGATCTGCCACCAGATCCGCTGCAAGCGGATCCACCGCCATCGTGGATGCAGCGCGTCCGGAGCCGGGCGGGCCGAGCACTCGTACCATCCGGCCGCGTAGTCGTCCGCTTGTGCCCGGTTGTTGTACAGAGGCGGCGACGGCTGACCTCGCCCCGCGTCGCGTCGCCCCAGCACCCGAGGCGGCAGTCGGTCGCCGACGTAGGCCGTGCCGTCCTGGTTGACCATCATCGGGCAGATCCTTCCGGGCGATACGCGTGCCGGACGCAGTGAGCCCGGCTGGTCACGGCCTTGGTTGCGGAAGCCATGGGTTCACCGCGGAGGAAGCGTCATACGATCATTCTCCGCGACGGCTTCGAGCAGAGTGTCGATGTCGTGGGCGTTGCAAGCCGGGCAGCTCCGCGGCCAGATCCCGGGATCGCGGCCACCACCCACCGTCCACCCAACCCGTGGTCGGCCCGTGGGCGCATACCGCGGCGAACCTCGAGCTCGCCGTAGGAACAGCCATGCCCTGCTGGTCTCGCCACGCTCTGTTGAACAACCGCTGCGGGGCGCACAATCGGATGAGACCCGTCATGCCCGGCCACGGCCACGCCGTGGAGGCAACACAGGGAGGCAGGGGGAAATGGACGCGTTCCACGCCGATCGGGCACCCAACCGCATCCACACCGTGCACCGCGCCAGTGCCGCAGCGTTGGGGTGTTTCCTGCTGTTGTTCGGAGTCCTCAGCTTCGCCGCGCCGGTCGGCTTTCTGGCCACAAGCGGGGCAGTCGTCTTGGGTCTGTCCACCAACGGGCTGCTGGCCACTGTTTCGGTCATCGTTGGCGCGGTCCTCGTGGTCGCAGCGAGCCGGAGCGGCCCGACCGCGTCCAGCACATTGGTGATCTTTGGCGGACTGTTTGTCATCTCCGGTGTCGCCAACGCGGTTGTCCTCGACACAGCGTTGAACATCTTCGCCTTCCGCGTAAGCAACGTCGTGTTCAGCCTCGTAGTCGGTGCCGTTCTGCTGACCCTGGGCGCCTACGGTCGCTTCACCGGCAGACTGCCCGACACCAGCCCGTACCACGGGCACGGGCAGACAACCACCGCGGCCGGCGACATGCCCGACCGGCCCCTCGATCCACAGACCGCCCGCGCGCTGGCGGACGCCGAACGGGCTATGGCCGAGCACACGGCGACCCCCAGACAGACCGCCGGTGTCGTCGCCGCCGCCGCGTACCGCACCGAGGAAGACCGCAGCCGGGCGTTCGCCCAGGCGACGGCAGCATACGACCGCGAGCTCCCACTGGAGGGTGAGGAGCGGGGCACCGAGGGTCCACCCGGACTGACCGAGCGAGGCGCAGGCCGAGGTATACGTCGGCATTTCCGTCGACGCCATTCCCGAGCGGTAAGCGGCATACCGAACTCATAACCCCGATCGGAGTACAGCTCGGGGATTCGGCCCGGACAGGTCAGACCAGGTCGCAGCGAAACCGGCCGACGGCAGTGGTCCGGCCCGGCCTGCCGACAGTTCGTGGCGGCGCAGGCCCACGCGATCCTCGCGGTCGACTCCGCCCTGAAGATCAGGCCCAGAGATTGGTACTTGCGGTCGGCGTCCGACCGGAGCACGGTGAACGAGCCGGCGGCGCCGTCGGGGCGCTGCCCCGATCAAAGGAGTGGAATCGTGCACGCACGTTCCACCACGATCCGTGGGCGCCCGGAATCAGTCGACGAAGGCATCGCGTTCTGCCGCGACGAAGTACTCCCGATGTGCCGGGAGTTGCCCGGCTGCGTGGGAATGTCAATGATCGTCGACCGGAGATCAGGCCGGTGCATCGTCACCAGCTCATGGGACTCGATCGAATCCATGCGAGCGACGACCACGCAGATGCACCCGATTCGGCAACGCGGCGCCGAGGTCCTCGGCGGTACACCCGAGGTCGCGGAGTGGGAGATCGCCGTCATGCACCGCGACCACCGATCCGCAGACGGTGCCGGCGCACGAGTCACCTGGCTTCGGGGTGATCCGGCCGCGGTGGACCGTGCGGCCGACGTCTTCAAGATCGCCCTCATGCCCGAGATGGAGACCTTTGACGGCTTCTGCGGGGTGAGCCTCCTGATCAACCGCGAGAGCGGGCTGGCCGTCACCACCGTCGCCTTCGACAGCCGCGAGGCACTGGAAGGAACTCGTGAACAGGCCAGGCGGTTGCGCGCGCGGGGCTCCACCGAAGCCC
This sequence comes from Pseudonocardia charpentierae, assembly GCF_031845345.1. NCBI lineage: Bacteria > Bacillati > Actinomycetota > Actinomycetes > Pseudonocardiales > Pseudonocardiaceae > Pseudonocardia > Pseudonocardia charpentierae. Next base: position 47,643 of record NZ_JAVREJ010000022.1, on the reverse strand, counting down.
GCCTGGAGATCACCGAAGTAGCTGAGTTCGAGCTGGCACTCGCCCACCTCGACGTGCCCGAGCTGGTCTGACCCAGCTCCAGCGGCCACAGCCCGACGCCGCAGCTCGATGCCGCAGTGCAGCGCCGGCATCGGGCTGCGGCTCGCAACCAGCGGTCCGATTCACCGTCTTGCACCTCTGACCGCACGGCCGACACCAAGGAGACGCAACCAGTGAACGAGCAGCAGACGGTCTCGCTGGCTGACGCCAAGCGCGTCCTCGCCGCCGGGGAGGCCCAGGCCACCGAGATCGGCCAGCCGATGAACATCGCCGTCGTCGACGCCGGCGGCAACCTCGTCGCGCATGTGCGCATGGACGGCGCTTGGCTCGGGAGCATCGACATCGCCATCAACAAGGCCTACACCGCACGTGCCTTCGACCTGTCGACCGCCGACCTTGCCGAACAAGCACAACCAGGCCAGCAGTTCTACGGGATCGCAGCCTCGAACGACAACCGCATCATGATCTTCGCGGGTGGAATCCCGCTGCAGCGGGACGGTCGGATCGTCGGCGCGGTTGGTGTCAGCGGCGGCGAAGGCGAACAGGACAAAGCCGTCGCTGAGGCCGCCGCTGCCGCACTGTGACAGACCCGGTCGAGCGGGGCGAGCACGCTGTCGTCGAGGGAGAACGCCACGTGAACCACCCCGCACTTCGGGACGACTGAGCCGCCGCCGTGCCGGAGGAGATCGTCGCGCAGGAGCATCGTCCAGCAGGAGGCCCCACATGGCCACCGTCAGCGTCCGCTACATCGTCGACGATGTCGACGCCGCGCTCGCCTTCTACTGCGGGCACCTCGACTTCGAAATGCAGATGCAGCCCGCACCGACTTTCGCCATGCTGACTCGCGGCGACCTTCGTCTCCTGCTCAGCGCACCCGGCGGTGGACCAGGCGGAGGGCAGGCCATGGCCGACGGCACTCTGCCCACACCGGGAGGATGGAACCGGTTCTCCCTCGAGGTCGCCGATCTGGCAGGCACGGTGGACAGGCTCCGCGAAGCCGGCGTCCATCTGCGCAGTGACCTCATCAGCGGCGTGGGCGGCAAACAGGTTGTGATCGACGACCCCTCCGGCAACCCGGTTGAGCTGTTCGAACCCACGCGCGCCGAGGCGCATCTCGCCCCACAGCAGTAGGCAGCGCCCGCGCTCCGGTTAGGCTGGTAACGGAACCACCGGTCGGATCGGTCGGGCGGGGTCATGACATGCGGGCGTTGATCGTCGGCGCAGGGATCGCGGGTCCCACGCTGGCCTACTGGTTGCACCGTCTCGGGCATCAGCCGACGCTGGTCGAATCGGCGCCCGAGTTGCGTCGTGGTGGCTACCTCCTGGACTTCTGGGGTGCCGGCTTCGATGTCGCCGAGCGGATGGGCATCGTCCCCGAGTTGAGACGCAGCGGATACCACCTCCTCGAGGCGAGGGCGGTCGGTCGCGACGGGCGCCCCATTGCCTCGTTCGAGCCGTCGGCATTTGTGGGGTCGGGGGGCCGCTACGTGACCATCGCCCGCTCGGACCTCGCCTCGGCCGTCTACGGAGCCCTGGACGGGTGCGTCGAGACCATCTTCGGCGACACAGTAGAGGCGATCGACGACGACGCCGACCACGTATCTGTGACCTTCCGCCGCGGGACGCGGCGGAGTTTCGACCTCGTGGTGGGTGCCGACGGCCTGCACTCTCGGGTGCGCTTGCTGGCCTTCGGCGCGCAGGAACGGTTCGAGAACCATCTCGGCATGGTTGTGGCCGCCTTCGACGTCGCCGACTACCGCCCACGCGACGAGCTCGTCGCGGTGATGCACGCCGACGTGGGATTCCAGCTGCTGCGGATCTCGCTACACGACGACGTCACGCTGTTTCTCGTCACGCTCCGCGAGAGCAGCACCGTGCCACTGGACAGCCCCGACGCGCAGCAGGCACTGCTGCGCCGCCGACTTGCACACGCCGGCTGGGAGACACCGGCGATCCTCGACGCGATCGGGCAGGCCCGGACCTTCTACTTCGACCGCGTCAGCCAGATCCGCATGCCGTCCTGGAGCCGCGGCCGTGTGGTGCTGATCGGTGACGCGGCGGCCTGCCCGTCGCTGTTGGCCGGGCAGGGTTCGGCGCTGGCGATGGTCGAGGCCTACGTGCTGGCCGCCGACCTGGCCCATGCCGACGGCGACCACATCACGGCGTTCGCCCGCTACCACGCCCGGCTGGCGCCGCTACTGCGCTCCAAGCAGGACGCGGCGAAGCGGCTCGGACTGGCGTTCGCGCCACGAGACCGGGTCCAGCTCGCCGTCCGGAACACAATGTTTCGGCTCCTGGGGCTGCCGCACATCCCAAATCTCGTCATGGGCCGGAGCCTGCGTGATGCCGTCGAGCTGCCCGCCATGCCGGTCGCCTGAGCGCGTGGATGCCGGAATCGCGCGCACAGCTCGTGACCTGCTCCTCCGATGAGTACGACCGAAGGCGCGACCATCGGGTTCGAACGCGCCCAGGTCCTCGGCTTGCGGTGCCGAGCCCGCGAGGAACCGCGGACCTCGATCCGCGCGGCGGCTCAACTCCCCCGGGGAACAATGACCGCTGCTGACCCGTCGTGCCGGCGGATCCAGGCATCACGTACGACGGCTTCGCCGAGCGGGTCCGTGCGCTCACCGACGGCGAGGGCGTCGCCGCCGTTTACGACGGCGTCGGAAACCACTTTCCACGGCAGCCTGGCAAGCCTGCGACCACGGGGCACCCTGTTCGTCTACACCGAGCCGTTTGTGGTGGACGATAGTGGGATTGAACCAGTGACCTCTTCCGTGTCAACTCTGCCCGCGGTGCAGCTCATGCCACCACACGGCACACCCTCGACCCTCACACCCTGGTGTTCGTCGATCGTGACGAGCGTGTCCTGGCCGACGTGCTCGCTGAGCGTCGACTTGGTGCCTGCGAGGTTCTGGACTTGGGGAAACGACTGGCCCGGATCGTCGCAGCTGTGCACGAGGCGGGTGTCGTGCACAGCGATGTGCATCCCTGGAACGTGCTGCTGGCCAAGGACGGCGACGTCGAGCTCATCGACTTCGATCGCGCGACGACGATCGCCGAGGTCCGACCGGCCTTCACCCACCACCGCGAGATCCTCGGTCGACTGCCCTACCTGGCGCCGGAGCAGACCGGGCGCACCGGGTCGGCCGTCGACGGACGGTCCGACCTCTATGCGCTCGGCGCCGTGCTGTACGAGCTGCGACCGGTCGGCCGCCGTTCGCCAAGGTCAACGCGTCGGAACTGGCGAGACGTTCTGGCGCGCGAGCCGACCCCTCTCGCGGAGCTCGTACCGACGATGCCACCCGCGCTCGGCGCAGTGATCGGCCGGCTCCTCGAGAAGGAACCCGACCGCCGCTGCCAGTCCGCCGGTGGCCTCGCCCATGACCTCGCCCGTATCGCGGCCGAGCCTGCAGCGACCTTCGCGTTGGGTGAGCGGGGACTTCCCGAGCCGCTTGCGGCCGACGAAGTACACGTCGATGCCCTCGACCTCGAGAAGGGCGTCGAGGCGGTCAACCGCCTCGACGGTTTCGACGTGCACCGCCACCAGCTTGGCGCGGTCGGCATCGCGCAGGTAAGCCGCCTTGTCCGACACCATCCCGTACCGCGCGGGTCGGGTCTGGAAGGCGACGCCGCGCTCACCGAACGGCGGGAAGTGGCTGGCCTTGACGACCTTGTGGGCGTCGGCGACGTCGTTGACCAGGGGCACCTGGATCCCGTTGGCGCCGAAGTCGAGGGCGCGGCGGATGTAATCGGGCTGGTTGAACGGAGTCCGCACGATGCTCGGGCAGTCGGCCGCCTGCGAGGCCCGGACCATGTTCTCCAGGGTCTCGTCGTGCATCAGGCCGTGCTCGTTGTCGATCAGGGTGAAGTCGAACCCGATCTCGGCGGTGAATTCGCAGTTGGCCGGGGAGGCGAAGGTGACGAAGCAGCCGAGCAGCGGTTCGGTCTGCAGCCCGTCCTTCCACGTCGGGTCGATCATCACTGGGCACCTCCTCGGACCTCAACACCCGCGAGCTGTTCGGAGACCTTCAAGACGTTGGTGTGGTCCTCCTCGCCGGAGGCGATGACCTGTGCGGCCTTGTAGTGCTCCTGCACGAGAGCGAGCAGCGGCGTCGGCACGCCGATGCCATGGGCGAGCTCGACCGCCAGACGCAGGTCCTTGAGCTGCAGCACGCTCTTGAACCCCGGTGTGAAGTCGCGGGCGAGGATCGCCTCGCCGCGGATCTCCAGGGCACCGCGGCGGGCGTAGCCGCCGGAGAGCACCTCGACGATCTTCGCCGGGTCCACACCGGCCTTCGTGCCCAGCACCAGCGCCTCCCCCAGCGCACTCACCGTCGCGGCGGCCAGGGTCTGGTTGCACGACTTGACCACCTGGCCGGCGCCGTTGCCTCCGACGTGGGCGACCCGGCTGCCGAGGACCTCCAGGATCGGGCGGCAGCGCTCAAAGACGGCGACGTCACCCCCGACCATGATCGACAAGGTGCCGCTCTCCGCACCCTTGTCGCCGCCGCTGACGGGTGCGTCGCGGCGGGCTCGTCACCGGACGTCGAGCAGGTCAGAACACGTGGATCGCAGATGCCGCCCGAGCAGCGAGGTGTCGGTCGCCCTGCAGGTTCAGCGCCGAATCCGCCCAGTTGATTCGGTGTGTGAGCTCGTCACCGAGCCGATCACGCAGCTTGAAGGCCACTGCTCGTCGTGCATGAAAGTCGACTGCGAACCCGACGTCCCAGGTCGAGCCGGCGGGCGGGGCCTGCCTCCCTCGTCGTGGGCCCGAAATCCCGATGGCACTGCCAGGCCGAGCGGCTGAAGCCCGTTGGTCGTCGACATGCCGGGCGGGCCCAGGGGCTGTGCCGCACTACAGCAGACCGGCCTCGCTCAGCTGGCGGGCCAGGCCGGCACCATCGGGCGCACACATCCACGGCCGCCCGTGCCGATCCGCTGAGGCGGAACCGGGGGCGTGAACCGGCAGGCTACCGGCGAGCACGGTCTGCTGGGGGGACAGCTGCCGGATTGCCACTGCGGCGACGTTGTCCGGATGTGACGCGACGAAATCGTCGTAGATCTCCCGGTCGTGCTGCCCGTCGTCGCCGACGAGCAACCAGCGGACATCCGGGAACTCCGCGGCGAGCCGTTCGAGTGTGGCTCGTTTGTGGGCCTGCCCACTCCGGAACCAGCGATCGGTGGTCGGACCCCAGTCGGTGAGCAGCAGCGGACCGAAGGGATACAGGTTGCGCGACAGGAAGCGGGTCAGCGCCGGCGCGACGTTCCACGCTCCGGTCGACAGGTAGAAGACCGGCGCCTCCGGGTGCGTCGTCACCAATCGCTCGTACAACACCGCCATTCCGGGAACCGGTGCGCGCGCATACTCATCGAGGACGAACGTGTTCCACGCCGCGAGCAACGGCCGCGGCAGTGCCGTCACCATGACGGTGTCGTCGATGTCGGACACCACGGCGAAGCGGACGTCCGGCGCAAGGATGCGCACGGGCGCCTCCACCTGATCGGCTCCCGCTCGACGCAGCCGGATGCTGCGCCACCCGGGTTCGAGATCAGCCTCCACGACCACGTCGATGTAGCCACCGCGATCCGTCCGCACCTCGTGCTGCCGGTCGCCCACGTCGATGACGACGACCTCGTCGGCGACGGGCAGTGTCGCGAAGCTGCGCCAGCCCCGAACCGCTCGGACTCGCCCCCCTCGTTGCTCCGATTGGCGCAACAACACGCGCGCCATGACGCGCACCCAGGACGTCGTTCCGTAGCCCGCGTAGGGGACGATCGTGTCCCCCCAGCCGCGCTGCCGCAGCCGCGGCTCGAGGAACTCCTGGACGCCCTCCTTCACCAGAGCCGCGCGGTGCGAACCCGGTACGAACGCCTCGCGGAGCTGCATTCCGATCATTCTTCACCAACACGCAAGAACACGGGAATCACCGGTCTGCCTCCTGGCCCACCACCTACACGCTTCCCGGCGCCTCATTCGAGGTCGAGCCCCGAGAGGCGAACGTCGCGCATCGCCCACTCGACGCCGCCCATCTCAGACGCCACGGCATGACGCCCCGTGAGTGGCGCGGCGGCTCGCAGCCGTCCGGGCCAGCCGGTCAGGCGGAGGCAGCGCCGGCGAACATACTCGCCCCCGTGCCGAAGGGCGCGGGCGGCGGGAGTCGCCCGGCGAGCTGGCGGGCGGTGGCGAGCAGGCCCTGGCGGTGGCGCCGAGCCGACGGTCCGCGGCGTACGCGATCGACGTGGTGAAGTGCGGTGCGTGCCGGCGTAAGGAAACGCCACGACGGCGTCGCCGGCAGTCACGATCGAGGCTCGGGCGATTGCCACGGCGAGACAGGGGCCGGTAACAGCAGGTGTCGGAGCCGTCCCGGCCATACTGGCCGCGCTACCGCGGCTGCCGAGACTGGACGAACGCAAGTACGGCGAGGTTCGGCACCCGCACCTTGTCCAGCGTGCCGCCGCCGACGTTCACCCCAGTGGGAAGGAGTAGCTCGACCGCTGCTCACGAGGTGTTCCTAGCTCGTCAACGCGGTAGACATGCAGGTTGCTCATCGCGCCTCCCGTCGAGCCTCCTGCTTGGTCAAGCCGACCTCAGTGACCGGGATAAGCCGAACTTGGCTTCCGCGGATCTCTCGGTTGTCGTGGCTGTCAGTCGTCGCATGACGCTCCCTCAGCGGATCCGCAGGGGCCGGTCGTGCCAGCAGCAGCGTGGGCAGGGCAGGCAGTTGTCACGGTGACGGGCGTACCGGGGGTAGCGCGCCATCGTGGGCCGCACGGATGACGGTGTCGAGGTCGCGACGCAACGACTCGACGCCGTTCCCACCCAGTGTCCGGCCCCATTCCGCCTCGAGGTCGCGGTAGATCTCCTCGACGTCGCCAAGGAGGGCGTGGCCACGCTCGGTGAGTTGCAGGTTCAGCGCCCGCCCGTCCGTAGGGTCGGCGATACGTTCGACGAGACCGGCCTCGACCATCGCCTCGGCGAGCTTAGACACCGCCTGTTTGCTGGTGCCCAAGGTCGCCACCAGCGTGCGCGGTGATGCCGCGCCGTCGCGCAAGGCGAGCAGCATGAACCCGAACGCCACCCGCACGTCGGCCCAGCCGCGTGCGGCGAGCTCGCGGTGCAGGTCATCAACGAGCAACCGGTAGGCCATCGCGAGCAGCCGTGCCAGGGGCACGGCCGAGGATCCGTTCATGCCGCCCATGGTGGGGTGAACGGCGCCTCGCCCGGCACCCGCGCCTGGCCACCGACCGGCAGGCAGCACAGCGCCCGCAGCGGCTGGTCACCGTCGGGCGCGAGCGCGAACGGCACTCCGGCGGGTACGACGATCGCGTCACCCGACCTTGCCGTCTGGCTACACTCCCCGATCCGGACCGCTGCGGATCCCGAGAGGACGACGAAGATCTCCTCCCGGGTCAGCTCGTGCGGTCGAGGTGGAGCTCCGGGGTCGATCTCGACCAGCCACACACTGGTGTCGGTCGAGCCGCGTGTGGGCGACACCAGTGCCGTGAAGCGGACGCCGGGCAGCTCGTGGGTGGGCGCGGCAGGGGCAGGCACGACAGACATGACGAGACACTCCTCAGTTAGTCAACCAGATTGACATGTGTGGAGTATGCCCGTTCCGCTCGATACCGTCAATCCGGTTGACAATCGACGGTGCCGGACCGTGTGGGTGCCCGAAACTGCGCGCACAGCCCGTGACCTGCCCGTTCGCCCGCGGTAGGCGCCCAGGCACGATCCGGTGATGGCGCTGCGGCTGATCTACCAGGTGTTCATCAATCTTCTGAGCTGGATCGTGTTGAGCACCCGGTCCGACACGACCAAGGACATCGAGATCCTCGTGCTGCGCCACCAGCTCGCAACACTTCAACGTCGCACGCCACGCCCGCCGATGACCTGGACCGACCGCGCCCTGATCACCGCCCTCACCCGACTGCTCCCGCTCCACCGACGACTCGCGCTCCTGGTCACCCCGGCCACCATACTGCGCTGGCACCGCCAGCTGATCACCCGTCGCTGGGCCACCCAGCGGCCCGACCTGGTCGACCTGCCATCCCCGCCCGCCTGCGCGCCCTGGTCCTCCGCCTGGCCACCGAGAACCCGACATGGGGATATCGACATATCCACGGCGAACTCGCCGGCCTCCACTACCAGATCGGCGCCTGCACCGTCTGGACCATCCTCCACCGCGCCGGCAGCGACCCCTCGCCCCGTCGGACCGGGCCATCCTGGACCGAGTTCCTGCGGGCCCAGGCCCATGCGATCCTTGCCCGCGACTTGTTCCACCTCGACACGAGTCGGTTCCGGTTCCTCATCCGGACCGCGACGCCAAGTTGACCGACGCCGTCGATGCCGTGTTCACCGCCACCGACATCCGCATCATCAAGACACCAGTGCGGGCGCCGCGGGCCAATGCGATCGCCGAACGCTTCGTCGGTAGCGTCCGCCGCGAACTCCTCGACCGCACACTGATCCTCAGAGACGGCGGCGCTGGCGACCGGCGAGCCTCATGGGTGAGAGCGCGCGACGGGCTGCCGCGATCCGCCCGGCGGGCTCGCGGGTACCGGCAACAGGGCCAGCAGTCCGGCGAGCAGCAGGAGGAGAATGCCGACGATGCCCGCGCGCTGCTCTCCGCTGAGCGCGATGAACAGGCCGAACAGCAGGGGACCGAGGAAGGTGGCGGCTCGTCCGGTGGTGGCGTAGAGCCCGAAGAGCTGACCTATCCGGCCGGCCGGGGCCAGGCGGGCGAGGAACGTGCGTGATGACGAGTGGGTCGGCCCCAGGAAGACGGCAGCCATGAGCCCGAGGATCCAGAACATCGCAGGGCCGGACACGAACAACAGCACAACTCCGCTGAGGAGCAGCCCGAGAAGCGAGCCGACGATGACCGTCTTGGACCCGACGCGGTCCTCCAGCACCCCGCCAGCGAGCGCCCCCGCCGCCGCGACGACGTTGGCGGCGACGCCGTAAAGCAGCACGTGAGCCGCGTCGACGCCGTACACCTTCACAGCAAGCACTGCGGTGAAGGTGGCGATCGCGGCGAGGCCGTCACGGTAGAGCGCGCTTGCGCCGAGGAACCACAGCGCGGGCCGGTTGACCGAGTAGAGCTCGCGAAGATCACGCCCCAGCTGCCGGTAGGACGTAGACACCCCGGGGCGGTCTCCGGCGTCGGCCGCCGGTGGCATCTCGGGGACGGTCACGAAGAGCGGCACGGCGAGCACCGCGAACCACACGGCGGCCACGAGCGCGACCAGCCTGATGTTGAACCCGTCCGCCGTCGGCGCCCCGACCAGCCCGCCGTCGCCCGCGATGAGACCGACGTAGACGACGGGCAGGAGCACGATGCCGCCTACAAAGCCCATCGACCAGCCGAAGCCGCTGACCCGACCCATGGTCGCCGGGGTGGCGATCTGGCACAGCATCGCGTTGTAGGACACCGATGCCAGCTCCGCGAAGACCGACCCGAGGCCGAGCAGCACCAGGCCGAGGGCCAGCCAGTGCCAGTCCTGGCGGATCGTGCAGAGAGCCGCCATCGACGCGACGGTCAACGCCGTCCAGACGAGCGTGGCCCGCTTGCGGCGCCCGGCCACGTCGGCGCGCTGGCCGGTCACCGGCGCCAGCACCGCGACGACCAGCCCCGCAACACTCATGGCGTAACCGAGCCAGGCGTCGGCGCTGATCGGTCCCGGCAGATCCCGCCCGACAGCGCTGGTCAGGTAGACCGAGAAGACAAAGGTCAGGATCACCGCGTGGTACGCGGCCGCACCGGCGTTCCACACCCCCCACGCGATGACTGTTGTCGAGGACCACGGCCCGGCGGCCGCCCTACCGGTAGCCACGTCGTCACTGTCGCAGATCCCCCGGCGCGTCGCCCTTCAAGCGCCCACTGAACTGCGGTTGGCGTCGGCTCGGAGCGAACTCGACGTCCGTATCGAGCCCGCCACCGCCGCCCGCTGACGCCCGAGGCGGGAGCCATGATGTCCGCCTACCGGCGGTGTCCAGGGCGGTGATGGTGGCGTCCAGGGCTCCATGGTCGCTTCGTTCCGCCAGTCAGCTGGTTCGGCAGCGCGGGCTCGGGTGCTGCCGGTTGGCGAGCGTGCCGTCAGCATCTCGCGGCCCTTGTGCCGGTGGTCCCATGAGGTCAGTGTGATTCTTCGTGCACTGAAATCACTACTGTCGTTCTGGCTTGATCAGCGGTGACCGGGCAGGATCGTTCCCGTTCGCGGGGACGAGTGGCCTCGCGGTCGGCCGGGGAAAGGGGCGTTCCGCCGTGTCGGTCACCGCCGCGCCGCCGACCGTCCGGTTCCGGGACCTCGGCACCCTGCTCGTGGAGCACGACGGCGACCTGCGCCCGGTCGGGGGCACGCGGCTCGACTCGGCGCTGGCGGTGCTGCTCGTGCACGCCGACCGCCGGGTCGGGCCGGAGGCGATGGCAGCGGCGCTGTGGGGCGCGGACGCTCCGCCGCGCTCGTCGTCCACGCTGGACTCGCACGTGTGGCGGCTGCGCAAGGTGCTCGAGCCGCACCGGGCGCGCGGCGTCCCGTCGTCGCTGCTCCTGTCCGACCACGGCGGCTACCGGCTGGTGGTGACGGTCGACCAGGTCGACTCCCTGCGCTTCGAGCAGCTCGCCGCCGACGCCGCCGACCTGCTCGCCGGCGGCCAGCCCGACCGGGCGCTGCGCCGCGCGGACCAGGCTCTCGCGCTGTGGCGCGGCCGCCCGTTCACCCCGATCACTGACGAGCCGTGGGCGGCGTCGACGGTGGCCCGTCTGGAGGAGCTGCGCAGCCAGACCCAGGAGCGGCGGGTCGAGGCGCTGATCGCGGTCGGCGACCCGGAGCGCGCGCTCGTGGAGCTCGAGCCGGCCATTGCCGAGGAGCCGCTGCGCGAGGGGCTGTGGGCCCACCGGATGTGGGCCTACCACTGCGCCGGTCGGACCGACCGAGCGCTCACCGCGTACCGCGAGGTCCGCGCGCTGCTACGCGACGAGCTGGGCGTGGAGCCTGGCGCTGAGCTCCGCGGGGTCCACGCCCGGATCCTCGCCGAAGACCCCGTTCCCGCCGGGCCGTGCCGGCGCGCCGCCGACGAGGTCCCGCCGGCCGTCCCGGTGCCGGTTGTTCCCGCGGCGGTTCGGCTGCCCGTCCGGCGAACCCCGCTCGTCGGCAGAGACGCCGAGCTGGCCCGGCTGACCGGGGTGGTCACCGCGCACGCCTTGACGACCGTGGTCGGGACGGCCGGCTGCGGCAAGACGCGGCTGGCCACCGAGGTCGCCCGCGCTACGGCGGCGACGTTCCCGGACGGGGTCTGGTACGTCAGCCTGACGTCCGCGGTCGACGCCGCGGGCGTACTGGACGCGGTCGCCTCGGCTGTCGGTGTCGCCGTCCCCGCCGCCGGGTCGGCACCGGACGCGCTGCGCACGCTCACCCGCGAGCGGCGCATGCTACTGCTGCTCGACAACTGCGAGCACGTGCTGGACGACGCTGCGCAGCTCGTGGAAGACCTCCTCGTCGAGGGCTCGGAGATGGCGGTGCTGGCGACCAGCCGGGAGCCGCTGCACGTGGAGGGCGAGCACGTCGAGCACCTGCACCCCCTCGCGTTGCCCGCCCCGGACGCCCGCGACCCGGCCGCCGCCCCCGCCGTCGCGCTGTTCCTGCAGCGGCTACCGACGCCGCCGGGCAGGCTCACCGCGCGCAGCGCCGAGGACCTCGCCTACGCGGCCGCCATCGCCACCGCTGTGGACGGGGTTCCGCTGGCTCTCGAGCTCGCGGCCGCCCGGGCCCGCGCCTGCACGCTGGCCGAGATCACCGCACAGGTCACGGCCGATCCCAGCTCACTCGCGCGGATCGGGCGCGCCCCACCCGGGCGGCCGGGCACGGTCCGCGAGGCGATCGACGGCAGCTACCGGCTACTCCCCGCCGACGAGGCGCGGATGCACCGCCTGCTCTCCGCGGCGCCCGGGCCATTCACCGCAGACCTCGCGACCGCCCTCGTCGGCACGCCGGACCACCGGTTCGACGTGGTCGACCGACTGACCCGGCTGGTCCACCGGTCGCTCCTGGAGCCGCTGGGCCCGCTGCGTCCCGGCGGCCTCTCGCGCTTCGCGCAGCTCGCGACTGTCCGGGGACACGCGGGTCACGCGGCCGAGCATGAGGGCGACGAGGGGCGAGAGGCGGCGGAGCGTCGCGACCGCTGGACCGAGGGGCTCGTGCGCGGCCGGCCCCGGTTGGGTGTCGCGGCAGAGCGGGCGTGGCTGGAGGCCGTCGACGACGACCTGGCCGCCGTGCGGGCGACGCTGCAGCACAGTCTCGTCGACGCCCCGGCGGCAGCGGGGGTCAGGTCGATGCCCTTCCTCGCGCTGTACTGGTACTACCGCGGGATGTTCGTCGAGGGGCGGCGGTGGCTCGAGCGGGCGGTCGCCGAGGAGGAGCGGGCCAGTCCCCTCGAGCGCGGCCTCGCGCGGCTTCTCCTGGGGGGCTTCCATTGCCTGCAGAACCGAGGCGATCTCGCAGCCCCACACCTGAACGCCGGGATGGCCGCCCTCGGGTCGGCGGTCGACGATGCCAACCCCCTCGTGGTCGGCGACACGCTGGCGCAGCTCGCGGCCGGTCCGCTCTACGTCGTCGCGGACCGGCGGCGGCTCGTCGAGACCGTCGCGCACCTCGACCGGCTCACGCGGCGCACCGGCGACGAGTACCTCGGGCTGTTCACCGAGCTGGGCGCGCTGCACGTCGTGCTCGTCGACGCTGCGCCAGCGGCGACGGATGCCGACCTGCTGAGCCGCTGCGCAGACCTCCACAACCGCGCCGACGCCCTCGGCAACAACTACGTCGCCTGGATCACGGCCATGCGCACGGCCGTGGTGTGCCTGGCGGCCGGGGCGCCGGCCGAGGGCCTGCGCTGGTCGGACCGCATGATCGCGAAGCAGCTCGCGCTGGGCAACCGCAACGCCGCGGCCGCCTTCGGGCTGCGCGCCAACCTGCTCGCCGCAGCCGGCGAGGCCGACCGGGCCGTCCGACTCTACGCGGCCACCCGCAGCCACCACCGGTTCAACGGCCTGTCCTGGCCCCGCGACGACCTCACCCGCACGCTCCTCGAGTGGGCGACGGCACGCCTCGACCGCCGCGCGGCCGACCGCGCTAGCGCCGAGGGCAGCCGACTGACCCTCGCCGACCTCGCCCGCGACCTGTAGGCGGCCGTCGACCTCAGTGGTCGGCGTCGAACGCCTGCCGGAGGGCGGCCTCCTCGTCGTGGCTCAGGTTGCTGACGAGCAGCTCGGCGTGGGCGCCGGCGAAGGCCTCGGCGAGCCGGTCGACGACGGCGGCGTGGGTCAGCAGGAACAGCGCCGACGTGCCCGGGGTGATCTTGTCGCGGATCTGCTGCAGGAACTCGTCGGACAGGCCGATGCGGGTCAGGCCGACCGCGGCGCCGGCAGCCGCACCCAGCGCGAGGCCCGCCAGCGGGAGCAGGAACAGCAAGCCGAACAGCAGCCCCCAGAACGCGCCGGAGAGCGCCGCCGCGCCGGCGAAGGAGCCAGCTTGGTAGGTGCGAGGCCGGCGCCGGCCGACGGGCCAGGTCACGACCGACGCGTCGTCGACGACGACCAGGCGCTGCACCTGGAGCCGCTCCAGGATGCCGAGCGCCGTCTCGGCGCCCTGCGGGGTGTCGAACTTCCAGATGCTCAGCGTGCTCGTCGTGCCTTGCCTCGTGGTGGCCGTCGTCATCGGGTCTCTCCCGGATCAGGGGGCGGGCTCTCCGCCGCACGACCGGGACCCTCCTCCGGCCGGTGCCAACCCCGCTCCAACCCGGCCGCCACCAGATGCCGCTGCGGCCGCGCGGACTGGAACGGAATTGGACGGCGCCGCGGGATCGTCACCGCCGTCCCGTCACCGCACAGGAGGCGCACGCCGATGACTCCGACGACCACGACCACGACCACGACCACGAGGCCCCTCGTGTCACCCCGCTCCGCCGTCGGCCGGCACGGCTGGATCGCCGTCCTGGCCGTCGGCACCGTCCTGTTCGTGGCCGTCGAGCGCGTGCTGGTCGCTACGCAGAACCCGAACTTCGTGCCGTCGGCAATCCTGCTGGGCGCCGCAGTCGTGCCGGCCACCTTCCTCGCCTTCGTCTACGGGCGCCGCCTCGCCTACGACGTCACCCCAACCGTCGTGGTCACGTCCGCGTTCTTCGGCGGGGTGATCGGCACCGTCGTCGCCGGGACGCTTGAGTTCGACACCCAGCGCGACCTCGGGGTCCTGCCAATGGTGGGCGTCGGGCTGATCGAGGAGTCGAGCAAGCTGCTGATCCCACTCGCCGTGCTGCTGTTCCTGCGCCGCTACCGCACACGCGCCGACGGACTGCTGATCGGCGTGGCCGCCGGTGCAGGGTTCGCCTCGCTGGAGACCATGGGCTACGCATTCACCACACTGTTGCAGTCGCGCGGCAGCATCACCGACACCGTCGACGTCCTGCTGCTGCGCGGAGTCATGAGCCCGGCCGGGCACATGGCCTGGACCGGGATCGCGGCCGCCGCCCTGTTCGCCGCCGCCGAGGCCGGCTGGACCGGCCGGGCCGTCGGCCGGTTCCTCGGCGCCTTCGCGATCGCCGTCGCCCTGCACACCGCCTGGGACAGCTCGCCGAACCTGCTGCTCACCGCGGGCGTCGCCGTGGTCAGCCTGGCCGTCCTCGGCCGGACCGTCCACCGCGCCGCGGCCCCTTCCACCGTGCCCGACCACGCGGCACGCTGAGCCCACCCACCGGAGGTCGCCATGTCACCGCTTGCGATCGTCGCCCTGCTGGCCCTCACGGGCTACGCCATCTACCAACAGACCCGTCGGCACGAGGTGGTGGGCGGGTCCCGCTTCAAGCTCGCGATCATCTACGGGATCGTCGGATTCGCCGTCGGCGGGTTCTCCCGGCCCGACAGCGGCGTCGAATGGCTCCTGCTCGTTGTCAGCCTCGGCCTCAGCGCCGCCGTCGGTCTGGCCCGCGGGCGGCTGACCACGCTGTGGGCCGAGGACGGCCGGGTCTGGTCGCAGGGCACCCCGCTGACCATCGGGCTGTTCGTCGGGCTGGTCGTGGTCAAGTTCGCCATCGGCACCGCCTGCTACTTCCTGCAGATCAGCGACGACGGCGGCTTCGGCGAGATCCTCGTGATGATCGCGGTGATGGTCGCCTTCCAGGCGGAGCTAATCTGGCGGCGCGCCAAGCCGCTGGGCGCGCGGACGTCCGACAAGACGCCCGCGGCGGGCTGAGCCGTGGCCAGCTCGGTGGGTGACGCGCCCGCCCCGCGCCTCCGCGAGGAGCGCACGTTCCTCGGCCAGCCGTGGCCGCTCGCGACGCTGTTCGGCGTCGAGATGTGGGAGCGGTTCTCCTTCTACGGCATGCAGGGCATCCTCCTGATCTACCTGTACTACTCCGCGGCACAGGGCGGCCTCGGGATCGACCAGAAGGCGGCCACCAGCATCGTCGGGGGCCTACGGCGGGCTGGTGTACCTGTCGACGATCCTCGGGGCCTGGCTGGCCGACCGCCTGATCCCCGCCGAGTCGACACTCTTCGCCAGCGCCATCCTCGTGATGTGCGGGCACATCGCGCTCCCGGTGCTGCACGGGCTGCTGGGCGTGGGCGTCGGGCTCGTCGCCATCGCGCTGGGCAGCGGCGGGGTCAAGGCGACGGCGACCTCGCTCGTCGGCACCCTCTACGACGAGGGCGACGAGCGCCGCGACGCCGGCTTCTCGCTGTACTACCTCGGCATCAACCTCGGCGCGCTCGTCGGGCCACTGCTCACCGGGCTCCTGCAGAACAGCCGCGGATTCCACTACGGCTTCGGCCTGGCCGCGGTCGGCATGGCCCTCGGGCTGATCCAGTACTCCTTCGGGCGCAAGCACCTGCACGGGCCGGGCCGCGTGGTCCCGAACCCGCTGCCGCACTCGCAGCTGCGGCTGGTTGCGGGCGGCGCGATCGGCGCCGTGCTGCTGATCTTTGTGCTCGTGCTCACCGGGCTGCTCACCGCCGACCGGCTCGCCGGGTTCGTCGTCGTACTGAGCGTGATCGCGACGCTGGTGTACTTCGCGGTGATCCTGTCCAGCCGGCAGGTGCAGCCCGTCGAGCGGCGCCGCGTGCTCGCGTTCGTCCCGATGTTCGTCGGCAGCGCGGCGTTCTGGTCGCTCTACCAGCAACAGTTCACGGTGGTGACAATCTACTCCGACCAGCGGCTCGACCGGCACATCCTCGGCTGGGAGATGCCCGTGGCCTGGGTGCAGTCGATCAACCCGGTGTTCATCATCCTGCTGTCTGGCACGTTCGCCGCGATCTGGACCCGGCTCGGGCCGCGCCAGCCGTCGAGCCCGATCAAGTTCGCGCTCGCCACCGCGATCATGGGCGTCGCGTTCCTGCTGTTCCTGCCCATCTCCGGCGGCGGGCCGAACAGCGCGCCGCTGCTGGGGCTGATCGGGATCCTGTTCGTCTTCACCGTAGCCGAGCTGCTGCTCTCACCGATCGGCCTGTCGCTGTCGACGAAGCTCGCGCCTGCGGCGTTCCGCACGCAGATGGTCGCGCTGTTCTTCCTGTCGGTGGCGCTGGGGACGGCGATGTCGGGCGTGCTGGCCGACTACTTCGATCCGGCCGACGAGGCGCCGTACTTCGCCATCCTGGGCACGGTCGCGATCGTGCTCGGCGCGGTCCTCGCGCTGATCGCGCCGAAGGTGAACCGCCTGATGGAGGGGGTGCGCTAGCCGTGGCCAGCGCGTGGCAGCAACCCGGTCCTGCCTGGAGTGGGAGCTGCGCATCGCCGATCAGGGGTGACGAGGTGGCGTTCGAGGAACGCGAGGATCGCGGCCAACCCTCCTGTTGCACGCGGGCGTTGCCCGCCGCGGTACCGCCCGAGACGTACTCTCTGACGCAAGTGCTCACCAACGACAGCGACACGGACCTCACCGTCGTGTCGGTTACCGCGGACAACGGGGGCACCGTCGCACCGGACTACCCGACGACGATCTCGAAGAAGTCCGCCGAACATTCAGTGCCACCAACACCGGCCACGGGGTCCAGCTCGACCTGACCCTCACGACGAGCACACCGGATCAGCTGACCCCGCCCCACACCGCGACCATCGCCGAGAGGCCGTCATGATCGAGTCACCAGAATCGCACGAGCTGCTCGAGGTCGCGCCCGGCTACCGCACCGTCCTGCTCGACGACGGTGACGGTCCGCCGGTGGTCCTGCTGCACGGAACCCCGTTCGACGTCCGCGCCTGGCAGCCGGTCGTGAACACCTTGGTCGACTCGTGCCGGGCGATCAGGTTCGACCTGCGCGGACACGGGGCGGCCGCCGACACGCCGGTGCCGGACTACGGGCGGCTGGCCGACGACGTCGTCGCCGTGCTGAACCGCCTCGACCTGCCCGACGTCCACGTGATCGGACACTCCTGGGGCGGACAGATCGCCCAGCAGGTCGCACTGGACCACCCGCAGCGGGTCAACCGGCTCTCGCTGATCTGCACCCGTGCATCACCGTTCCCCGCCTTCGCCGCCGCCGCACGGGGCCTGCGCGACGGGACCGCCGACGTCGAGGCGAGCTTGGCCCGCTGGTTCGCCCCCGACGAACTGGCCGCGGACGCGGAACCGGCGGCCACCGTGCGGGCGTGGCTGCACGCCGCCGACCGCTCCCGGTGGGCCGACGCCCTCGACATGATCGCGACCTTTGACGCCCTCGCCCAGCTACCCCGCATCGCCGTCCCGACCGACGTCGTGGCCGCCGAGCACGACGGGGTCGCGGCCCCTGAGCACATGGACCGGATCGCCGACGCCCTGCCGGACGCATCGTTTCGCGTCATCGCCAGCGCCCGGCACCTCGCTCCCCTGCAGCGGCCCGACGAGGTCGCCCGGACGGTCCTGGGGGCACACCCGTGACGACCCGAGCCGAGATGGCGCAGGCGGCCGCAGGCTGGTCGAACGCCGGGCGATGGGGCGACGAACTGGACACCCTCAACCTCATCACCACTCCAGACGTGCGCCGCCGCGCGGCACGCTCGTCGTCGAGGGTGTCTCGGTGTCGCTCGGCAGCGACGTCGACACCGTCCAGCGGTCGCTGAACCCCCGACCGGTGTGGCACGTCATGCACCTCAACGAGGGTGACTGCCCTACGCCACCGGCGACCGCGTCCATCTGGACATCCACGGCGTGGAGACCCACCTCGACGCGCTCGGGCACGTCTACCTCGACGGCTGGGCTACAACGGGCGCCGGCAGGACGAGATCGTCACGAACGACGGGCTGCGCGGGAACTCGATCCATGCCGTGCGCGAGGGCATCTTCACACGCGGGGTCCTGCTCGACGTCGCCGCCGCCCCGAGGCGTGCCGTGGCTCGACGAGGACCGCCTTGTGACCGCCGCAGACCTCGACGAGGCCGAACGCCACGGCGGGGTAACCGGTTGAGCCGCGGGACGCGGTGGTCGTGCACACCGGGCTCGAGCGCCGCGCCGCCGAGCGCCACACCACCGAGATCACCGCGTGCGCCGGGCTCGGCCTCGAGGCCGTCGGCTGGCATCGCAAACGGGACGTGGCCGTCTTCGCCGGCGACTGCGTCGACCGCCTGCACCCGGGAAAGCGACAACGCACGCACAGTGCGAAGGCGAGGGCGTGCAGCGGTAGCCGGGCCTGCACGGCTGGCGGCGTGGGCTTCCCCTCGTAGCGTGGAGACATCGCTCATAAGGGAGGGGCGATGGCAAGAACGCGGCGGAAGTTCGATGAGGACTTCAGGGCGGGCGCGGTGCGGATCGTGCGGGAGACCGGGAAGCCGATCGCGCGGGTGGCCCGTGAGCTGGGGATCAACGAGGGCACGCTGGGCAACTGGTGCGCGCGGGAGCGGGCCCCCGGCGCCGGGAACGGGCCGTTGAGCGAGGACGAGCGCGCGGAGCTGGAGCGGCTGCGGCGGGAGAACGCCGAGCTGGCGATGCAGCGTGATGTGCTCAAGCGCTCGGTGGCCCTCTGGGTGCGCGAGGCGATGGGCGGCCGGTGAGCGTGGCCGCGTTCATCACCGCCCAGAGGGCGCAGCACCGGGTGCCGACGGCGGCCGCGTGCCGGGCGTTGGGGGTCAGCCCGGCCTGGTACTACAAGTGGCGCGACGGGGATCCCTCCCCGCGGCAGGCCCGGCGGGCGGCGTTGGCCGCGCAGGTGGCCAGGTTGTTCGCCGCCCACCACGGCCGCTACGGCTCGCCGCGGATCACCGCCGAGCTGCGCGCTGCCGGCGGGCGGGTCAGCGAGAACACCGTCGCGACGCTGATGCGCGAGCACGGGCTGCGGGCCCGGCCGCCGCGACGGCGCCGGCACACCACCCGCCCGGGCAAAGGCCGGTGGCGGGTCCCGGACCTGGTCGGGCGCCGGTTCGCCGCCGACGGATTGAACCGTCGCTGGTACGGCGATGGCACCGAGATCGCCACCGGTGAGGGCAAGTTGCACCTGGCCTCGGTGTTGGACATGGGCTCGCGGCGGATCGTCGGGTTCGCCCTGTCCGAACACCACGATGCCAAGCTGGCCTACGCGGCGCTGGCGATGGCGGTCGCGGTTCGCGGCGGCCGAGAAGTGATCGCCGGGGTGGTGTTACACACCGACCAGGGCAGCGAGGGCGGATTCAACCGGCCGACGCAACACCTCGGATCGCCGGGATCTCCTCGTCGCGCCAGCGCTGCGCCCGGGCCAAGGCTGAGGGGGCGACGACGACGCGGCCGCACGTACTCGGCACAGATCTGATCGAGTACCTGGTCACCGCCTCCATGGGGACGCCAGGCAGGCCCGACCTCTGGGACCCGATTACCGAAGCCGCTGACGTCGACCCGTCCCAGTGGTACACGACGTCGTTCGACGCCACGCCGGACCGGTCCGTCACGCGCTGGCTCCCGCCGGACAGATCGGGGTTGCCGACAATCGCAGTCTATTTGCAGGGGTCTGAGACGGCGGTACTGATCAGGCACGGGTCCCCGGAACGATCGAACCTCAGCTCCAAACGGCCGTAGCACGGTTGCCGGGATCTGGCCATCATGGATCGGTGACGGTGGCGAGCCGGCTGATCACGGCCGGTACGACCGCGTCGCGGCCAGCCCGACCGCGGGCGGTCAGCAGCTGGCGTGCCAGCATCCGCAGCTGCCCCGCCACGGACCCAGCTGCTGCGGGTGTTCGCTGGGGCACGGGCGGCGCGGTCGAACCGGTCGCCTGCCGTCCTCACCGTTCCCCCACCCCTGCACATCACGACCGGCACGCAGGGCGGTGGGCAGGTCGGTGCTCGCCGCTGTGATTCCGTCGCCGTGATCATCGCCGGCGCTCGTGGATCGGACGACGGCCGGATTGGGGATGCCGTCAGCGACCTACTGCCGCTCAGGTTGCCGGAAGGGGTGTGTGGATCTTGCCCCTTACCGCCGCCTGCGCAGCTGCCGCCACACCCGGATCAAGGGTAGCCATCGCCACCGCGGGTGCAGCACGTTCGGCACGGGGCGGTGTAGGTCGTGCTCGAGCCAACCGGCCGCGTACCGCTGCGCGTCGGCAGGGCTGTCGTAGAGCGGGGGCCGCGGAACCTGGCGCTGGGCGTCGAGTTGGCCGAGGGTGTACGGATTGATCGTGTGGCGGTCATCTGGGCCGATCTCGCGCCGGGTACCGTCAGGGTTGACCATCATCACGGTGGGATGTCGCGTGCTATGAGCTGGCCGTTTCCTGGCCGCTAATCGCCCGGCACACCTGGATCGCCGGAACACCCGTTAGCCGTTGCTATGCCCGGCCACTTGTCGCCGGCCCACTCGATGGCGCGCGGACCGCCGCGCGGCTGCCGTAGGCGGAGTCACCGCGCCCGAGAATCTTCCCCGACGCCCAGCAGGCACCACCGATTTGATCGTCACGACCTGCTGGCCGACAGTTCACCCCCGAAAGAGTCCAGCCGGGGATTGGATCGCGCCGCCGACCGGTCTACATCAGCGGGGAACCATCGACAACACCGTCAACTAGAAGGTTCTCGGTCGCCCCGCCCGGTCGTGGTCGCAGAAGCAGTTCACGACAGTGCTCCACCACGGCCGCGCCGAGCACGGCATCTCCGTCGTCGTTGAGATGGCCGAGGTGCAGTGCTACTTCTTCCAGCACACCGCCAGGGTGGCCATGAGTTGCCTACCCAATGCGGCGGCGTAGGCGTCCATGATCGGGGCGCGGCGCAGTCGCGCCGCGGCCCGCTCGATAACGGCGCGGTTCGTGAGAAGCTGCAAATCGCTGTGGGTCTGACGGTCCCTGTGATGCCCCCTGCTGACCGGCTGAATGCGGTGGCGACGGGGGGTCGGCTACGACATCATCCGGCCTGCCCGCGCCTACCGCCCGCAGGCGGCGCCACGCCCGGACCCACCGCAACCACCGCCACCTTGGGTGCAGTGCGTTCCGTACCGGGCGGTCCGGATCCTGATCACGCCACCCGTCGGCGTACACCCGCACCTCGCTTCGCGAGTCGTACAGCGTGGTCGGGTTGCGGCGGGCCGCATCGATTGCGCCCATGGCGTACGGGTGAGACTCGATGCGCCGGACCGGCGAGCCGTCCGGGTTGACCATCACGGCAAAGATATTGCCGGTCCTGCGGGCAGGCCTCCTGCGGCCCGCCGGTGACGCCACTCGGCAGCCGCCGCCCGGGCTAGACGGGGCCGGCGTCTGGCCTACACGCACGCTCGCCCAGCGCACAACGTCTGTCTTCGCGAGCGGCACCGACGGACCGTCCTTGCCGCATACGACACCACAGAAGGGACCGCAGGCAGACGTCGCAGGGCAACTATCGCCATCTTTCGAGTGCGCGGAGGGCCGCACGCCCTGACGGCCATGCTCCTGCAGATCCTGGCCATCTACGTCGCGACATCTATCACCGGACTCCCGCCACCATCCGCGGCGGGCCAGGAGGACCGACCTCGGCCGCGCTGGCCGTAGCGCCATCGGTGCCCTTCGAGGAGGCGGCGGGGCAGCCGTATCCGGCTGACGTGAGCGGGCTGGCGACCCGCCCAGGTAGCGGTAGATGCTGAGACGGTGGCCACTGGGTGAGCCCAGGCTCGATGAGATTCGGTCGTCCCGCCGCCGCTGCGCGACGCCGAGGCGGAGTATCAAGGGTGGGCGGCGCCCGGCCACGTCGGACGCAGGGAGTGGGGCGCCCTGTGTGTACTGGCTGGTCGGTGGGGCGGACCCGGCTGCCTTCGCCGCGGTGCGGAGTGTGGAGGACATGATGGCGGCGGTGGCGGAGCAGCCGTCGAACCACTCGCCGTTCTGGGCGCCGGTGGTGGAGCCGACCCGTGCGGTCGGTATCGGGGCTTCCGGTGGCGGCGGCTCGGACGTGGCTTCCGGTGTCGTGGCCTGGAGGCGGGTCTTGCTCGGGGCGCTCAGTGCGGCCATGGTCAGGGCATGAGTTCGTCGGTGGTTCCGTCCGAGGGCGAGCACCTGACGACCGGGTGGGAACCAGATGTGCCGGCGGAGGACACCCTGGTCCGTCAGGCGGTGTTGGTGCACGCTTCCTGGCCGGTGGCCGTCGCCGCTGCGGCCGGACGGCCGTGGCGATCAGCAGCGCGTTGGGCCGGAGGTTGGATCGGAGATCGTGGCGCGCTGACGAACCCGGTCGTGCTGACCCAGCCGTTGATGCATGTCGAAGACGTGCTCGGGGAGATCGGCGCGCTGATCCCGCCGTCTGTGCCCTACCTGCTTCTCAGCCCGTGGCCGACAGCGGACCTACGGGGGCACGGCCTCGTCCTGATCGGGCATCCACCGCTGATGGTGCGGTTCCCCGCTCCGCCTACACCCCTGCCGCGGTGGTCGGGGGAAGTCCGCGAGATCCGCGATCCCGCCGAGCTGGCCGTTGCCGAGCGGGTCCTGGTCGAGGGCTACCCCATGCCCGAGCTCGATCCGCTCGCACCAGGAGACCTCCTGGGCCCCACGCTCCTGCGGACGGCCACCCGGCTCTGGATCGCCTGGCTCGACGGCGTCGCGGTCGCGATGGCCGCCGCTCACTCTGCCGCGGGGGTCACCCTGGTCGAATACGTCGCATCACTTCCCGCGGCGCGCGGTCGGGGCGCGGGCGCTGCGGTGACGTGGGCGGCCACCCTTGCCGACCCCGACCGCCCGGCGGTGCTGATCGCCAGCGACGACGGCAGACCGGTCTACTCGAGAATGGGTTTCCTGGCCGTGGAACGCTGGTCCGCCTGGTTGCGCCCCGCCCGGTAGCTCGCCTACTGGCCGAGCGCGATGTTGTGGTTCAGCCGCAAGATATTGGTCGGGTCATACTGTTTCTTGATCGCCGTGAGCCGGCCGAGATTCTGCCCGAATGCGCCGCGCACCATGGCGTCGTTGTCCTCGTAGAGGCCGGGGAAGTTCACGTACTGCCCGCCGGTGGCGTACGGCTGCAGCCTGTCGAACACCTCCCGGCCCCAGGCGATGGATGCAGCGTCATTCGCCTCGTGTTCCCAGTTGCACTCGATCCCGATCAGGAAGGGCGCGGAGCGGTCCCCGAACGCGGTGTCCTGTTGGCCGATGCGGGCGAAGGCGCCGCCGAGCTGCCACAGATCGAGTGCGGAGTGCGGTGACGGGGCCCGCTCGTTGAGCTCGACCATCGTCGCGATGGCCTCGTCGGGCAGCTCGCGCAGGAAGTGCGACTTCCAGTAATAGCGCATCTCGTGGGCGGGGTAGTCGGCGTCAAAGAACGCCTGAACGTCCAGATAGCGCATCGGACCGGACAGATCGGCGATGGGCGAGCCGAACCGGCGCAGCGGCTCGAGGTCCTGCTCGGCCTTGTTCTGCTCGCCGCAGTGCACCGCCAGGTACACCGCGATGGGGGTGTGGTGGTGCTCGACCGGGATCTCCTCCATCTCCGGTGCGTGCCACAAGATTCCGAACGAGCTCACCTCGTCCGGCGCCGAAGCCGCCCAGTCGCGGTAGTGGTGCAGGGCCGCGTCCGCATCCGCGCCTGAATGGATGATGAATGCCAGGTACACCTGCGGCCCGAGCGGGTGTGCCCGGTACTCGAAGGAGGTGACCACGCCGAAGTTTCCACCACCGCCCCGCAGGGCCCACAACAGCTCCGGGTGTGCTGCTCGTCTGCGGTGACGAGGTGGCCGTCCGCGGTCACGAGGTCGGCGGAGATCAGGTTGTCGCAGCTGAGCCCGTGCCGGCGACGCAGCCAGCCCAACCCGCCGCCGAGGGTGAGCCCGGCGATCCCGGTCGCGGTCACCACACCCATCGGCACGGCAAGACCGAACGCCTGGGTCTCGTGGTCCAGCTCGCCGATCGTGACCCCGCCCTCGGCACGGACCGTGCCACGCTGCGGGTCGACCCGGATCCCGTTCATCTGCGACAGGTCGATCACCAATCCGCCGTCGCAGACCCCGGCTCCGGCCACATTGTGGCCTCCACCGCGCACCGCGATCGGCAGCCGGTGCTCGTGCCCGAACCGCACCGCGGCGACGACGTCGGCAACCCCGGCACACCGGGCGATGAGCGCTGGACGCTTGTCCACCATGCCGTTCCACACCTGGCGGACCAGGTCGTAGTCGGCGTCGGCCGGACGGATCAGCTGTCCGCGCAAACCCGTCTGGAGCTGACCGGTGATCTCGGCCGCGATGCTTCGCGCTGCTGCGCCCGACGTGCCCACGCTCATGCTGCTGCTCACCCACTCCCGGCTCGAACCCCGCCGCCTGCAGCAGACGCGTCGGCAGGACGCCACCCGACCAGACCGTCCCCATACAGCCCGCGCCCTCGACGATGGCTGAAGCCGTCGGGTGAGCGACGCTACTCACGGCACAGAAGGCGTCAAGACCTTCGGTCATCGCCACCGGCGCTGCCTGCGCTCGACGACGAGCACCCCGGCGCGTCCTGACAGAACCACGCTCCGAAGTCGCGCCCAAGCTCCCGCTTACTGATGGGCAGCTCGCGCCAGCCGAGCAGCCCCTGCGTGGGAGGAGCAGAAGGCATCAAGGAGGGTGGACCTGAGCGGTGTTCACGGGAGCCGATCCTCGGCGCCGCCAATGCTATTGTCGGTTCGAGATGTCGGTGAAAGCGACCGGCGCGCAGACCGGGGAAGCGTTTGCCTTTCTCGAGGCCACCGAACCCGCGGGCTTCGGTCCGCCGATGCACCGGCACACGGACGCTTCCGAGTCGTTCTACGTGCTCCACGGCGAGTACACGGTCTTCCTCGGCGAGCAGGAGTACACCTGCCCGGCAGGCTCGTTCATCTTTATCCCGGCTGGCGCGCCGCACGGGTTTCGGGTAGGGCCGATGCCCAGTCGCAAGATCATGGTTTTCGCTCCCGCCGCAATGGTGGGGTACTTCGACGACCTCAGCAACGCCGTCCGCGGTGGCACGGTCGCCCCCGACGAGCTGGCTGCCATCGCCGCCGCGCACTCCATGGAGGTCCTCGGACCCGTGCCCGAGGGCTACGTGTGAACGGTGTCAAGGCTGTCGATAGGTGACAGCCAGTGGAGCGACGGGGCCAGGACCGGGCAGGATGAATTACAGGTCATGGGCTTCGTCGTAGCCGTAGTCCCCGTCTGGCTCCATGCCCGCGGTCCCAGGGCCGGCAGCGCTGCGCGGCCCAGAGGGCGTCGTGTCTAGCTGTCGTTCGGCGTCGGACTTCACTTCATGTGCCAGGTCGTAGCTGTAGTCCTCTGACACTCCTTGGTCACGTTCGTCAGTCACTGGCTCCCCCGCTGCACCCGATGCTCCACCACTCCCCCATCAGCGTGCGTCCCGTGAGTTCCGTCCTCGTCAGACGGAGGGCAGTGGGATGCCGATGCTGGACCGGGTTGACGGCACGACACGAGAGCCGTCGAAGTGGGAAGGGGTGGCCCCGCTCGTCGTCCGTGAGCCTCCCACTCCGGCGCAATGGTCCAACCGACACCCGTCGCCCGGGCGGGTGGTCGTCTCATACGAAGGCTGGGAACGCGTGGCTGCCGAGGACCCTCAAGCATCATCCTGGCGCATCAGAGGCTCGTACTCCTATGGTCGACGACGTAGCTGTTGGAGTGCCGGCGTCATGCGGTGGTTCCTGGCGGCGGCGCAGTCGCGCCGGTTGAGGACGCTGCGCAGCTCCGCCTCCGCCTCGCGCTTGGTGGCCCAGCTTCCGCGGCGCCACAGCTTCCGGCCGCCCGTCGCGGTCGGCACGTACACCTCGAAGAACCACCACCCGTGCTTCGCGTTCGCGGCCAACGTCGGGCAGCGCCGCCCACCGCGCTCTCATGGATCGAGGAGAGCCGGCGCACGTGGTCAGACCGAATGGACCGGCTGGATACGCACCTCGCCCGCTTGCAGGAGAGCGACAACCAGTGAACGACGACGAACTCGTTTACCGGCGGGTTCTCCGCGCGCCGCGCGAGCTGGTGTGGCGGTGCCTCACCGAGCCCGCTGAGCTCGCGCAGTTCTGGGGCCCGAGCGGCATGGCCACGCCGATCGACGGCATCGTCGTCGAACTCCACCCCGGTGGCCGGTTCGCGACCCTCATGCTCGGCGAGCACGGCAGCACCGGATGGTCGCCACCTTCACCGAGGTCGTCCCGCCCGAACGGCTCGCCTGGGTCGAGCCCGCTACCGGGATGCACACCACCAGCACGCTCGACGACCTCGGTGACGGCAGAACCGCAGTCGTCATCCATTAGCGCAACGTGCCCGAGACGATGCGCATGCCCTAGGCCCGCGCCGGCTTCCTCACCTCCCTCGACAAACTCGAGGGGCACCTCGCTCACCTCATGCAGGGAAACCGATCGTGACCGACCTGCAGTCCTGGGTAGCGCCGACCTGCAACGGGCTCGCCGATCTCCTCGCCACCACCGCAGTCGACGCTTGGGACGCCCCGTCGCTGTGCGAGAAGTGGCTGGTGCGCCATGTGATCGCGCACGTGACGATGCCGGCGCGGCTGACTCCCGAGCAGTTCGGGGCCGAGATGGCGGCGGCTGGCGGCGACTTCACCGTACTTTCCGACACCGTGGCCGCGCGGGACGCTTCGCTGCCCGTCGCCGACCTCCTCGACCACCTCCGATTCCCGAGGCTGCACGCGTGGCAGCCGCCGGGCGGTGGTGCAGCCGGTGCACTCAGCCATGCCGTCATTCACTCCCTCGATGTGACGATCGCGCTCGACCGGCCCGCGGTCCTCGACCAGCTCACCGCCGCAGGCGGCACCTTGTTCGGGGTCGACCTGACCGGTGTCCAGCTCGAGGCCGCCGACACCGACTAGAGCTGGGAAAACGGGCAGCTCCTTCGCGGCGACAGCGGCTCGCTGGTGGCGCTCCTGAGCAGCCGAGCGCTGCCCGACGGCCGGACGCTGTCCCGCGGCTGACACACCGAGGCCGACACGCCTCCACGTGGAGACCAAGGACAGTACGTCTGCAACCTTTCAACACGGCCTGCACGTGGCCCCGCCGTCCGCTGGCATCGTCGCTGCGGGACCCGGACTGCCGGCCCGCCGCTCTGGTGGCCGGGCGTCGGCCACCGCCTGTACCCCGACGGTGTTGAGCGCGTCGATGATCCCGTGCCCGCGCGCGCCGCCCATATCGTGCCGCGCACCCGGACAGCGCGGGTGAGACCTACACCAGCCGCCCGGCCAGGTCGGCGTCCTACGGACCCGTCACGGCTGCGCAGATCGGTCGTATGGCCGGCCCGTCGACGCTTCCGTCACTGGAAGGCCTCCACTACCGTCCAGCCATGCTGCTCGACGGCTTCAATCACGTCGCGGTCCTCACCAGCGACACCGACCGGCTGCACGCCTTCTACACCGAGGTCTTCGACGTGGCCGTCGCGCACGACGACCCACAGCAACAGCTCCGGTTCTCCATCCTCCACGTCGGCCCACACACCGAGTTCAACGTCTTCGAACTCCATGGCAACCACACGCCGCCGCCACAGGTCCCCATGTTCGGTCGCGGCCGGTTGGACCACATCGGGCTGCAGGCGGCCTCGCTGGAGGCCTTCGAGGAGATCCGCCGTCGCTTGATCGTCCGGGGGGCATGCGACGAGTTCGTCACCGACTTCGGCCCGGTCCTCAGCCTGTTCTTCCGCGACCCCGACGGGCTGGAAGCTGAAGTCTGTGTTCCCAACCCCAACGCTCAACCCGGAGTCTTCAACCCACCCGGCACCCCAGCGACCCGATACAGCACATCCTGAGACGACACGTTCGATGGGCGATGGGCGATGGGCGATCGGAAAACCCCGAGGCCTTCAAACCCGAGGCCTTCAACCCCGACAGGCCCCCTCACATGAGGTGGCCGGTGAGGTGCCCCGTTGTTCTCGGACCACGATCCAATAAGATCTGGCCCGGAAGATGATGCAAGGAATGGCAAGGAAATATCGCAAGTTCAGTCCCGAGTTCCGGGATGAGGCCGTGCGGTTGGTGATCGACGGGTCGCGCCCGATCGCTCAAGTCGCACGGGAACTCGGCGTGAACGAAGGAACGCTAGGCAACTGGGTGAACCAGCATCGCAAGGAGCACGCCGGCGATGAGCCTCCGCTCAGCCCGCATGAGCGGATCCAGCTAGCCGAGGCCCAACGCGAACTACGCGAACTCGGCATGGAGAACGAATTCCTGAAAAAAGCCGCAGCGTACTTCGCCCGAGATCCCCAGTAGCCGAGAAGTACGAGTTCATCGACTCGTGCCGAGCAGGCGACGCGAAGTACGCCTACCCCGTGAAGAAGATGTGCGCCTGGCTATCGGTGTCGGCGTCGGGATTCTTCGACTGGCGCCGGCGACCGGATTCGGCTACTGCGCGCCGGCGCCAGCGGCTCTGCGCGCTGATCCGCGAGGCGTTCGAGTCCTCCGACGAGACCTATGGCTACCGCCGCATCCACGCCCAGCTCAACCGCTGGGGCGTGCCCTGCGGTCCGGAGCTCGTCCGCGGCATCATGCGCGAGCTGGGCCTACAACCCTGCCAGCCCCGGCCTTGGCGGGCCGGCCTGACCGAGCAGGACGGCAGGGCTCACCACGTCCCCGACCTCGTCGCCCGCGACTTCACCGCCGCGCAACCGGGCCAGAAGTTCGTCGGCGACATCACCTACATTCCGACTTGGGAAGGTTGGCTATATCTGGCAACGGTGATCGACTGTCACACGAAGATGGTCGTCGGCTACGCCATGGACGACAACTACAAGACCCCACTGATCGTCGAAGCACTGACCCGTGCAGCGGACCGCACGGCACTCGCTTCCGACGCGATCTTCCACTCCGACCGCGGCAGCAACTCCTGCTCCCGAGAGTTCGCCACCATTATTGCCGCACTCGACATGTGCCAATCGGTCGGCCGGACTGGAATCTGCTACGATAACGCCATGGCCGAGTCCTTCTTCGCGGCATTGAAGAACGAGCGCGTTCACCGGACGGCCTACCCGACACGCGCACACGCACGCGCAGACATTGCTCGCTACATCGAGTTTTGGTACAACAGGAACCGGCTCCATTCTGGGTTGGACTACAAATCTCCCCAGGAGGTGCTCAACGAGTGGGTAGAGAGCCAGCAAGCTGCGTAGTACGCAACAATTCGACTGGTCCGAAAATCTCGGGGCTGATCACGCCTACACGTCGAGCGCCGCACCGACCAGCTGCTCAGCGACGAAGGGCTGCTGCCGCCGGCGGTGACACGTAGTCCAGCGCCTCCCACATCTTCTCCTACATCTCCCGTACCTCCGCGTCACGTGACGTTCGTGGGGAGTGTCTTGCCCACCGGTTGAGGCATGCTCGATTTGTCGTTTTGGTCGACGCTTACGTTGGAGTTCGAGGCATGTTGGCCGACTACCAGCGGCGCACCAATTTCAGCAGGCCACAGCCTTTCCGACCAGCGCCGGGAGCTCTCAGTCGTGATCGAACTACCGTGTTGGTGAACGAAAGCCTGGAGCGCTGGGCAGTGCTCGGTGCTGCCGTCGCTGGTGGCCACGGGTGATGGTGCTGCAGCCTCGGAGGGCCAGGCGCTGGCCGTGACCGCTCCGCCGCTGTCCACGCCCATAAGTGGCACTACACGCTCGGCTCAGGTCTTAGCCGGGCTTGATGTTCGCGTTGTGGTGAAACAAGTTTCCCGGATCGTAGGTCACTTTGACCTGCACGAGCCGGTCGTACTTCTTCGGTCCGAATCCTGCTCGGACCCGGTCGTCGTCCTGCTCGCTGAAGAAGTTGATGTAGCCGCCGGGGTTGTCCGCGAGCGGCCGCAATGTGTCCCAAATCGACCGGGCCCAGGTTCGGTCGGTGGCGCAGACCGCCGGATCGGGGCTCAACGCCACGACGTCCACGAGGTACTGCGGTGTCCGTCGCAGGCTGAACGCCGTGTCATCGTCGCCGACCGCCGCGAACGCCCCCTGCAACGGGAAAATCGGCATGAACGACATCGGTGACGCCTTGGCGGTGGCCCGTTCGGTCAGCACACCGATCACGTCGTCGGTGAGATCGGCGACGGCCAGGGACTTGTCGTAGTCGTGGATGCCCCAGGGGGAGGTGTCGTCGAGCAGGTGTTGCAGCGCGGTGTACGGGATCGGCGTAACGACCTCGAACAGTGGGGGGCAGGCCTCCCGGAACGGGGCGATCGCCGCCGCGTGCTGCTCGGCGCTGCCGAACCCCGCGACGAGGAGTGCGTGCCCGGTGCGGCCACGGTGTTCGACCGGGAACGGCTCGGCCTCGCCGGTCAGTGCCCCAGCGATCAGAGCGCCGGAGTCGGCGGGCAGCGCCGGGATCAGTCGGCGGCAAGCGCTCAGCGCCTCCACGCCCCGTTCGATCTCCCAGAAGAACAGCCCGAAGTGCACCTCGGGCCCGACCGGGTGCAGCCGGTACTCGAAGCTCGTCACCACGCCGAAGTTGCCGCCGCCTCCGCGGAGGGCCCAGAACAGGTCCGGGTGCTCGTCGGCGGACGCCCGGACGGTTCGCCCGTCGGCCAGGACGACCTCGGCAGACTCCAGGTTGTCGATGCTCAGCCCGTGCCGGTTGACGAGCCAGCCCATCCCTCCGCCGAGCGTGAGGCCACCGACACCGGTGTGACTGATGATCCCGCCGGTGACCGCCAGTCCATGGGCCTGGGTTGCGGCGTCGACCTCACCCCACGTCGCGCCTCCGCGCGCGACGGCCCGACGCCGCTGCGGGTCCACCGCGACCGAGTTCATCCGGCTGAGGTTGATCATCAGCCCGCCATCGCAGGCCGACGCCCCGCTCAACGAGTGCCCACCGCCCCGGATCGTGGTCTCCAGGCCGGACGCGCGGCCGAACTTGACCGCTGCTACCACGTCGTCCCGACTTTCGCACCGGGCGATCACCGCCGGGCGGAAGTCGAACTCGCCGTTCCACAGTGACCGCGCCTCGTCGAAGCCAGCATTACCGGGTTCGAGCACTGCGCCCGCCATAGCTCCCTGCAAGGCACGGAGGTCGCCGTTACCCATCGTGGTCATGATCCCCTCCTCTACCGGCCTGGCCGGTCGGAATCGCTCATCGTCCCACTCCGGCCCGCAGCCGGGAAGGACTCACGCAGCGCGCTCTGACGCCGGCGACGCGACCACTTCGTCCGAGACTCGGATGCAGCGTGTCCGCGGGCGACGACGAGTGCCGATGCACTCGTGTTCGGTCGGATCGGCCCGGTGGAAACGCGCAAGCTCGCCGCCATGCTGCTCATGCAGCGGGACGTGTGCCCGCGACGGCCTGCCGTTGTGCAGTCTGCCTTCCCCTCCGGATTCTGTCCGTAGGCCGCCACGGCCCCACACCTATGATCGATCTGCCGCTTTGGTCGACGGTTCAGCCCGCAGTTCAAGGCTCAGGCGGTGCAGATGGTGATCGAGACGGGCAAGCCGATCGCCGAGGTCGCCCGTGATCTCGGTATCCACGACGGCACGCTGGGGAACTGGGTCAACACGTGGCGGCGGGCACACCCGGACCCGGACGAGCCGCTGACCCCGGTGGAGCATGCCCGTATGACCGAACTCGAGGACGAGATCCGCCGGCTGCGGATGGAGAACGAGTTCCTGAAAGAAGCCGCGGCCTTCTTCGCACGGACGCACCCGTACTGGCGCCCAGTCACACAATGGACCATCGCATCGTCTGCGAAACGCTCGAGCCCTGGCCGTCGGAAATTCCCGAAGCAGCCACATGTCCAACCCGTCGGTCTGGTCGATCTTGTGGTGAGAACTCCTTGTCGAGAAACCCACGTCCATGGCCACGACGGCACCCGGGCCGAGTCAATGAACACGCGGAGTAGCGCCGGCCGAACTTGTACGGCCTATCGCTTGGCGTAGTCGGCGAAGCCCTGCCAGTCGATGACCACGCAAGGCTCGTCACCGACGATCCATGCATCGTGTCCGGGCGCCATCACGCCGACGTCACCGGGGCCGTAGTCCATCTCCTCGCCATCGTCCATCACGACCTTCATCCGACCAGAAACGAAGTACCCCAGGTGTGCCGCCTGGCAACTCTCGGTGCCCGCAATCGGCTTCACATGCTTCGACCACTGCCATCCAGGCTCGAACGTCGCACGGCCAACCGGTCCCCCTTCGAGGTTGACCAACTCGAGCTGGCCCTTACCGTCCTCAAATGGCCGAGTTTCATCAGGCGAGTCGAGACTCTTGCGGATCAAACCAGCCATAACAGGCTCCTGACTTCGAGTAGGACATCCATGTCGCTTGTGAAGCGGTGCGGGAGGGGTCCGAGGATGGCCCCTTCGGCTGGGGTTGTCCATGAAATCTGTGAGGGGGTACCGGAACGGGATCGCGGCCCTGGACGCCACCGAGCGGGTCAGGACAGCCAGAGGGGCCTGCTCAACCAAGGATCCGCGTGCAGGCGGGCATGCCGACCACGAGGTTTTGCTCGGTCATCGGCGTGCCCGAGCGGACCTGGCGCCGCCGCCAAGCCCGTGCCCGCGGCGACCGGCCGGTGAGAGGTCGGTGGCCGCGTCCGGCCCCGCAATCGTGTCCGCGACGCGGCCCGTCGGCACGCCCTGGCCCACCCCGCATGGGGACATCGGAAGGTGTGGGTGACGTGCCGCCACGACGGCCTCCCGGTGTCGGCGCAACGGTGCTGCGGCTGCTGCGCGAGGAGGGGCTGCTGCTGGAGGCGAGCTATCAGCGGGAACGGCGGCAACTCACAGCCCAGCGGAAGGCGGCGTTCGCGGTCGAGCCGACCGGTCCGAATCAGGTTTGGCAGCTGGACTTCACTGAGTTCGAGATCACCACCGGCGGGACGTGGCGGTTGGCCGGGTGTCGTCCCTACTGGTCTACGTCAATCTCGACGGCCTCGCCAACACGCCAACGGTCCCCAAAGGGGCTCGTGGACGTGAGATGAGCGTGAGAGCGACCGTTTAGGTGCAGGTCAGCCAACGAACAAGTCAGCTCTTTTGATCACCCATCAGGCGTTCGGGTCTGCTCGTCGTCTCGGCGCAGGAGCTCACGCACCTGCTTGACGGCTTCAGCCGCCGAGAGCCCGGCAGCCAGAGCCGGGCCCACGTCTACGCGCCGAGGGGTCTGGAGGCCAAGCAGGCGGGAATGGCCCTCTCGAGGACCACCCAACGTTTGAAGTCGAGGCGGCGCCGTCGACGATCAAGCGATCGATCTTGCCGATCTCGCGCTCTACTCGGCGGGCCTCAGCGTGACGCTCAGCCAGGTACTGACGCCGGTCTACGTCAGCCGGTGGGCAATCATCAGCGCACGCGCGGAAGACGGCGGTGCCGATGTGTACTTCGAGGATGTTGACTGTGCCGTCCATAGGCCACCTGCAGAGGACGCAGTTCGCGACAGGAAGGGGGGCGCACTCTCGGCGTTCTCCCCGGGCAATGCGGTGGTCGTCGGTAGGCGCGAGTGGGCCGTTACTCGGTTCGCGAGCTACCGGCCGGGCAAAGCCTTGATCTGCGCGTCCCACACCACGACCAGCATCGCGCACCCGCCGGCCACCTTCGAGATGACCGCGCAGGGTCGGGGGGTCGTCCAGCGACGGCGGTCGGGCCCGGTCGTCGGGAAGCCCGCTGACGATGACTACGACGCGGCTCGACTGCGTGATCGGCTCGGCCGGTCTGATCTCGATGCGGTGCTTCAGTTCGTCCCATGACTCCTGCAACTAACGAGCGAGTGGCCCGTTGCACGACAGGTGTGTCTGCGGCATGCCCTTCCCGCCGGGCGCCGCCGTGTGGCGCAGCCCCGTCTACGCGACCTGGCGATGGTGAACGCGACCGTCAGCGGCGACCGTGGACCGCCAAACAGTTGTTTGCTTACCGAGCGCAGGCCCGGCAGCCAGGCCTGGGCCTACTACTGGGACCTGCCGGTCGCGGTACTCCGCGACCCGGCCCATGATCGATGTCCATACCCACGTGTACCCGCCACCGGTGACACCGCAACCGAACCGCACAGAGCTGGCTCGGGTCACGAGGAGCAGAAGTACGCAGGCTGTGAAGGGGTCTGGGGCTGACGCGGCAGGCGGGGCCATACCGCCCATGCGCGGTGCGGGCATCCGGCGCAACCTGGACCCAACACCCCGTTCGGCCGACCGGAGGCATAACGGCGTCGCCCTAGCGTGCGAGATCACCGACGGCGGCGAGGTCAACCCCTTCTCGATCCCCCCGCCGTTCCACCTGGGTGAGACGGCGCCGCCACGCGCTGGGGGGTGGCGTGGCGGCGTCGCCGGGCGTCGTCCTCGTCGGCGACGCAAGTAACCGTCGAGGGGGGCACGGCGGTCACGGCTACTACCTCGACCCGATATTGAGCGCCGTTAACCATCTGAAGCACTCGGCCCAAGCCCCCGAAGGTGCCGGCCGAGCGGGTATCCACCGACTGCGCCGTGCACCAACAGCGGCTCGTGGCTGTCGACGGTTGGGCGCCGGAGGCAGGGCCCGCACTGAGGTGACCGACGACGAACCCGCCTCTGACCGTGCGCGACCGACTCACCGCGGCCGGCCTATCCGAGGGCCCGGATCGAGCAGCACATGACTGCCGGCGTCTGCGCGTCGGCGGCGAGCCCGTCACCGACCGGGACGCTCCTGTCCCGGCCGGACACATGGGTCGACCCCAACAGCGAGTCAGTCAGACCGGTCCCGAAGACCAGGCCACGCAATCAATCCTCGGCGAGTGCTCCGCGGGCAGCCGACACGTCCGATGCGTCAATACCGCGGGTCGTAGTCGGTCGTAGCGGCAGGACCAGGACACCCACCTCGCGCAGCTCGGCGTCGGCGGTCAGCGCGGTCTGCAGCTCCGCGGCCAGCACTACCGCGTCCGGTTCATTGGCCGGGCCATAGGCCTCGATCTCGCCGGTAGTCGGGTCGATGAGGAGGGCGACGTACTGCCGACCCGACGCGCCTGCCATGCAGCACCTCGAATCGGCCGCTCTTGCGCTGCATCGCAGCGACCGGCCGCCCGATGGTCCAGGTGCCCGACGGACGCGGCCGGTCACCTGTATCTCGATCGGGCTCGGTCGGCCGTTATCGAGGCGCGAGCGCCTGCTGCCAGCCAAACCGTGCAGGCCCCGCCTTTCGGTCGTACGGCTCCTCGTCGTGCGCCACGGCCGGCACTCCCGCTCAGCTCGCGGCGCCCGCTGGGTCAATGGGGGTCGGGGCAGCGCGAACGGTAGCCAGGGCCGACGCCTGGTTCGGTCGCCCCTCCTGGCCGTCCTACGTCGGCGTCACTCGTGTGCGGCGTCGTCCAAGGCCGAGTCCAGGGTCATCTCGGCGGACGCAGGGTCCTGCTGAAGGAGCCGCCGTAGCCGGGCCAGGGCGCGGTGCTGCGTCACCCGCACCGTCCCCGTCGTCGACCCGACGGCCTGCGCTGCCTCCTCCGCCGACAACCCGACGGCTACGCGCAGCACCAGCACCTCCCGCTGTCGCGGCGTCAGATGCGCCAGGAGCGCCCCGAGGGCTGCGGAGCGCTCGGTGGTCAACGCGTGCTGTTCGGGACCGTTCGCGGCGACCGGCAGGTCAGGCAGCTCGGCCACCGGCTCAGCGCGGTTGCGGGCGATCGCACGAAACGCGTCAGCGACCTTGTGCGCGGCGATGCCGTAGACGAACCCCCGGAACGACAACCCCGCGGGCTGGTAGCTCCCGAGCGCACTGACCACCGCCACGCACACCTCCTGGGCCACGTCGTCCGCCGAGCCCAGCACCGACTCCTGACGCCCCATCTTGCCTCGGCAATACCGCAGGACCAGGGGCTGAATCAGCGCCAGCAGTTCGTCTCGGGCGCGGCGGTCCCCGCGGACCGCGGCGACGATCAACCCGTTCGGCAACTCCCGGCTGCCGCCCCCGCCGTTGACGTCCTCTGACCGGCCTGCTGCGCCGTCCCGGCAACCACCACCACTCAACGTGAACGCACCGATCGGGCCGCGCACCTCCGACATCGGGCCCGGCTTCGCGGACTCGCCGCCAGGAACTGACGCCGGGCGGACCGACACTCCGACCGGGCTCATGATGGGGCCGACCCGACGATCGGGCCATCGTCAACAACTACGAACACGGGGTTCCCCTCCCCCTGCAGACGACGACCTCACGGCCGTCGATCAGCAACCGCCTCTCCACGGATGGGAGCAGGCGGGGACGTGCAACAGCGAAGGGGATGCCGACCAAGGCCGAGCGGCGCCGATGCCGCCGTGGTCAGTCCCGAACGTCAACCCCTCCGGCCCCGACCGGCCGTGCCCTGCGCGATCGGAACCCTGTTCGACATGCGCGCCCATCTTGGGTGACGGTTCAAATTGAGTCAAGTAAAGGTTGGCCCCTAGCGGCTACCGTCCGCTGATCCGAGCCTCCCTGCACAGCCCGTCGGACCGCCCATCCGGGCGACGCAGTGCGCTCCACCAACCACAATGGTCACGTTCCGCCGACCGGCGGCACGGGGTGCAGGCCACACAGGCGTTTGAGCGGAGCCGGAGCCGGCAGCAACGCGGCATGGAAGCGCGGCACTCCCATGCCTACCGCGGCCGCCGTCGGGCTGAATCGCCGCGTGCGAGCTGGGCGTCCATCGTGACGCGCAGGACCGAATTGCGGGACTGTCGGTGCCCCGCTCCACCATGACGGCGTGACCGACGACGAGCCCGCCCCGCCGACCGCGCCGTCGCGACCATCTCGGCGCTGCCTTTCAGGACCTGGGCGAGGACGTTGCGCAGGATTGCACCCGGCACCTTTGCCAGGAGCTGCCGATCGGCACCGCGGAGATGGCCTGTTTCAACCCGGTGTGGGCGTCGGAGACGACGAGTTGCACCTCAGCGAGGCCGCGGGCCTTGAGCGAGCGGAGGAACGCGGTCCAGAACGCGCCGTCCTCGCTGTCGCCGACGGCGAACCCGAGAACTTCGCGCCAGCCGTCGGCGTGGACGCCGGTGGCGATCACCACGGCCTGGGACACGACGCGGCGGTTGACCCGGGCCTTGCAGTACGTCGCGTCCAGGAAGACGTAGGGAAACACCTGATCAGCCAGCGACCGGTCGCGGAACGCGCCGACCTCCTGGTCGACGTCGGCGCAGATCCGCGAGACCTCGGACTTGCTGATGCCTGTGTCGGCGCCGAGGGCTTTGACCAGGTCGTCCACTTCCGGGTGGACACGCCGTGCAGGTAGGCCTCCATCACCACCGCGAACAGGGCCTGGTCGACCCCGCGGCGGCGCTCGAGCAGCGAGGGGAAGAACGAGCCGGTGCGCAGTTTCGGGATGCGCAGCTCCAGATCCCCCGCGGTCGTCGAGAGCGTGCGGGTGCGGTGGCCGTTGCGCTGGTTGGTGCGGGTGTCGGTGCGCTCGTGGACGGCGGCGCCGATGGTTTCGGTGAGCTCGGCCTCGATCAGAGCTTGGTAGATCGTCTCGGCGGCGGAGCGGACACGGTCACCGACATCGGCGACCTTCTGGGCATCGAGGACTTCGAGCAGGGCAGAGTGGTCCAGGGCCATCGGGTGGCACCTCTCTACGTGTTCCTTGGCGGGTTCACGCAGAGACTCACGCGGTGGCCTCTCCTACGTGCTCAGGCACGCCGTCGAGGCCCCGGACTTACACCACCAGCGGGGACGTCACCCCTGGCGATCCGGTGATCGTCCGGCCCGAGCGCGGAAACCGCACCGCAGTCTTGCCCACCAAGCCGATGGGCACCTGAGGCTCATCGTCGGACCGGGTACGGAACACGTACCAGCCGCCCGCGTCGTCCATCCTTCGGAGTTGGACGTCACCGGGCAGGTACCGGGCGCTCATCGCTCAGGCCTCCGGCCAACCTTGACCCCACCACACCGACGAGATGGGAGGCCGGGACGAGAAGGAGCCCGCGGACCAGGCGCCAGCTCGAGGTTGTGGGCAAGATCGCCCGGGGACACCAGGGCGAAGAACCCGTGACTATGAACCTCCGGCACATCCCGTTGCTCACCGAATCGTGCCTCTGATCAGATGCAGCGAACCTTCCCGCTTCAGCGGGGCGAAGGCGGTCAGGACTCGGGCACCGGTTCGTCGACCCGCCGCGTGTGCACCCGCACGCCGCCGACCAGCCGGCCCCCGCTGCCTCTCACCACGCCGAGGCAGGTCTCGGTCCAAAGGTTGAGTTGGATCTCCTTGGCCAGCAGGAGCCGGTTGTAAAGCAGGTGCGAGAGCCGGTCGCCGGGCCGCGCCCACGACTCGATCTCGAAGTGCAGCCCCTCGCATTCTCCCTCGTTGACCCGTCGCGCCCGGAACTCAATCTGCCCGGCCTCCAGGTGCCCGTGCAGCGTCGCGAACCGGATGGACGTGGCGGTGCGGGCGATCACCTGGACCGGGCCGTCCCACGGGCCGGGCATACGCACCACATACTCGTCGCCGACCCGCATCTCCCCCGGCTCGCCCGCGGTCTTGACGAAGACTGCGGCGTCGACAGGCGTGGCATGGTTCGGGTCGGCGGCCAGATGAGTGACGGCATCCTCCGGTCCCACCTGCGCCCCCTCGATCCATACGGCGTACCTGCGGTGCAGCAGCGTCCCGTAGCCCTGCTCGGGCGTCTGCAGGCCCTCGCGCTCCACGCCCTCGGGCAAGGGTGGCGGCATGTCGTCCGGACCGCCGACCTCGTCGACGCGGTAGACCGGGGTGATCCGCCAGACGTACCGAAAGGCGATCGCCGTCAGCCCGATCGGCCAGCGGAGGACAATTTTCGCGCGTTGCCGGAGGCCGCCGGGCCTCCGGTCGGAACAGGCAAGTAGCAGCACGGCTCCCCGGGTACCCGCCGCTCGTGACCTCCACCCCTGTCGTGCTGCGGCGGCTTCGCCTGCCGAGCCTCCTGGTGTACGCGTCGCCGCTCGCGTCTACTGCGCTGTGCGTCGCGCTGTGGATCCGGACCTGAGGCGACGGTCGGCCAGTTCGTGCAGCGTCCGGTCGCCAGCCGAACGGTTCAGTTACGATTCAAAACCCAGCGGCCGTGGTTTGCTTCATCGTTATCTTTGATCGCGGCGGGCATAAGACCAGAGACGGGCAGGACCCGCTCTGGGCCGGGTGGTGACGAAGCCCCCGTGCGAGCCAGGCCAACCATGCCGCCGACGCCGTGAATGGCGACGACGTCGAGGGAGTCGTCGTAGCGCAGCCGGTATTTCCACGCGATAGCCCTCGCCGCCAAGGACATCCTCTCGGACATCCGCTTCACTGCGCAGGCCAAGCGCATGGCCGACGCGATCGGTGGCTACGGCGGCGCCGTACAAGCCGCCAGAGCGCTCGAAGCCCTCGCGTGACGGGCGGATTGGGCATGACCAGGCAGGGGACCCTGTGGGTGCCGAGAACAGCCCAAGCCGCCCTCACTGTCCCGCCCCACTCGGGATCTCGGTCCGGGTAGTGAATCACCGATGCATCACCGCGATATCGGTCGCCCGGATTGCAGCTACCGCGTCACCCCGCGTCGGCCATCTGCCCCCGTCGAGCGGCCCCACGATCCGTTGGCCGTCCGGCCGGACTGCGCAGAACGCGCCCACAGCCTTACGCACCGAACCGATCACCGCTTGAGACTCATCGTCAGGCCGGGTGCGGAGCACGTGCCAGCCGCCCGCGTCGTCCGTCCTTCGAAGCTGAACGTCGCCGGGCAGGCGGCGGGCGCTCACCGCTCAGACCTTCGGTCCGTGTGGTCCACCACAGCCGCAGCGTGCCGGTCGAGTGCAGGCAGAGCAGTGCGGCTCATGAAGGATTCGGCGAGCGGTCCCGATGGGGCGCTGTGAGCACGCCCGCTACCGCTCGGCGCTCTCGAATAACCGGAGGGCCGACCCACGCTTGCGTCAAGCGGGCATCACGCCGGGTGGCGGGCCGCGGGTCTTGCCCTGGTCTCCTTGATCCGGATCCGGCCGTGCTGGCCGGGCGGATACCTGTTGACGTCCCACCGCCCAAAACTTCACCGCACGGCGGCTTCTGGAAGCGGTTCGATGAAACGGGCCGGTGGAACGACCGGAACCGCGCCTTCGACCGACTTCACAACGCCCACCAACCCCGCCGATCGCTCGATCAACGCCCGCCGGCAAGCTGTACTCCCCCGCTAACCGGCGCGGTCGTTCAACCGCTGGACAGGTCGACTCGGCGGTTCCGACAACGCGCCGCCGGACGCCATGGTTGAGCACACTCGGGCGTGGGCTCGGTACGTGGCGAAGGGCCTGGCGGCGGAGGCCACGCTGGGGTCAACCAAGGAAGCGAAGGGGGGAACCGCCGCCGCCCTGGCCGGGGGGTCCCGCTGTACCGACAAACGTTGTTGCTATGTAGCAACCCCGGATCTTCGCTCGCTGATCCGTTCGTGCGCTTCGGGAAGTGCAGGAGCTCTGTAGCGACAAATACGCGGCCCTGCAACCCGGCGCGGTGGGCACCTTCAGCGTCCTCACAGCGTCCCACAGGCATCGTCGGCAACGTGTCATTGCTGCTGCAGATCCTGGTGGGATACGTCGTAACGTCCGTCGCCGTCGGCCTACCACTCGGGATTGCGCTGGGCCGGAGGATCCATCACGCTGAGCGTTGTCATCGCCAGCACATTGCGATGCTAATGAGACTCGTCGAGATTAAGCCGTTCGCCCGGTGCGGGTGACCGACCGCGAGGTCTCCCCCGATCGCTTCGGCAGCCCACCGCGACCACATCGGCTGAGCCGAGCAGAGTGACCATGACGTCTGTCATGAGTCGGATGGTCCGGGCTGCAGGGTGATGTTCGCGGAGCGTGGGTGATCGGTTACCCGGTCGGGATGGCGGACGCAGCGGCACTCAGCCTTGGCGGGACCGGTTCACAGGGAAGGGGCTGAACGTGGTGGCGCCGGCCCGGAGTCGGGTGGTCGTGTTAGGGAGCGACTGATGGGCGTGGGAGTTCAGGCGCGGGCTCGGCGACGGGACCGGGTCTTGACGGCGGCGGTTCCGCGGAGACTGGCGATCTTCTCGACCAGGCCGCCGACGGCGGTGACGAGTCCGGCGAGAGCGCCGAGCAGGACGGCGACGGCGACGGCGACGGCGACGGCGACGGCGACGGCGACGGCGACGGCGACGGCGACGGCGACGATGATCACGATGATCGGTGAGTCCGTGGTGGTGGGCAGTGCGCGCGGTTCGTCTCCTGCCCCGGTGGCGGCGGCGTAGCCATACAGCGGGTGCAGGTCGGCGAGTCCCTTGGTGGCGGCCAGGTACATGACGAGTCCGCCGAGGGCGGCCACCGTCATCCCGAGGGCGATCTGTGCCCGGGGGGAGAGGAAGTCGAGGTGCTTCCACGGGGCCCAGATGAGGTGCGTGTCCTGGTCATGTGCCCGGGTTAGGGTCGTCATAGCGGGGCTCCTTGGATTCGCTTCGTCACCACGTCGTGGCGGGGAGTTGAGGAGATCCTTCGCCGAGTCGGGCCGGTGATCCATCGGGTGCACCCGCGGGCATGCGGGGGGTTGGCCCCGCTGTGGAATGATTCTCGGCGTAACGCCGATACCGGTACCCGAATTCGACGCCTCCGACGCTGCTCGGTTCCGACCCTCACTGCAGGAGCCAGGGCAACACTGTCAGCGCCCACGCCCTCGCCACCACCCCCATGCAGCGGTTCGCGGCCGACCCCGGCCCAGCGCCGACCATCTCGTCCCTGCCGGGCCTGAACCTGTCGGCTGTGCGGGTGCGTCTGCAGCCGGTCGGGCCACCCTGTCGGTGGCGGTGCTCGGTGCCGCCGCGGCCGTCACCGCCGTCGTCGCTCCGCCCACCGCGACCGGGACCACCGCGATCAAGACCACCGGCCCGCTGGCGCCCGTGCAGAACGCCGCTCCGGCACCCGCCCGGGAAACGCTCGCCGCGCCCGAGCTGACCGTGCCCACCCCGGCCCTGCCCGCCGAGCCGCCGACCGTGCAGGTCGCCGACCTGATCGACGGGGTCACCGCCGACATGCAGAAGGTCACACCCACCGCCGCGGCACGGGTCGTGACCGTCGCCACCAAAACCGCGCTCTTGTCCCCCGCGGCGCTGCGCCAGGCCGTCGTGTCGAACGCCCTGTCCAAGCTGGGCAAGCCGTACCGCTGGGGGCCTCCGGCCCGAACGCCTTCGACTGCTCCGGGCTGGTGAAATGGTCATTCGGGTCGGCCGGGCGAGCGCTGCCGCGCAGCTCCCGCGCGATGGCCGGGGTCGGCACCCCGGTCTGCAAGGCGAACCTGCAGCCGGGCGACCTGGTGTTCTTCTCTAGAAGCCGATCAGCTACGTCGGGATCAACATTGGCAACGGCAAGATGGTGCACGCGAGCAACCGGAAGAGCCCGGTGAAGGTCTCGGACATTAGCCGGATGCCGTTCACCAAGGCGGTCCGCGTCTGAGGTTCCGCGCCTCTGATACGACTGGCTGACGTAACCCATCGCCCTCCACGCCGTCGGACCTCTCGACGTCGAGCTTCTCGGCTGACGTGGCCGCTCATGCGGCTTCCAGCCGTCACGGAAACAACCGGCGGTAAGGGTGCCGACAGACACCCGGGCAAAACCGATCACGCGGAGACGTGCCAGCCAGCTCGTAGAAGAAGTCTACTGAGGGGTGCCTACGCCCTTCCTGGA
Source organism: Pseudonocardia charpentierae (assembly GCF_031845345.1). NCBI lineage: Bacteria > Bacillati > Actinomycetota > Actinomycetes > Pseudonocardiales > Pseudonocardiaceae > Pseudonocardia > Pseudonocardia charpentierae. The sequence goes on along the minus strand of NZ_JAVREJ010000022.1, from coordinate 4,702 downwards.
CGTCGCCGTCCGTCAGGCGCGCCGGCTCGGGGCTGGTCCGACTGTCGTGGTGCCGCTGCTGGTCGAGACGAGGGTTCCGGCCGGCTCCACCGAGCCGAGGGCCCTATCGAACGGCCCTATTGAACCATCGGCGCGTCGCTCGATCGGGGAACCGACGTTGGGGCAGAGCCGCGAATGCTGGCCGACCTCGTGGGCATTGGCGGGGAGGGCGGTGTGGCCTGCAGGACCAACACGGCGATGTCGTCGCGGGGTCGGCCGGCCTGGAAGGCGAGGACGTCGCGGGTCAGCTGCTCGGCAATGTCATCGGCTGTTGCGCCGGGGCAAGAGTTGAGGAGGTTGGCGACCCGGTCGAGGCCGTAGTCGCTGTTGGGGCCGCGGGCTTCGGTGACGCCGTCGGTGTAGAGCAGCAGGGTGTCACCGGGTGCCAGCAGGAGTTCGGTCTCGGGTAGGTCAGGGTCGGGGTAAATGCCCAACACGGTGCCGCCCGCCGGGAGTGTTTGCACCGTCCCGTCGGCGTGCAGCACCAGGGGCGGCAGGTGTCCGGCCGAGGCCAACCGGACGCGAATTCCCTGCGGGACGAGGGTGAGCGCACCGTGGACGAGGCTGCAGAAGGTGGCCATCGCCCGGGTGTGGTGGCGCAGCATGGCCGCGTTGACCTGGTGAAGGGCGTCGGCGGGCCCACGCCCGTGGAGCACCTCGGCGCGCAGCGTGTAGCGCACCAGCGCGGTCAGACCCGCTGCGGCGGGGCCCTTGCCGCAGACGTCGCCCACGGCGATCGCCCATCCGTGCGGGCTCGGGAAGACGTCGTAGAGGTCCCCGCCGACCTCGATCCCGTCGCCGTGCGGGACGAACCGGGCGGCCATCGTCAGGCCGGGGATGACAGGAAGGTCGTCGGGCAGCAGCGCGGTCTGCAGGGTGTGCGCGATCTGGCGCTGCTGTTCGTAGAGCCGCGCGTTCTCCAGGGCAAGCGCGGCGCGCTGGGCCAGGTCCTGGGCGAACGCGAGATCCGCGTCGTCGAGCACCCGACCGGAATCGGCGGTGATCAGGGTCAGCGCACCCAGAACCCGGCCCGGTACGGCCAAGGGCACGATCATCGCCGAGCGCATCCCGACCTGGCGCAGCAACTCCAGGTGCTCGGGATCGTCGACCGACGCCCGCAGCATGTCGTCGGTGAGCTCCGGGACGAACACGACCCGCCCGGTGCGGGCGACCTGAATCGGCCCGGAGGTGCCGCGCGGGTCCGGCGGGTAACGTCGCTGGATCTCCCGCACGAACTCCCGCTTCGCCGGGTCGGTGTGTGCCACCGCGATCTCGTCCACCGCGCTGCCGCGGATGAGGTGCACGACGCACCAGTCCGCCAACACCGGCGTGGCGAGATCGGCGAGCCGCTGCAGCCGTTGCTCGGTCGACACCGGCGCGTCGAGGACCAGGCTGGCCTTCGCGAGGAAGGCCGACCGGTCTCGTTGGCGTTCCGCCGCGACCCGAGCCTGCTGCTCCACCACGTAGAGCCGGGCCCGGTCGAGCGCCTGTGCACACAACGCCGCCACCGCGGACAGGTAGTGCCGGTCGTCGGGTGTGAACGCTCGAGGCTGCACGAAGCTCAAGAGCAATCCGCCGATCACGCGGCCGTCGGCGACCAGCGGCAGACTGGCCGCGGCCTCATAGCCTCCCGCCGAGTGGACGGGCGCCATCTCCGGATAGCGCTGTCGCCACTGCGCGGCGGACTCCAGCCAGATCGGCTCGCCGCCCAGGACCGCATCCGACAGCGGGCGGCCGCGCTGCAGCGTCAGCCGGTGATAGCCCCCGCCGACGTCGGCGCCCCAACCCGCCGACTGCACCCGTTCCAGTTCGTCGCCCTCGCGCACGAACAACGTCGCCGCGTCGGCGCCGATCAGCGTGGTCGCGTCGACGACGGTCAGTCGACCGATCTCAGCCACGGTCGGCGCCTGGGACAAGGCCGCTGCGAGCTGATGCAGTGCGGCGTTGCGGGCCTGAGCCTGCTCCGCGGCCTCCCTGGCGATGCGCTGGGCCTCGTGGAGCTGTGCGGTGTGCACAACCAGGGCCGCTCGCGCCGCCAGGCCCTCGATCAGCGGCACCTCATCGTCGGCGAAGCCGGGCCGAGTCGTCCTGCCGATTGAGAACGTGCCGAGGATCTGGCCACGCGCGACCAACGGGACCACCAGCAGGCACCGCAGCTTCAGCCCAGTTGGCACCTCACCCCAGCCGGACCCGCCGGGTACCGCTTCCGTCCGTCCCGTCTCGAGTACCCGGTAAGCGATCCTCGTCGGAGCTGGTGGCGAGGACCGCAACACCTCGTCGAGCGCCGGGTCACCGTGCACCGCCATTGCCGGACGCAGGATGCCGTCCTGCTGGGCCAGGTCAACCAGCACCACCTCACCGTGATCGGGCACCACGAGGGCGACCGCGCGCCCTAAGGCATCGGCCGCGCCGACCGACTCCAGCAGCACCGCGCTGGCCTGCGCCAGGAACTCCACCCGCCGCCGGGCCCGCACCTTCCCGGTGATCTCCACCCCGAACAGGACCAGGCCCGACACCCCACCGCCGGGCTCCCGAACCGGCTGACAGCCCAGGTCGAACCAGCGCTCCACCGCCACATTCCCGCGGCGGTCCACGATCCGTTGCTCCACGTCCTGAAACGGGTGGCCGGTGGTCAAGGCGCGGTCCAGCAGCTCGACCAACCCACCCGCCACCGCCTCCGGTACCGCATCGGCCACCGGCCGACCCTGCACCCGGCGGGCACCAGCAAGTTCACACGCTGCCGGGCTGAGGAACTCGACCACATGAGCCGGACCGCGAGTGATCACCAACGGCCACGGCAGCTGCAGAACAGCCCGCATCAAGTCCGCAGGCATGTGAAAAACCCAACCGGCTCGACCATGGGCCCGCCTCCCTCAACGGGAGCTTCCCGTCGCACCGTGCGGCAGTGAACAACACGTGCGGCGAGCGTACTGCCCCCGCCCGCGGTGGCGTCCTTGCCGGTGGCGGAGGTGCGGGTCTCGACCGCGTACCCGAGAACAGCAACGGGCCAGCTCGGACGCCGAGAAGTACCCGGCGACCAGTACGAAGACGACGACCAGGCCGACGTTGAGCAGGATGTCGGTCACCCACCAAGCATCCCAAGATCACGGGCGAACGGGGAACCGGTCGAAGCTGCTCTGGAGAGCCCCCAGGGGCGTACCCCGACGGTGACGGAGCCGTCGGAAAGCCGTCACTTCAGGATTGAGGGTCGTGCCGGCAGGGCAATGCGATGGGTACAGGTCCGCGTCTATGACGTCCTCAAGAGCAGATCATGACTGTCACCGGCATCATCACTGCGATCGTGGTGGGCCTGATCATCGGTGTGCTGGGCCGCCTCGTCGTCCCCGGCAAGCAGAACATCCCGATCTGGCTGACCATCGTTGTCGGCATCGTCGCCGCACTGCTGGGCACCTTCATCGCCCGGGCGCTGGGAGTCGCCGACACCCGCGGCTTCGATTGGATAGAGCTGATCATCCAGATCGTCCTCGCCGCCATCGGCGTCACCATCGCCGCCAACGCTTACGGTCGCCGCGGCCTCCGACGGTAACGGCCTTCCTAGAGCCTGTCCTCAAAGTGGGTCCGACTGATCTGCTTGGATCTTGGACTTGTGGTGCGCAGGCATGAGCTCACCGACGAGCAGTGGCAGGCCGTCGAGCCGTTGCTGCCGGTCTCCGGGGCGAAGGGCCGGCCGCGGGTCGATGACCGTCGGGTGATCAACGGAATGCTGTTCAAGGCCAAGACCGGAGTCGCCTGGCGCGACCTGCCCGAGCGGTACGGGCCGTGGAAGACCGTCTACAACCGGTTCTGGCGCTGGACACGCAACGGCACCCTGTCCGACCTGGTGGGCAAGGCCCGGGTCATCGCCGAGGCCATCGACGAACTCGACCGCGACCTCGCCCGGGAGGTCTCGGTCGACTCCAGCATCGTGCGTGCCCACCAGCACGCTGCGGGCGCCCGCAGGCCCGTCGACAAGGCCGGCACGGCCGCGACCGCGCCGTCCTCCCCAGGGGGTGGACGAGTCCTGCGACGGGCAGGACGAGCCAGGTGATCATGCTATCGGGCGGTCCCGCGGCGGCCCCTCCACCAAGATCCACCTCGCCTGCGACGGCCACGGCCGACCGTTGTCGGTGGTGTTGACCGGCGGGAACGTCAACGACACCACCATTTTCACCCAGGTCCTCGACGGCGTGGAGTTCCGCCGACCCGGGCCCGGCCGACCGGCGACCCGCCCACACCGGGTCCTCGCCGACAAGGGCTACAGCTCCCGGGCCAACCGGGACTACCTGCGCCGCCGCGGTATCCGGGCGACCATCCCCGAGCGGCGCGACCAGCAGGCCAACCGCCTACGCCGAGGATCAGCCGGTGGACGACCGCCGGCGTTCGACAAAGTCGCCTACAAGCGACGCAACATCGTCGAACGCTGCTTCAACCGGTTCAAGCAGTACCGGGCCATCGCCACCCGTTACGACAAAACCGCAAAGTCCTACCAAGGGATGATCGACCTCGCGACCCTGCTCATGTGGCTTTGAGGACAGGCTCTAGGACGGCGCTGAACAATCCGAGTGTCGAACCCTGGCTGCTGTGGGTGGTTGGGACGATGTGGTGGTGCAGGGACGGGCTGATCCGCAGCGCGAGATCTTGGATGTCGAGTCGGTGGCCGGTC
>NZ_JAVREJ010000021.1:0-90014 GCF_031845345.1 Pseudonocardia charpentierae | reverse complement strand
GATCCCACCCCGGATCCCACCCCGGATCCCACCCCGGATCCCACGCTGCCCCCGCAAGGGGCGGCGGGCTCCGTGGTCAGCACGCCGGTCGCGCCCGTCGGGTTCGTCCAGGCCCTGCCGTCCGCGCAGCCGTCCGCGCAGCCGTCCGCGCAGCCCTCCGCGCCCGCCACCGCGCCGCCGGCCACACCCGCCCCGGGCGCCGGCACTGCGGCGACCCCGGCCGACCCGACCGCGGCCGCGGCGATCGACGCGGCCCGCGCGACCCGTCAGAGCACGGACGCGACCGTGCAGGCCCAGGCCCTGCAGGCGCTCGACTGCGCGGCGACGGACCCGCTGCGCGGGTACGACGACCCGACGCTCCCGCTGGTCAGCTGCAACCAGGACGGCACCGAGAAGTACGTGCTCGGCCCGAGCTTCCTGGAGGGCACGCAGATCTCCACCGCGCAGGCCGCACAGAACAGCCAGGGTGCGGGCTGGGTCATCGACGTGACCTTCAAGAGCGACGGAGCGGCGATCTGGGGCGACTACACGTCGCGGAACGTCGGCAAGAACGTGGCCTTCGTGCTCGACGGCGAGGTCGTCTCCGCGCCCACCATCCAGGGCCCGATCTTCGGGCCCACCCAGATCACCGGGCAGTTCAGCCAGGCCGAGGCGCAGGACCTCGCGGGGGTCCTGCGCTACGGGTCGCTCCCGCTGTCGTTCGAGTCGTCCGAAGCCCAGACCGTGTCGGCCTCCCTGGGGCTCGCGTCGCTCGAGGCCGGGCTGATCGCCGGTGGGGTCGGCCTCGCCCTCGTGTTCGTCTACTGCCTGTTCTACTACCGGGCGCTCGGCGTGCTCACGATCCTCTCGCTGGTGCTCTCCGGAGTGGTCGTCTACGCCTTCCTGGTGCTGCTCGGGCGGTGGGTCGGCTTCACCCTGGACCTCGCGGGCGTCGCCGGCTTCATCGTGGCGATCGGCATCACCGCCGACTCGTTCGTGATCTTCTTCGAGCGGCTCAAGGACGAGGTCCGCGAGGGCCGCAGCTTCCGGTCGGCGGTGCCGCGGGCCTGGGTGCGGGCCCGGCGGACGATCCTGTCGGCGGACGCCGTCAGCTTTCTGGCCGCGGCAGTGCTCTACGCATTGGCGGTCGGGCAGGTGAAGGGCTTCGCGTTCACCCTCGGCATGTCGACCGTGCTCGACCTGCTCGTCGTGTTCCTCGTGACCCACCCGCTGGTGGCGCTGGCGTCGAACAACCGCGTGTTCAGCAGCCCGGCGTGGTCCGGGCTGGGCTCGGTGGCGCGGATCGGTGCAGCTCGCCGCGCCGCTGCCGTGAAGGGAGGCTGACGTGACCGACACAGGCGTCGACACGACAGGGACGGACACGACGGGGCAGCGCGACGGCGGGGCGAAGGCCAGTTTCTTCTCGCGCCTCTACACCGGCACGGGTGCCTTCGACGTCGTCGGCCGGCGCAAGCTCTGGTACCTCCTGTTCGGCACCCTCGTGCTGGTGTGCGTCGGCTCGATCGTCTTCCGGGGGTTCAACCTCGGCATCGACTTCACCGGCGGCACCCAGCTCCAGTTCCCGGCGGCCGGGGCGGGAGCGCCCGCGAACGTCGAGAACGTGCGCGGCGTGTACGAGCAGACGGTCGGCCAGGAGCCGGCGGCGGTGCAGACCATCGGTCAGGGGCCCGCGGCGTCGGTACTGATCCGGTCCGAGCCGTTGGACCCCTCCCAGACCGTCGCGCTCAAGCAGGCCTTGTTCGACCGGTTCCAACCGATCGGCAGCAACGGCGCGCCCTCGCCGTCGGCGATCAGCGACACCGCCGTGAGCGGCACCTGGGGCGGCCAGATCACCCGCCAGGCCCTCATCGCGCTGGCGGTGTTCCTGGTGCTCGTCACGATCTTCCTGGCGTTCTACTTCGAGCGGGCGATGGCGATCGCGGCGCTGGTCGCCCTCGTCCACGACGTCGTCGTGACGATGGGTGTCTACTCGATCATCGGGTTCGAGGTCACCCCAGCCACGGCGATCGGCCTGCTCACGATCCTGGGCTTCTCGCTCTACGACACCGTGGTGGTGTTCGACAAGGTCAAGGAGAACACGCGCGGGCTGCTCGGGCTCACCCGCCGCACCTACTCCGAAGCGGCCAACCTCGCGCTGAACCAGACGCTGATGCGCTCGATCAACACCTCGCTGATCGCGGTGCTCCCGGTGGTGGGCCTGATGGTCGTCGGCGTCGGGCTGCTCGGGGTGGGCACGCTGGCCGACCTGGCGCTCGTGCAGATCGTCGGCATCATCGCCGGCGCCGCGTCGTCGGTGCTGCTGGCGACCCCGATCCTGGTCGACCTCAAGCAGCGCGACCCGCGCATCCGCGAGCAGGCGCGTCGCGTCGCCGCTCGCCGGGCCCGGGCGGCTGCGGCCGTGACCGGCGCGGCCGGCGCGTCCACACCCGGCGACCTCGACCCGAGCGACGACGACGCGCTGGCGGGCGAGCTGCGGCGGGAGCGCGCCATGGCCGCCGCGGCCGGCGTCCCCTCCCGTACGGCACCGGCCCGCCGCCCGACCGGGAGCCGCGAACGTCCCACCGGCAAGAGTTCCCGGCCCACCGGGAAGCGGCGCCGGTGACCGACGGTGCGGCCGTCTTCGACGACGACCCGCTGGCCCGGGTCGGCGCGCTGATCCGCGACGTTCCCGACTTCCCCGAGCCGGGCGTGGTGTTCCGCGACATCACCCCGGTGCTGGCCGACGCCGAGGCCTTCACCGCCGTCTCGGTCGCGCTCGCGGCGCTGGTCGGCGAGGCCGACGTCGTGGTCGGGGTGGAGGCGCGTGGGTTCCTGGTCGGTGCCGCCGCGGCGCTGACCGCGGGCACGGGCATCGTGCCCGTGCGCAAGGCCGGCAAACTGCCCCTGGTCGCGGCCTCGCGCAGCTACGAGCTGGAGTACGGCACGGCGACGTTGGAACTGCCCGCGGACGCGGTGGCGCCGGGGTCGCGGGTGTTCGTCGTCGACGACGTGCTGGCCACCGGCGGCACGGCCGTGGCGGCGTGCGACCTGGTGAGCGCCGTGGGAGCCGAGGTCGTCGGGTTCGCGGCGATGATCGAGCTGGTGGACCTGGGCGGACGCGCCCGGCTGGGCCGGATCCCGGTGCACGCACTGCTGTCGTACTGACCACCCGCCGCGGGGACCGGGGCCGCGACGCGCGCCGTGCGGGCTATCCTCGACAGGTGGAGGCCTGCGGATGACCGACCTGCAACCGGCCGCGCCGCCGGTCCCGGAGACCGAGGCGCGCGCAGACAGCTCGCCGCCGCCCCCCTCGTCGCCGGCCAAGACGTCGGCCACCAAGAGGGTGCGCGCCCGCCTCGCCCGCAGGATGACCCCTCAGCGCGTCGGGCCGGTCGCGCCGGTGCTGGAGCCGCTGGCGAGCGTCCACCGGACCCTGCACCCCAAGGCGGACCTGGCGCTGCTGCAGCACGCCTACGACGTCGCCGACGAGAAGCACTCGGGTCAGAAGCGCAAGTCCGGCGACCCGTACATCACCCACCCGCTCGCCGTGGCGACGATCCTCGCCGAGCTCGGCATGGACACCACCACGCTCGTGGCGGCCCTGCTGCACGACACGGTGGAGGACACCGGCTACTCGCTGGAGCAGCTCCGCGCCGACTTCGGCGAGGAGGTCGCGCACCTCGTCGACGGCGTCACCAAGCTGGACAAGGTCGAGCTGGGCAACGCCGCGGAGGCCGAGACCATCCGCAAGATGGTCGTCGCGATGGCCCGCGACCCGCGCGTGCTGGTCATCAAGCTGTCCGACCGGCTGCACAACATGCGCACGATGCGTTTCCTGTCGCCGGAGAAGCAGGAGAAGAAGGCGCGCGAGACCCTCGAGGTGCTCGCCCCCCTCGCCCACCGGCTCGGGATGGCCACGGTCAAGTGGGAGCTGGAGGACCTGTCCTTCGCGATCCTGCACCCGAAGAAGTACTCCGAGATCGTCCGGCTGGTCGCCACCCGGGCCCCGTCCCGCGACACCTACCTCAAGCAGGTGATCGACGAGGTCATGCAGCAGCTCGACTCGGCGCGGATCGCCGCGACGGTCGAGGGCCGCCCCAAGCACTACTACTCGATCTACCGCAAGATGATCGTCAAGGGCCGCGACTTCGACGACATCCACGACCTGGTCGGCGTCCGCGTGCTCGTCGACGAGGTGCGCGACTGCTACGCCGCGATGGGCATGGTGCACGCGCTGTGGCAGCCGATGCCGGGCCGGTTCAAGGACTACATCGCCCAACCGCGGTTCGGCGTATACCAGTCGCTGCACACCACGGTGATCGGGCCCGACGGCAAGCCGCTCGAGGTGCAGATCCGCACCCACGAGATGCACCGCACCGCCGAGTACGGCATCGCCGCGCACTGGCGCTACAAGGAGACACGCGGGAGTAGCAACGGGCGGAGCCAGGCCGTCGACGTCGACGAGATGGCGTGGATGCGCCAGCTGCTCGACTGGCAGCGTGAGGCTGCGGACCCGGGTGACTTCCTCGAGTCGCTGCGCTTCGACCTCGCCGCCAAGGAGATCTTCGTCTTCACGCCCAAGGGCGACGTGATCACGCTGCCGACGGGGTCGACGCCGGTGGACCTGGCCTACGCGGTGCACACCGAGGTCGGCCACCGGTGCATCGGGTCGCGCGTGAACGGCCGGCTGGTCGCGCTGGAGCGACGCCTGGAGTCCGGCGACGTCGTCGAGATCTTCACCAGCAAGGCCGAGACGGCCGGCCCGAGCCGCGACTGGCTGGCCTTCGCCGCGTCGCCGCGGGCCAAGACGAAGATCAAGCACTGGTTCGCCAAGGAGCGCCGCGAAGAGGCCATCGAGGCCGGTAAGGACGCGATCACCCGCGAGGCCCGGCGCACCGGCATGCCGCTGCAGCGGCTGGTGTCGGCCGACGCGATGGCGGCGCTTGCCCGCGAGCTGCACTTCCCGGACCTGTCGGGGCTCTACGCCGCGGTCGGCGAGGGGCACGTCTCGGCGCGGCACGTGGTGCAGCGGCTCGTCGCGCTGCTCGGCGGGGTCGAGGACGCCGAGGAGGAGCTCGCCGAGCGGGCCACCCCGTCGACGGTCCGCCAGCGCAAGTCCACGGGCGACGCCGGGGTCGTGGTCGCCGGCGACGACGGCCTCGTCGACGGGCTCTACACCAAGCTCGCCCGCTGCTGCACGCCCGTGCCGGGCGACGAGATCCTCGGGTTCGTGACCCGTGGCGGCGGGGTGAGCGTGCACCGCACCGACTGCACGAACGCGGGCGACCTGCAGGCGCGCTCCGAGCGGCTGGTCGACGTCCGGTGGTCGGTCTCGCCGGGCTCGGTGTTTCTGGTCGCGATCCAGGTGGAGGCGCTGGACCGGCACCGCCTGCTCTCCGACGTCACCAAGGTGCTCGCCGACGAGAAGGTCAACATCCTCTCGGCGTCGGTCCAGACCTCGCGCGACCGGGTCGCCGTCTCCCGGTTCACGTTCGAGATGGGCGACCCGAAGCACCTCGGGCACCTGCTGCGGGCCGTGCGCAACGTCGAGGGCGTCTACGACGTGTACCGGGTGACGTCCGCCACCTGAGCCTGACGGCCGAGCTTAGGAGACCGTGACGGTCTGGATCTCGATCGGCGTCTTCGGCTTGCCGTCGCCCGTCCCGTTGCTGTCGTCCGTGCCGGCTGCGGCGACCTTGTCGATCGTGGCCAGCCCGGCCTCGTCGATCGTGCCGAAGACGGTGTAGTCCGGCGGCAGCGTCGAATCGGCGTAGACGAGGAAGAACTGGCTGCCACCCGAGTTCGGCTGCGCGGTCTTCGCCATCGCGAGGGTGCCGCGCGGGTAGGTCACGGTGCCGCCGCCCGACGGCGACGGGGCGAGTGTCGTCGGCGCCTCGTCCGGGATCGTGTAGCCGGGGCCGCCGGTGCCGGTGCCGGTCGGGTCGCCGCACTGCAGCACCTTGAGGCCCTCGCCGGTGGTGAGGCGGTGGCAGCTCGTGCCGTCGAAGTAGCCCTGCCCGGCGAGGCTGACGAAGCTGTTCACCGTGCACGGCGCCTCGGCGCGGTTCAGCGTGAGGCCGATCGGGCCTGCCGACGTGGCGAGGGCGACGGAGGCGTCGCCCTCGTTCGACACCCCCTCGGTCGACGGCGGGGTGTTCTGCTTCGCCGCGTTGCCGTCGGACGGGTAGGCGCACGTCCCCGGGCCGGTCGCGGCCGGCTGTGCCGCGGCGGTGCTCGCGTTCGCGGCGTCGGAGGGAGCCGCCGAGGCAGGGGCGTCGTCGCCACCTCGGCCGATCGTCGACAGCAGCACGACGGCCACCAGGACCACCACGACGACCGCAGCCGAGCTGATCACGGCGATCCGCCGCCTCCGGGCGGCCTGCTGGGCCCGCCGCGCCTGCTGGCTGGCCAGCTTCCGCTTGGCCGCATCGCGTCGCATCTGGTTCGTCGCCACGTGCATCCCTCCTGCTCGCAGGCGACCCTACCGATCCGACCTGAAAGCCCCGTGAGGGCCCGTGACTACTCTGAAAGCGTGCTCGTCGCCGGTTTCCCCGCAGGGGCGTTCCAGACCAACTGCTACGTGCTGGCCTCCGGTCCAGGGGAGGCGTGCGTCGTGGTCGATCCCGGGCAGGACGCCGTCGAGCCGCTCGAGGAGCTGCTCCGGGAGCACCGGCTCACCCCGGTCGCGGTGCTGCTCACCCATGGGCACTTCGACCACACCTTCTCCGTCGCTCCCGTCTGCGACGGCCACGACGTGCCGGCCTTCATCCACCCCGACGACCGGGCGATGCTGTCCGACCCAATGAAGGGCCTCTCGCGCGAGGCGCTCTCCTTCTTCGGCGGCCGGCTGGAGATGCGCGAGCCGCGCGAGGTCCGCACCCTCGACGACGGAGCTGCGCTCGAGCTCGCCGGGCTGGCGTTGCGGGTGGACCACACGCCCGGCCACACACCGGGGTCGATCGTGTTCACCACCGCCACGGACGAGGGCGGCGAGGTGATCCTCGCCGGCGACACGCTGTTCGCGGGGTCGATCGGGCGGACGGACCTGCCCGGGGGCGACTCCGCGCAGATGATTTGCAGCCTGCGCGACAAGCTGCTGACCCGCGACGACGCCGCGTACGTGCTGCCCGGGCACGGCCCGGCCACGACGATCGGCCGTGAACGGGAGTCGAACCCGTTCCTGCAGGGTCTCGACGTCCCGGCGCCGGGGCGCGGGCTGTGACCGCCGAGACCGCCACCAGCCGGCCGACGGCGTTCGCCGCGCCGAAGGGCGTCCCGGAGTACTACCCGCCCGAGTCGGCCGGGTTCGAGCACGTCCGGAACACGCTGCAGTCCGCCGCGGACCGCGCCGGGTACGGGCTCATCGAACTGCCCGTGTTCGAGGACACCGGGCTCTACGCCCGCGGCGTCGGCGAGTCGACGGACGTCGTGAGCAAGGAGATGTACACCTTCGCCGACCGGGGCGACCGGTCGGTGACGCTGCGCCCCGAGGGCACCGCCGGGGTGGTGCGGGCGGTGATCGAGCACGGACTGGACCGCGGCGGCCTGCCGGTGAAGCTGCGCTACGCGGGGCCGTTCTTCCGCTACGAGCGGCCGCAGGCGGGGCGCTACCGGCAGTTGCAGCAGGTCGGGGTCGAGGCGATCGGCGTCGACGACCCCGCGCTCGACGCCGAGGTGATCGCCGTGGCGGACGAGGGGTTCCGGGCGCTCGGGCTCACGGGCTACCGCCTCGAGCTGACCTCGCTCGGCGACGCCGACTGCCGTCCCGCCTACGGGGCCCTGCTGCGCGACTTCCTCGCCGGCCTCGACCTCGACGAGGCGACACGGCACCGCGCGCAGATCAATCCACTGCGGGTGCTCGACGACAAGCGCCCGGAGGTCCGCGCCCGGCTGGCGGACGCGCCGCTGCTGGTCGACCACCTGTCCCCGGCCTCCGCGGAGCACCACGCCGCGGTGAAGCAGCACCTCGACGACCTGGGCGTGGCCTACGTCGAGAACCCGCGGATGGTGCGCGGGTTGGACTACTACACGAAGACGACCTTCGAGTTCGTCCACGACGGGCTCGGCGCGCAGTCCGGGATCGGCGGGGGCGGCCGCTACGACGGGCTGATGGCGGTGCTCGGCGGGCAGCCGCTGTCCGGCGTCGGCTACGGCATCGGGGTGGACCGGACGCTGCTCGCCTGTCGGGTCGAGGGCTTGGAGGGATCCGCTGCTCCATGGTCGACGGCCCGCTGCGAGGTCTTCGGAGTGCCGCTAGGCGACGCCGCCCGGCGGCGGTTGGTGGTGCTGGCGGCGGAGCTGCGACAGGCCGCGGTGCGGGTGAATCTCGCCTACGGCGGACGCGGGCTCAAGGGGGCAATGAAGGCCGCCGACAGGTCGGGTGCGCGGTTCGCGCTGGTCCTCGGAGAGCGCGATCTCGAGGCCGGGCAGGTGGGCCTCAAGGACCTGGCGACCGGTGAGCAGACGTCGGTGCCGCTGGACGGCGCCGCCGGGTCGGTGATCGCGGCGCTGGGCTGATCACGCCGGCCGTCGCGTTCCGTGCACGACGATATCGCCGATCCCACGTTCGGCCCAGCAACAGCGGGCGTGCCGCTCACGCATCGTGAGTACTAGTGTTCCGCCAGAAGGACCTGAGACGAGAGGAACCGTGCGATGCCCCCAATGACTCCGCAGCGCCCGCTGACCACCGACGAGCTCACCGAGCGGGTGGAGTCCGGGGACGTCGACACCGTGCTGGTGGTCTTCACCGACATGCAGGGCCGGTTGCAGGGCAAGCGGGTGCACGCCCGGTTCTTCCTCGACGAGGTGGCCTCGCACGGCATGGAGGGCTGCAACTACCTGCTCGCCGTGGACGTCGACATGAACACCGTCTCCGGCTACGAGATGTCGTCGTGGGAGCAGGGCTACGGCGACTTCGTGATCACCCCAGACATGTCCACGCTGCGCAACGCGCCGTGGCTGCCCGGATCGGTGATGGTGCAGTCCGACCTGTCGTGGCTGGACGGCACGCCGGTGCGTCAGTCGCCCCGCCAGGTGCTCCGGGCCCAGGTCGACGAGGCGCAGCAGCTCGGGTTCACCGCCCTCGGCGGCACCGAGCTGGAGTTCATCGTGTTCACCGACTCCTTCCAAGACGCGTTCGACGCCCACTACCAGGGGCTGACCGGCTCGACGCGGTACAACGTCGACTACTCGATCCTCGGCACGAGCGCGGACGAGCCGCTGATGCGCGACATCCGCAACGCGATGTACGGCGCCGGGTTGACGGTGGAGTCGTCCAAGGGCGAGTGCAACTTCGGCCAGCACGAGATCGCCTTCCGCTACGACGACGTGCTGCGGACGTCGGACAACCACGTCGTCTTCAAGGCCGCCGCGAAGGAGCTCGCCGCGAAGCACGGCAAGTCGCTCACCTTCATGGCCAAGTACGACGAGCGCGAGGGCAACTCGTGCCACATCCACATGAGCCTGCGGGGCACGGACGGCGCGATCGTGTTCGCCGACGGTGACGGAGGGAACGGGCACGGCGAGGGGGGCCGCAGCCCGGTCTTCACGAGCTTCGTGGCCGGCGTCCTCGCCACCCTGCGCGAGTTCACCCTGCTCTACGCGCCGACCGTGAACTCCTACAAGCGCTACCAGCCGGGATCGTTCGCCCCGACGGCCGTCGCGTGGGGCGAGGACAACCGGACCTGCGCCCTGCGGGTGGTCGGGCACGGCAACGGGCTGCGCGTGGAGAACCGGGTGCCGGGCGGCGACGTCAACCCCTACCTGGCACAGGCCGCGATGCTCGCCGGCGGCCTGCACGGGGTCCGCAACAAGCTGGAACTGGAGCCCGCGTTCGTCGGCAACGCCTACGACGCCGACTCCGCCCGCGTCCCCAGCACGCTCCGCGCCGCCCGCGAACTGTTCGCGGCGTCCGAGCTGGCCGAGGCGGCGTTCGGCAAGGACGTGGTCGCGCACTACCTGCGGGCTGCCGACGTCGAGCTCGAGGCCTTCGAGGCCGCGGTGACGGACTGGGAGCGCAAGCGGGGGTTCGAGCGGTTCTAGTGGGAGTTCTCGCAGGAATGCACACAGTCCTCGACCCCGCGACCGAGGAGGTCGTCACCGAGGTCGAGTCTCTCGACGCCGCACAGGTGGACGAGGCCGTCGCCCGGGCCGTCGCCGCGGGGCCCGCCTGGCGTGCGGTCGCGCCGGCCGACCGGGCCCGGCTGCTGCGCCGCTTCGCCGCGGTCGTCGACGCCCACGTCGACGAGCTGGCCGAACTGGAGGTCCGGGGTGCCGGCCACACGATCGGCAACGCCCGCTGGGAGGCCGGCAACGTCCGCGACGTGCTGGACTACTACGCCGCCGCCCCGGAGCGGCTGTTCGGCCGCCAGATCCCGGTGGCGGGCGGCATGGACGTCACCTTCCGCGAGCCGCTCGGCGTCGTCGGGATCATCGTCCCGTGGAACTTCCCCATGCCGATCGCCGGGTGGGGGTTCGCGCCGGCCCTGGCGGCCGGCAACACGGTCGTGCTCAAGCCGGCCGAGCTCACCCCGCTGACGGCCCTGCGGCTGGCCGAACTGGGGCGTGAGGCGGGCCTCCCGCCAGGTGTGTTCACGGTGCTGCCGGGCAAGGGCTCGGTGGTCGGGGAGCGGCTGGTCACCCACGAGCACGTGCGCAAGATCGTGTTCACCGGCTCGACCGAGGTCGGCACACGCATCCTGCGCCAGGCCGCGGACCAGGTCAAACGGGTCACGCTCGAGCTCGGCGGCAAGTCGGCGAACATCGTCTTCGCGGATGCGGACCTTGAGCGCGCGGCGACGAGCGCGCCCGCGGGAGTGTTCGACAACGCCGGCCAGGACTGCTGCGCGCGCTCGCGGATCCTGGTGCAGCGCGGGGCGTACGACCGCTTCCTGGAGCTGCTGGAGCCCGAGGTCACGGCTCTGCGGGTCGGATCGCCCGCCGAGCCCGACGTCGACATGGGGCCGCTGATCAGCGCGGGCCAGCGCGACCGGGTCCGCGGCTTCGTCGAGAACGGGGCTGGCGCCGACGGCGGCCCGGTGGACGTCGCGTTCCGCGGGAGCGCACCCGAGGGCCCCGGCTACTGGTACCCGCCGACGGTCGTGCTGCCCCGGTCGACGGCGGACCCCGTCTGGCGCGAGGAGGTGTTCGGCCCGGTCGTGGCGGTGCTGCCGTTCGACGACGAGGCCGAGGCCGTCGCGCTGGCCAACGACACCGAGTACGGCCTCTCCGGGTCGATTTGGACCCGGGACCTGGGGCGCGCCCTGCGCGTCGCCCGCGCGGTGGAGAGCGGCAACCTGTCGGTGAACTCCAATTCGTCGGTGCGGTACTCGACGCCGTTCGGTGGGTTCAAGCGCTCCGGCCTCGGCCGTGAACTCGGGCCCGACGCGCTGGACTCGTTCACCGAGGTCAAGAACGTCTTCTTCGCCGACGACTGACCGGGCCGGCCGAGACGAGCCGGCTGAGAGAAGCAGGAGGAGCAACGCGTGCAACGGTTCGCGGACCGGGTCGCCGTGATCACGGGTGGAGCCGGGGGGATCGGGCGCGCCACCGCGCAGCGGCTCGCCGCCGAGGGCGCCACGGTCGTCGTCGTCGACCTCGACGAGGAGGCCGGGAAGGCGCTGGCGGACGACCTCGGCGGGATGTTCGTCGCCGCGGACGTCACCAGCCCGGAGGACAACGAGCGGATCTACGCGCAGACGCAGCAGGCCTACGGGCGGATCGACGTCGCGTTCCACAACGCCGGCATCTCGCCGCCGGACGACGACTCGATCCTCGACACCGGACTCGACGCCTGGCGCCGGGTCCAGGACGTCAACCTGACGTCGGTCTACCTCGGGTGCAAGGCCGTGCTGCCGTACATGCTGGCGCAGGGCAAGGGGTCGATCGTCAACACGGCCTCCTTCGTCGCGACGATGGGCGCCGCGACGTCGCAGATCTCCTACACCGCCAGCAAGGGCGGGGTGCTGGCGATGACGCGCGAGCTGGGCGTGCAGTTCGCCCGGCAGGGCGTGCGGGTGAACGCGCTCTCTCCGGGGCCGGTGGCGACGCCGCTGCTCATGGACCTGTTCGCCAAGGATCCCGACCGTGCGGCGCGCCGGCTCGTGCACGTGCCCCTCGGCCGCTTCGCGGAGCCGGCGGAGATCGCCGCCGCCGTGGCCTTCCTGGCCAGCGACGACGCGTCGTTCATCACGGCGGCGAACTTCCTCGTCGACGGCGGGCTGACCGGGGCGTACGTCACGCCGCTGTGAGCGGCGGCGACCGGGCGCGGTGGGACGCGCGGCACGGAGCCGCCCAGCCGTCGGGCGCGGCCCCACCGGGTGCGCTGGCGGGTGCTGCCGAGCTGACCGCGTGCCTGCCGGTGTCCGGGCGCGCGCTGGACGTGGCCTGCGGGCGCGGCGGCGTCGCGGTGTGGCTGGCGCGGCGCGGCCTCGTGGTCGACGCAGTCGACGTCTCGCCGGTCGGGCTGGCCGCCGGCGCCCGGCTCGCCGCCTCGGCCGGGGTCGCCGGGCGCGTCCGCTGGGTCACCCACGACCTCGATGCCGGCCTGCCGGCCGACTGCCGGGGGCCGTACGACGTGGTGGTGTGCCAGCTGTTCCGCGACCCGTCCCGTTACGCCGATCTCGCCGCCGCGCTCGCCCCGGGCGGGGTGCTCGCGATCACCGTGCTGTCCGAGGTCGACGCCGGTCCGGGGCCGTTCCGGGCACCGGCGGGGGAGCTGCGGACGGCGTTCAGCGACCTCGAGACGCTGCTCGACCGCGAGCGCGACGGCGAGGCGACCCTGCTCGCCCGTCGCGTCCCGGTTCCACGTCCTCCCGGCTCGCCACCAGTGCGGCGACCGCGGTCGTGACCGGCACCGACGCCACGAGCCCGATGCTGCCCACCAGCGTCCGGACGATCTCCGTGGCGACGTCCTGGCTCGTCGCGACGTCCCCGAGGCTGCGGCCGGAGAGGCTGAACAACAGCAGCAACGGCAGCGACGCCCCGGCGTAGGCGAGCACGAGAGTGTTCACCGCCGAGGCGACGTGGTCGCGGCCGATCCGCATCGCCGCCTGGAACAGCGCCGTCGCCCCCAGCTGCGGGTTGGCCCGGCGCAGCTCCCACACCGCGCTGGTCTGGGTGACCGTGACGTCGTCGAGCACCCCGAGCGCCCCGATGACCATGCCGGCCAGGAGCAGACCGCGGGCGTCGATGCCCACGCCGAGCGAGGCGACGAGAGCCGTGGTCTGGTCGTCCAGCCCGGTGAGGCGGGCGGCCGCGGAGAAGGTCGCACCCAGCACGCCGATCAACGCCAGCGACACGAGTGTGCCGAGCACGGCGGTCGACGTGCGTGCCGACAGTCCGTGGGTCAGGTAGAGCACCGCGAACATGATCACGCCGGCCCCGACGACGGCGACCGCCAGCGGGCTGTGCCCGGCCCGGATCGCCGGGAGCACGAACAGCAGGAGCACCGCGAAGCTCACGGCGAGCGCAGCCAGCGCGGCGAGGCCGCGCCACCGGCCGAGGACCAGCACCGCGGCCGCGAACAGCACCGCGAGCCAGGCCAGTGATCCGCCCCGCTGGAAGTCGACGATCTGGTAGGAGCCGGGGTCGTCCGGGTTGCCGCCCGACCAGCCGAGCACCACGGGATCGCCCACGGTGAAGCGGGGAGTGCCGGGCTCGAGAGGCACCAGCTGGACTAGGTCGCGGCCCGACCGCGGCCCGTCGGTCATGGCGACGACCAGCGCGGCACACCGCCCCTGCCCGTCGCCGGGGGAGCAGTCCGTGACCTGGGCGGCCGTGACCTGACCGCGCACCGGCTGCAGCAGCGCCGTCCCGGGCGCGGGCGACGGACCACCGGTGGGACGGAGGAGGACCAGGCCGACCAGGGCGGCGAGGGCGCAGGGCACCAGCAGCACGGCGAGCAGCACGCGGACCCGGCGGCCCGCCGGCGCGGCCGGGCCGTGTCCGTGCCCGTGGCCGACGTCGTGGCCGGGCCCGCGTGCACGGACCGGCTCGGCGGTCGGGTCCGGCTCGCGGTCGGGCTCCGCGTGCCCGTGGGTCGGGCCGGACTCGGGCACGGGCAGGGCCAACGGTTCGGTCGGGGGCTCGGTGGACGGGTCGTCGACGACGCGGCCGTGCCGTCCGCCGCCCGGCCGGGCCTTCTCCGACCGCGCCTCGTCCGATCGCACTGGGGCCCGGTCGCGGTCCGCGGCGGGTCGGGTCACCGGGCCATCCTGCCCGCGGCCCGATCGCCGTCCGACGTCACCCGTCCGCGAGTGCCGCCAGTGCGCGGTCGGCGACGGCCGCCGGATCGCCGTCGGTCTCCACCCGCACGCCCGGCTCGTCGTCGGCGAGAGGTTCGAGGGTGTCGAGCTGGCTCCGCAGCAGCGCGGGAGGCATGTACTCGTGGTGGCGGTGCGAGACGCGCGCGCCGAGCACCTCCTCCGATGCCAGCAGGTGCACGAACCGGACCGACGGGTGCCCGTCGCCCAGCAGGTCACGGTAGCTGCGGCGGAGCGCGGAGCAGGTGACGACGGCGCCGCGCCCGGCGGCTTCCTGCTCGCCGATCCACGCCGCGATGCGCCGCAGCCACGGCCACCGGTCGTCGTCGTCCAACGGTGTGCCTGCCGCCATCTTCGCCCGGTTCGCGGCGGGGTGGAGGTCGTCGCCCTCCTGGAAGACCCAGCCGGTGCGCTCGACGAGCGCGTGCGCGACCGAGGTCTTCCCCACCCCGGACACCCCCATCACGACGAGGGTCAGGGGGACGGGAATGTCTGCGGCGTCGGACATGACGGCAGCGTGGCGCACCCGGTGCGGCCGCGTCGAACGGGGAGCCGGGTCTTGTCGGTCGTTCGAACATGTGTTCGAATGTAGCCATGCGATGGAGTGGTCAGCAAGTCCTCGATGACGGGGTCGGTACCGAGCTGGCCCTTCCCGGCCTGCGCGGGCTGCTGCGCACCGTACGCGTGCCCGAGTTCGCCGGGGTGACGTTCCACGAGGTCGAGGCCAAGTCCGCGCTGAACCGGGTGCCGGGCGATTCGCCGGTCCCCTTCCGCTGGACCGTCAACCCGTACCGGGGCTGCGGCCACGCCTGCGTCTACTGCCTCGACGGGGCGACCCGGGTGCTGCTCGCGGACGGTCGCACCCGGCCGATCGCCGGCCTGCATCCCGGCGAGGTCGTGCTGGGCACCGCCGTCGACGCCGCGGGTGTCCGCCGCTACGTGCCCACGCCGGTGCTCGCGCACTGGTCGACGACGAAGCCCGGCCACCGGATCACGCTCGCCGACGGCACGACGCTGGTGGCCAGCGGCGAGCACCGCTTCCTGACCGGGCGGGGATGGCGGCACGTGGCACCCGGGTGGTGCCGGGCCGGGCGGCGCAGGCGGCTGCGGCGGGGCGACGTCCTGCTCGGGCCGGGTGCCCTGCCCGCCTCCCGGACCCCGTCCCCGTCCTACCGGCAGGGCTACCTGCACGGCCTGGTGCGTGCCGACGCGGCCGCGCACGTACAGGCCCGCGACGGCCGGATCGACCACGCGTTCCCGTCGGAGCGGCTGGAGCTGGAGGCGCTCGGCCGCGCGCACCACCTCCTCGCCACTGAGGCGGTGCAGCGCGTGCCCACCCGCACCACCGCCCCCGCCGGCCCGCCCGCGGCACGCCGCCGCGTCACCCTGGCACCGCGGCTCGTGGGGGTCGGCGGCGCAGGTCGTGGGCCGGGTGCGGGCGACGGGCGGCCCGCCGGACGTCCTGGGGGGCCGTCTGCAGGGCCGGCCGGAGGGCTCATGTCTGCGGGAGCGGTCACGCGGCGGCCGCCCGAACCGGACGACGACTGGTGCGCCGGGTTCCTCGGGGGTATGGCGGACGCCGTCGGCGCGACCACCGAAGGCGTTCTGCGGTTGAGCACCCCCGACGAAGAGCTCGTGGGGCTCGCCGCCGGGGCGCTGCACCGGCTCGGGTTCGCCTTCACGGTGGAGCAGGTGCCGGGGGAGCAACGGCGACGGCCGTCGGTCCGGCAGCTGCGGTTGGCGGGCGGCGGCCGCGAGCTCCTGCGGTTCCTGGCGGTCGCCGACCCCGCGGTGAGTCGGCTGCGCGGCCTCGCCGGCTCGGTGGTCGGCGGCGACGGCGGCCTGGAGGTCGTCGACATCTCGCCGGTGGGCGGCGCCGTCGCGATGTTCGACATCACCACCGGCACAGGCGACTTCGTGGCCGAGGGTGTCGTGAGCCACAACTGCTTCGCCCGCAACACCCACACCTACCTCGACCTCGACGCCGGCGCCGACTTCGACCGCGAGCTCGTGGTCAAGGTCAACGTCGCGCGGGTCCTCGACCGCGAGCTGCGGGCGCCGCGATGGCAGCGCGAGCCCGTGGCGATGGGTACGAACACCGATCCCTACCAGCGTGCCGAGGGTCGCTACCGGCTCATGCCGGATGTCATCGACGCACTGGCGCGCTCCGGCACCCCGTTCTCCGTCCTGACCAAGGGGACGGTCCTCGGTCGCGACCTGCCCCGGCTGAGTGCGGCGGCCGCGGACGTGCCGGTCGGGCTCGGCGTGTCGATCGCGCTGCTGGACCGGGAGCTGCAGGCCCGGCTCGAGCCGGGTGCGCCGTCGCCGGAGGCGCGGCTGCAGCTGGTGCGGCGCATCACCGACGCCGGACTGCCGTGCGGGGTGATGGTCGCGCCGGTGCTGCCGATGCTCACCGACTCGAGCGAGGCGCTCGATGCGCTGCTCGCACGGATCGCGGACGCGGGCGCCACGGGGGCGACGGTGATGGCGCTGCACCTGCGGCCGGGAGCCCGCGAGTGGTTCCAGGTGTGGCTGGCCCGCGAGTACCCCGCGCTGGTGGAGCCCTACGCCCGGCTCTACCGGCGGGGGGCCTACGTCGATCCGGCGTACCGCCGCGTCCTCGCCGAGCGCGTGGCGCCGTTGCTGCGCCGCCACGGGCTCGCCGGCGAGATCGCGCCCCTGCCGCGGGCCGGGCGCACAGGGTCGGAACCTGGCGCGGCGGCGGGTGCCGTGCCCGGCTCGATCGGGCTGCACCGCTCCGTCGCGGCCGGCCGAGGGCGGGCCGCGGCCAATGCGGTGCCGCACGACGCTCCCGATCAGCTGAGCCTGCTGTGAGTGCGGCCGGCGGTCCGCCGCCGCCGGGCGGGTCGGAAACCTGGTGGCCGGTCACCCGGGGCTCCCGGATAGCCTCGAACCGTGATGCGCACGCACGACGCCGGCACCCTGCGGACCGAGCACGTCGGACAGACCGTGACCCTGGCCGGGTGGGTGGCCCGCCGCCGCGACCACGGCGGCGTGATCTTCATCGATCTCCGCGACCGGTCGGGCTCGGTCCAGGTCGTGTTCCGCGAGGGCGAGATGGCCCTGGAGGATCTGGAGCAGCGGGCGCACCGCCTGCGGGCGGAGTTCTGCGTGCAGGTCGTCGGCGAGGTCGTCGCCCGCCCGGCGGGGAACGAGAACCCGGATCTGCCCACCGGGGCCGTCGAGATCACCGCCACCGCTCTGACGGTGCTGTCGGAGTCGGCCCCCCTGCCGTTCCCCGTCGACGAGTACAGCGAGGTCGGCGAGGAGATCCGGCTGCGCTACCGCTACCTGGACCTGCGCCGGTCCGGGCCGGCCGCGGCCCTGCGCCTGCGCAGCGAGGTCAACCGGATCGCCCGCGAGGTCCTGCACCAGCGCGACTTCGTCGAGGTCGAGACGCCGACGCTCACCCGCTCCACACCCGAGGGCGCCCGCGACTTCCTCGTCCCCGCCCGTCTCAAGCCCGGCTCCTGGTACGCGCTGCCGCAGAGCCCACAGCTGTTCAAGCAGCTGCTGATGGTCGCGGGCACGGAGCGCTACTACCAGATCGCCCGCTGCTACCGCGACGAAGACTTCCGGGCCGACCGCCAGCCGGAGTTCACCCAGCTCGACATCGAGATGAGCTTCGTCGAGCAGGACGACGTCATCGAGCTGGGCGAGGCGATCGTCGGCGCGCTGTGGTCGCGGCTGGCGGGTTACGAGATCCCGCGGCCGATCCCGCGCCTCACCTACGCCGACGCGATGGCCCGCTACGGCTCGGACAAGCCGGATCTGCGGTTCGCCGTCGAGCTGACCGACCTCACCGAGTACTTCTCGGACACCCCGTTCCGCGTGTTCCAGGCTCCGTACGTCGGCGCGGTCGTGATGCCGGGCGGGGCGAGCCAGCCGCGGCGGCAGTTCGACGCCTGGCAGGAGTGGGCCCGGCAACGGGGCGCCCGCGGGCTGGCGTACGTGACGGTCGCGGACGACGGCACGCTCGGCGGCCCCGTGGCCAAGAACCTCTCCGACGCCGAGCGCGACGGTCTGGCGAAGGCTGCCGGCGCCGAGCCGGGCGACGCGATCTTCTTCGGGGCCGGGCACCCGGCGGACGCCCGTGCGCTGCTCGGTGCCGCTCGCGGGGAGATCGCCCGCCGGTGCGGGCTGATCGACGAGAGCGCCTGGTCGTTCGTCTGGGTCGTCGACGCCCCGATGTTCGAGAGGATCAGGGACGACAAGGGGAACGAGCTGGGCTGGACCGCCGTGCACCACCCGTTCACCTCGCCGAACGAGCAGTGGATCGACCGGTTCGAGGACGACCCGGCGAACGCACTGGCCTACGCCTACGACATCGTCTGCAACGGCAACGAGATCGGCGGTGGGTCGATCCGTATCCACCGCGCGGACGTGCAGGAGCGGGTCTTCGGCCTGCTCGGGATGGACGAGCACGAGCAGCGCGAGAAGTTCGGGTTCCTGCTCGACGCGTTCCAGTTCGGGCCGCCTCCGCACGGCGGGATCGCGTTGGGCTGGGACCGCACGTGCATGCTGCTCGCCGGTGCCGACTCGCTGCGCGAGGTCATCGCTTTCCCGAAGACGGGCAACGGCTTCGACCCGCTGACCTCGGCGCCCGCGCCGATCACGCCCGCGCAGCGCCGCGAGGCGGGCGTCGACGCGAAGCCGCCGGCCGGACCGGGGGAGTCGCCGACGGCCCCGGACGTCGCGGCACCGAACTGACCGGGGTGCCGCCTGGCGCGCGGCCGGTGAATGCGGCCGGATCAGGTATCCGGCGGACCGAGCAGGGGTAGGGTCGACGACGATGGTTCACGACCTGGGCGACCCTCCCAGGCCGGTGCTCGCCGCGCTGGCGGCCGCCGAGCGCGTGCTCAGCAAGCGTGCCGGTGCGGGCATCGTCCTGGCCGATCCTGAAGACCTGGGTGGCAGCGACCGGTCGGTCGTCGCCCGGGCCCGGGTGGCCCGCAACCCGTTCTCGCTGCCGCGGACCCTCGTGGTGAAGCACTACGTGGCCGCGCCGGCCCCGGACCGGCCCGACCCGTTCCACTACGAGGTCGCCAGCTGCCAGCTGTTCACGGCGCTGCCCGCCGACGATCGCTCCAGTCCCGTGCTGATCGCCCACGACCCCGACGCGCGGCTGCTCGTGCTCGAAGACCTCGGCCGCAGCTCGACGCTGGCCGACAAGCTGTTCGGGCCCGACGCCGAGGCCGCGCAGCGCTGCCTGCTCGGCTGGGCCCGCGCGCTGGGCAGGATGCAGGCGGCCACGGCAGGGTTGGAGGGCGACTTCGGGGCGCTCCTGCGCCGTCAGGGCGAACGGGCCTGGCGCGACCCGATGGCCGAGGACGCCCGGACCGCCCTCGCCGGGCTGCCCGGCCTGCTCGACGCCCGGCTCGGCGTGACGGTGGGGGCCGAGGCCGTCGCGCAGGCCCACGAGACGGTCCGGCTGCTCGGCGGTACCCGCTACCGGGCGTTCAGCCCGTCGGACACCTGTCCGGACAACAACCTCGTGACGAGCAGGGGCGTCCGGTTCGTCGACTTCGAGTGGGGTTGCTTCCGCGACATCGTGCTCGACGCCGCCTACTTCCGCGTGCCCTTCCCGGCGTGCGAGGCGAGCTTCGCGCTGCCGCCGAAGCTGGCGGCGGCGCTGGTGGAGGCATGGCGGACCGAGATCGCCGGGGTCTGGCCGGAGCTGGACGAGCCGGAGCGGCTGCAACGCCGCCTGCTCGACGCCCAGCTGATGTGGGTGTGGCTGTGCACCTGGTGGCTGTTGCCGCGGCTGCCGGACCCGGAGTCCGGGGGGCGCGACACCCCGATCGGGCCCGACGCGGCACGGTCTCCGCGGATCAGTACCGCACTCGCGCACTACTGGCGGGAGCTGGGCGCGGCCGCGACCGAGCACGGGCGGGGAGCGACGGCGGAGCTCGCCGCGGCGGTCGTCGCGGCTCTGCGCAGGCGGTTTCCCGACGCGCCGGAGGGGCTCGCGGTCTTCCCCGCCTTGCGGTCGGTGGCCTGACGGGCGACCGGTGTCGTTAGGCCGCCGGGCTGTGGTGGACGAGGCACGGTAGACCGGCCTCGATCTGGCCGATGTCGGCGCGGGTGCAGCCGGGGCAGACGAACGTCACCACGCCGTCGGGCGCGTGTTCGCTGCTCCAGGCCATCGCTCGGGCGCCGTCGGCGGCGCGGTGCCGGCCGCAGCCCCGGCACGGCCGGTCCGCGGTATCCAGTGGAGTGTCCAGTGGTGGGTGGGCGAGGTCCATCCGCCGAGGATGGCGCAGCACACACCTGCATGCCCACCCGGCCCGCCGTAACACGGCGTGTCGATACACGCTTGCAGCGTCGTGGTGACAAACCGGTCGGTTCAGCCTCGATCAGTTCACCGACGCGAGGAACCGCCCCATGCGCTCCAGCGCCTCCTCCAGCAGCGGCAGCGCGGTGGCGTACGAGCACCGCACGTGGCCCTCGCCGGACGGTCCGAACACGTTGCCGGGCACCACCGCCACCTTGTGCTCGTGCAGCAGGCGCTCGGCGAAGGTCTCCGAGTCCAGCCCCGAGCGGCGGATCGAGGGGAACGCGTAGAAGGCCCCCGACGGCTCCGGGCAGTCGAGACCGATCTCGCGCAGCCCCTTCACGAACACCCGCCGCCTGCGGTCGTAGTCGGCGACCATCGCGGCGACGTCGTCGTCGGCGTGCTCGAGCGCCTCCACCGCGGCGAGCTGGGAGACGTGCGGGGCGCACAGCATCGTGTACTGGTGGACCCGCACGCACAGCTGCGCGATCTCCTCGGGCGCGCAGATCCACCCGACCCGCCAGCCGGTCATCGCCTGGGCCTTGGAGAACCCGCCGAGCACCACCGTGCGGTCGCGCGCCCCGGGCAGCGCGCCCAGGCAGGAGTGGCGGCCCTCGTAGGTGAGCCGGTCGTAGATCTCGTCCGAGACCAGGTACAGGTCACGTTCCTGCGCCAGCGCCACCAGCGCCTCCAGCGACGCGCGGGGCTGCACCGCGCCGGTCGGGTTCGCGGGCGAGCCGAGCAGGATGGCCTTCGTGCGCGGGGTGACGGCGTCCGCCACTCGAGCGGCGTCGACGGCGAAGTCGTCCTCCCAGCGCGTCGCGACGGTGACGGGCACGCCGCCCGCGAACCGCACGCATGGCTCGTACGCCACGTAGCAGGGTTCCGGGATGATCACCTCGTCACCCGGGTTGAGCAGTACCCGCAGCGCCAGGTCGAGTCCTTCGGAGACGCCCGTGGTGATGAGGCATTCGGTGTCCCACGCGTAGTGCGCGCCGTAGCGCGACGCCTGGTCGGTGCAGATGAGCCTGCGGAGCTTCGGCAGGCCCGCGTTGGAGGTGTACGTGGTGTACCCGTGCTCGAGTGCGTAGATCCCGGCCTCGCGGATCCGCCAGGGCGTGACGAAGTCGGGTTCGCCGACGCCGAGGGAGATGACGTCGTCCATCTCGGCGGCAATGTCGAAGAACCGCCGGATCCCGGACGGGGGACAGGCGGTGATCACGTCGTTGAGCGGCTTCACTGCCGTGTGCTCCTCAGGGGGTGACGCGCAGGCGGTGGTCGGGCTCGGGCTCGGCGAACGCGACGCCGTCGCGCTTGTAGGCCTTGAGCACGAAGTGGGTGGCGGTGGCCTGCACCCGCTCGATCGTCGAGAGCTTCTGCGACACGAAGTCGGAGACGGCCCGGATGTTGCGCCCGGTGACGGTGCACCGCAGGTCGTGGCCTCCCGAGACCAGGTAGACGCTGCGCACCTCGGGGAAGCGGGAGATCCGCTCCGCCACGTCGTCGAAGCCGACGGAGCGGGCGGGGGCGACCGCGACGTCGATGAAGGCGGTGACGGTCTCGGGGATGCTGTCGGGCCCGGCCGCCGCGGCGGCGCGGTCCCAGTCGATCACCGCCGTGTAGCGGCGGATGACCCCGCTCGCCTGCCACTCCGCGACCTGCGCCGCCACCTGCTCGAGCGGCAACCCCGTCATCGTCGCGATGGTGTCGTGGGACAGGTGCGCATCGCGCTCGAGCAGTTCCAGGATCTCCCGCACGTTCCGACCCTATGCGATGCGATCCGGCCCCCGGCGCGGTCCGCGATCCTGCGGGCGAACGTCGGTCACGAACCGGTGACAACCGGCCGCGGGCGGTTTCAGCAGCGGAACTCGCCCCTACCGTCGGGTCCCATGTCGACATCCCCACCGTATCCGGGCAGTGGCGAACCGCCCCGTCCCGACGCCGGACCGCCCTACGGCGGCCCTCCTCCCGAGCCGGGCCAGTACCCGGGCAACCCGTACCCCGGGCACCAGTACCCCAGCAGCCCGGATCCGGCGGGTCAGTACCCCGGCGGCGGCCAGTACCCGGCCGGCCAGTACCCCGGTGCGCAGTACCCGCCCGGGCAGTACGGCGGCGGTCAACCGGCCTACCCCGGCGCCTACCCCGCTGCGGACCCGCTGGTGGCCATGTCCTTCTCGGACTGGTGGTCGAAGGTCATCGGCGTGCTCAGCCGCAGCTGGCAGCCGCTGCTGATCATCCAGCTCGCCACCGTCGTGCCCGGCATGCTCGTCGCCGCGATCGTCACCGCGGCCGCCGGAACCGACTCCACCGTGGTGTCGGTCGCCGGCATGATCGTCGGCGTCGTCGGCTCGCTCATCCTCTTCGTGGTCGCGCTGCTCGCCCAGGGCGCCTCGGTGTACGTCGTCGGCAAGCAGGCGTCGGGCCAGGAGGTCGGTGCCGGACCGGCGCTCACCTTCGCCGCGGGCCGGGCGCTGCCGCTGCTGGGCTGGGGCCTGCTCGCCGGCATCCTCGTCACGCTCGGGTTCCTCGTGCTCGTCCTGCCGGGCATCTACCTCCTCGTCGTCTTCGGCGCCACGCTCACCGGCGTGATCATGTTCGAGCGGGAGGGGCTCGGCCGCACGTTCGCGCTGGTCAACCCGGCGTTCGGACAGACGCTCGGGCGGCTGCTCACCTTCGTGCTCGCCGCGCTGATCTACTCCGCGATCGCCGGCACGATCATCACCGCCCTGGTGGGCCCGGACGGGTTCGTCGCGGACCTGTTGCGCAACATCCTCACGCTGCCGGTCACGTTCGCGTCGGTCGGCGTCGCGGTCGTCACCTACGCGACCCTGCGGAACCGGGAGAACCCCGCGGTCACCACCCCGGCCCTGGCCGCCGAGCTCGACCGGCCGTAGCGGCCGGGTCCAGCGGTGGCAGGCTGGGCGTGATGAGTACCAGCCAGGACGGTAGTCACGGCCTCTTCGACCTGCACGAACCGGATCCGCCCGCGACCGGCGGGCCGTCGGCGACCGCACCGCTCGCCGTGCGGATGCGGCCGCGGGCGGTGGACGAGGTCGTGGGACAGGCGCACCTGCTGCGCCCCGGAGCACCGCTGCGCCGGCTGGTCGAGGGCGGGGCGGCGGCGTCGGTGCTGCTCTACGGGCCGCCGGGCACGGGCAAGACCACGCTGGCGCAGCTTCTGGCCGGCGTGGGGAACCGGCACTTCGTGGCGTTGTCGGCACTGTCGTCGGGTGTCCGCGAGCTGCGTACCGTGATCGACGACGCCAAGCGCCGCCGCGACCGGCTGGGCCAGCAGACGGTGCTGTTCGTCGACGAGGTGCACCGGTTCTCCAAGACGCAGCAGGACGCGCTGCTCGGTGCCGTCGAGGACCGGCTCGTCCTGCTGGTGGCCGCGACGACGGAGAACCCGTCGTTCTCGGTCGTCGCACCGCTGCTGTCGCGGTCGCTGGTGCTCTCGCTGCAGCCGCTCGACGACGACGACGTGCGCACCCTGCTGCGCCGCGCCGTGGCCGAACCGCGCGGACTGGGCGGGGCGGTGACGCTGGTGCCCGAGGCGGAGGCCGCGCTCGTCCGCCTCGCGAGCGGCGATGCGCGGCGAGCGCTGACGGCGCTGGAGGCAGCCGCGGACGGGGTGGGCGCGGGCGGTGGCACCGAGATCGACGTCACCGCCGTGGAGCGTGCCGTGACCGAGGCGGCGGTGCGCTACGACCGGGCGGGCGACCAGCACTACGACGTCATCAGCGCCTTCATCAAGTCCATCCGGGGCAGTGACCCCGACGCGGCGCTGCACTACCTGGCCCGGATGCTGGTGGCGGGGGAGGACCCGCGGTTCGTCGCCCGGCGACTCATGATCCACGCCAGCGAGGACGTCGGGCTGGCCGACCCGACGGCCCTGCCCGCTGCCGTGGCCGCGGCGCAGGTCGTCGCGCTCGTCGGGCTGCCGGAGGCCCGGATCGCGCTCGCCCAGGTCACCGTGCACCTGGCCACCGCGCCGAAGTCGAACGCGGTCATCACGGCGATCGACGCGGCGATGGCGGACGTGCGGGCCGGCGCCGCCGGCCCCGTGCCGCCGCACCTGCGCGACGGGCACTACGCGGGCGCGCAGAAGCTGGGCAACGCGGTCGGCTACCGCTACCCGCACGACGTCGAGGGCGCGGTGCTGGCCCAGCAGTACCCGCCGGACGGGCTGGTGGGCCGCGACTACTACGAGCCGTCGACGCACGGCGCCGAGCGGGTGCTGGCGGAGCGGCTGCCGAAGCTGCGGCGGGTGGTCCGCGGGGAGCGATCGGAGCGGAGCTGACGGCCGGCCGTCGGCCGAACGAGTGGGCTCCGGGTTCGCAGCATGGTGGCTTTGCTGCGGTCGGAGTGCAGCAAAGCCACCATGCTGAGCTCACGCGCCCCGCTTCGGGGGCCGTTCGGGTTACACGGGGTCGCGCTCGATCGGGCAGCTCATGCACCGCGGCCCGCCGCGGCCGCGGCCCAGCTCGCCGCCCGGGATCTCCAACACCTCGATCCCATTCGCGCGCAGGTTCGTGTTGGTCGCCTCGTTGCGCTCGTAGGTGATCACCGCGCCGGGCGCCACCGCGAGCGCGTTGCACCCGTCGTCCCACTGCTCGCGCTCGGCCGCGTGGACGTCCTGGTCGGTGGTCAGCACCCGGATCGCGGACAGCCCCAGCGCCGCGGCGATCGCGTCGTGCATCTGGTCCGGGTCGTGGTCGGTGACCTTGAGTTCCTTCTCCGAGTCGCCCGGCTCGACGGTGTAGGTCGGCAGCATCCCCAGCCCGGCGTACTTCGTGAACGTCTCCGGATCGACCATGGTCATCACGGTGTCGAGGTGCATCATCGAGCGCGTCGCCGGCAGCCGCACCGCGACCATGCGGCTCACCTCGCCGCCCGCGAACAGCTGCCGGGCCAGGCGCTCGACCCCCGCGGCCGTCGTTCGCTCGCTCATGCCGACGAGCACGGCACCGCCGCCGAGCACGAGGATGTCGCCGCCCTCGGTCGTCGCGACGCCGTTCTCCGACCCCGCCGACCACACCGGGAACCCGGTGTCGGCGAACAGCGGGTGCCACCGGTAGATCGCCTCGTAGTTCGCGGTCTCCCGGACGCGGGCGAGCTTGCGCATGCTGTTGATCGAGACGCCCGTGCCGATCCAGGCCGAGGCGTCGCGCGTGTAGAGGTGGTTGGGCAGCGGTTCGAGCACGAAGTCGTCGGGCCCGAGGGCGTGCAGGACGATCGAGCGCGGTTCGGGGATCCGCGCGAGCAGCTCCCGCTTCGTGATGCCGCTGACGAGGTGCTCCGCGAGGGTGTCTTCGTCGAACGCGTCGAAGGCGTTGCGCAGCGCGTCGATGGCCATCGGGCCGTAGACGCGCTCGTCGAAGATCTTGTCGAGGACGTGGCGGCGGGCCTCGGGCACCTCGAGCGTGTTCCGCAGCAGGTCGGCGAACAGATGCACCGTGACGCCCTGCTCGCGCAGCACCTCGGCGAAGCGGTCGTGCTCCTGCTGGGCGCGGTGCACCCACAGGACGTCGTCGAACAGCAGGCGGTCCTTGTTGCCGGGGGTCAGGCGCAGCATCTCGGTGCCGGGGCGGTGCAGGATCACCTGGCGCAGGCGCCCGACCTCGGAGTCGACCCTGAAGAGCCCGGCCGTGACGGCGGAGGAACCGGTCATTGCGCCATCTCACCACCGGTGGGCGCCGATGGTGAGATGAGCGGCGTGCGCCTCGATCCCGTCGACGAGAACATCATCACGCTGCTCGTCGAGGACGCCCGCCGCAGCTTCGCCGACATCGGTGCCCGCGTGGGGCTGACGGCGTCGGCGGTCAAGCGCCGGGTGGACCGGTTGCGGGCGGGCGGGGCGATCGCCGGGTTCACCGTGCGGCTGGAGCCGGGGGCGCTGGGCTGGACGGTCGAGGGCTACGTCGAGCTGTACTGCCGGGCCAGCACGCCGCCGCAGGCGATCCGCGCGGCGATCGCCCGGTTCCCTGAGGTGGTCGACGCGAGCACGATCTCGGGAGAGGCGGACGCGCTGCTGCGGATCGTGGCCGCCGACATGCAGCACTTCGAGCGGGTGCTCGAGCAGATCGGCGCGCAGGCGTTCGTGGCGCGCACGAAGTCGGTGCTGGTGCTGTCGGCGTTGCTGCGGCGCCCGGTGACGCCGCTGCACGAGGCGCCCTGATCCCGACTTCGGCGTGTTGCCGCCTTGTTACGCAACGAATGCGCGTCGTCGGCCAGATCTGCGCACCGTTGGTGCCGTCAGGGGCAACGGATCCGGATTGTTCGTGCGTCGTCTGGTTCCTACCGTGAAAGTAGCCGGGCCTCGACGTCGCAGCCGCCCCTTCGACCCCTCCGAGGAGCGCCTCATGACCGCAGTCGTGCCCGACCCGGTCGCCGTCCCCGAGGAATTGGGCGGGGCCCGGACCCCGGTCCGGACCGCGACGCCCCGCCGGTACCTCATGTGCCCGCCCACGCACTTCGCCGTCGAGTACGCGATCAACCCGTGGATGCTGCCCGGGACCGTCGTCGACCGACGGCTCGCCCTCGCGCAGTGGGAGGAGCTGCGCCGCACCTACCTCGATCTCGGGCACCGCGTCGACCTGCTCGCGCCGGTGCCGGGCCTGCCGGACATGGTCTACGCCGCGAACGGCGCCACCGTCGTCGACGGCACCGTGCTCGCCGCCCGGTTCCGCCATCCGCAGCGGGCCGCCGAGGCCGTCGCGCACGCCACGTGGTTCCGGTGGGCCGGGACGTGCGTGGTCGAGCCGGAGTTCGTCAACGAGGGCGAGGGCGACCTGCTCGTCGTCGGCTCGGGACCGGACGCCGTGATCCTCGCCGGCCACGGGTTCCGCACCGACCCTCGGGCCCACGCGGAGGCCGCCCGGGTGTTCGGGCGCGAGATCGTGTCGCTGGAGCTGGTCGACCCGCGGTACTACCACCTCGACACCGCGATCGCCGTGCTCGACGCCACGACCCTCGCGTGGTTGCCCGAGGCGTTCACGCCCGCCTCGCGGGCGGTGCTGCAGGAGCGCTTCCCGGACGCCGTGGTCGCCGACCCGGCCGACGCCGCCGTCCTCGGGCTGAACGCCGTCTCCGACGGCCGGCACGTCGTGCTGCCCGTCAGGGCCACCCGGCTGGCCGCCGCGGTGGCCGAGCGCGGGTTCGTCCCCGTCCCCGTCGATCTGTCCGAGCTGCTCAAGGGCGGCGGCGGACCGAAGTGCTGCACGCTGGAGGTACGTACATGACCGAGCTTGCGAGGTCATCATTCGACACAGCACCGCGCGGGCGCGGCGTTGCCGAGCGCCAGCGAGGTGGCGCCGTGACCGCGATACTGCCCGACCCCATGGTGTCCGCCGAGACGGTCCGGCACGAGGAGCTGATGGCGCGCCACTCGGCGCACAACTACCACCCGCTGCCGGTCGTGGTCACCGACGCCGAGGGCGCGTGGGTGACGGACGTCGACGGCCGTCGCTACCTCGACTGCCTGGCCGGCTACTCGGCGCTCAACTTCGGCCACCGCCACCCCGCGCTCGTCGCGGCGGCGCACCGCCAGCTCGACCGGGTCACGCTCACCAGCAGGGCGTTCGGCAACGACCGCATCGGCCCGTTCTGCTCCGCTCTCGCCGAGCTGCTGGGCAAGGACCCCGGCAAGAACTACATGGTGCTGCCGATGAACACCGGCGCCGAAGCGGTCGAGAGCGGCATCAAGGTGGCGCGGAAGTGGGGCTACGAGGTGCGCGGCGTGGCCGAGGACCGGGCGCGGATCGCGGTCATGGCGGGCGGCTTCCACGGGCGCACCACCACGATCGTCGGGTTCTCCACGGACCCGGACGCCCGGGGCGGGTTCGGCCCGTTCACGCCCGGTTTCGACGTGGTGCCCTTCGGCCCTGACGATCCCGCCGCCGACGCGCTCGCCGCGGCGATCACGCCGGACACCGTGGCGGTGCTGCTGGAGCCGATCCAGGGCGAGGCCGGGGTCGTCGTGCCTCCGCCCGGATACCTGGCCGCGGTCCGCCGCATCTGTGACCGGGCCGGTGTGCTGATGGTGGCCGACGAGGTGCAGTCCGGCCTCGGGCGCACCGGGCACCTGCTGGCGACCCGCTCCGCGGGCGTCGACGCCGACGTCTACCTGCTGGGCAAGGCCCTGGGCGGCGGAATCCTGCCGCTGTCCGCCGTGGTGGCGGACGAGGCGGTGCTCGGCGTCCTGCGACCCGGGCAGCACGGCAGCACGTTCGGGGGCAATCCGCTGGCGTGCGCGGTCGGCAGCGCGGTGGTCGACCTGCTGGGCGACCCCGCCGTGCTCGCCCACGCGCGGGTGCTCGGCGGAGAGCTGGCGACGCGACTGGACGCACTGGTGGGCCACGGTCTCGTCGCGGTGCGCACGGCGGGGCCGTGGGCGGGGATCGACGTCGCCCCGCGGCTGGGGAGCGGCCGCGACGTCTGCGCGGCTCTGGCGCGGCGCGGGGTGCTGGCCAAGGACACGCACGGCGCCACGCTGCGCCTGTCCCCACCGCTGGTGGCGACGGTCGACGAGATCGCGTTCGCCGTCGACGCCCTCGCGGCGGTCCTCGCCGATCTGGGCTGAACCGGTCCGGGCTGAACGGATCCGGCCGGCCTCAGGAGCGGAACGGGCGGCCGTCGGGGCCGGTCTCGGCCAGCAGGTCCGGCCGCAGGACGCCGAACAGCAGCGTCAGCATCAGCTCGGCGGTGAGCTCCGGGGGGTCGTGCGGGCGGCCGACCGCCCTGATCAGCAGGAGGTCGATGACCATCGTGCCGATCTCGTCGGCCGGCGGCCACGGCCGGAGCTCGCCCGTCGCCTGGCCGCGGGAGATCAGCTCGATCACCACGGCCGCCATCGGAGCGAGCACGCGGGGGTCGTTCTCGTCGTTCGGATCGGCGGGGCGGCCGACCTTGACCGCGTAGTCCGCGATCCCCGCCGACAGCGCGGCCGTGAGCCCGCGGTTGCGCCAGCTGATCCGGACCAGCGCGCGCAGGTGCTCGGTCAGCGCGGGTACCACCGGGCGTCCGGTCGCGAGGTCACGGTAGGCCTGGGTCCGGAGCGTCTGCAGCAGCGGCGCGTAGACGTGCCCGATCAGGGCGTGCTTGCTGGGGAAGTGGTTGTACGCCGTGGCGTTGCTCACTCCCGCCGCCGACGCGATGTCCTCCACGCGGGTCCGCGCCCAGCCGCGTGCGGCGAACGCGGGGTCGGCGGCGCTCAGCAGCGCCGCACGTGTGCGGTCACGCTTCGTCCGTGCGGCGCGGGCACGTGACTCTGACGCGCGCTCTCGCGTGGGGTCGGACGTCTCCATTGTGACCGGAGGGTAACCGTTCACGGCCCGATCTGCACTTGACTCAAATTGGGGTGTCGCCCAAGATGGTGACGCTCACACCGAGCAGGGCTCCCGAACGGCAGGGCACAGCCGAACGGGACCGGGGGAGTCGAAGTATCGGGCCGGATCATCGTCGGGGAAGCGTATACACCCGGCGCGAGCTCGGCTCCTCCTTGCAGCACGGTCGTCTGCGCCGGGGTCAACCGTGCAGGCGGCGTTGACCGAAGTGGCCTCGCGCCACCTCGTCCGGGAGGGGAACCCGACGATGACCTGCTCTGCCACGATCCGATGACCGCCGGCTTGTCCACTCGAGACCACGAAGCCCGCGTTCATCCCGTCACCACCGGCAGCACCGGCAGCACCGCCACGGCGGTCCTGCCCATGACCGGTTTCACCGTTCCGACCCTGGGTCCCGACGCGTTCGCGTCACCCGGTCCGGAGCAGCGCGTCTCCCCGCTCGAGGGGGAGACCGACACCCGAGCGATGATCGACACGCTCGTCGCAGGCGCCGTGGGCGGCGATTTCCGCGCCCGCGACGAGCTGCTCGTGCTGATCCACCCGCTGGTGCTCAAGTACTGCCGGGCCCGCCTGGGTCGCCAGGAGTCGCTGATGGGCTCGGCGGACGACGTCGCACAGGACGTCTGCATGGCCGTCGTCAGCGCGCTGCCCAACTACCAGCTCAAGGGACTGTCCTTCCGCGCGTTCGTCTACGGGATCGCCGCGCACAAGGTCACCGACGCCTTCCGGGCGATCGGGCGCAACCGCGCCGAGCCGGTGGCGGACCTGCCCGACGGCCCGGTCACGGCGGACGGCCCCGAGCACCGCCTGCTCGCGGCCGAGATGTCCGCCCGGCTGGGCAAGCTCCTCGCCCACCTGACCCCGCGTCAGCGCGAGGTCCTGGTGCTGCGGCTGGCCGTCGGGCTGTCAGCAGAGGAGACCGCGCAGGCGGTGCGGTCCACGCCGGGCGCCGTCCGGGTCACCCAACACCGTGCGCTGGGCCGGCTGCGCAAGATCCTCCTGGGCGAGTCGGGAGCCCGCGGGCTCGCGGTCGCCGAGCGCATGGGCACCGACCACGCCGTGGTCGCCGACGTGGAGGAGTTCTCCGGGCTCGGAGCCGGCCTCGTCGACGCCGTGCGTCCGGAGGAACTCGACATCGACCCGGACGTCGCGGCGGCCGACGACGTCGCGATCGACGCCATGGCGGCGTTCTTCGCGAACGAGCCGGAGCCCGTCCTCCCGATCCCGGCACCGCGCAAGCCGTCCCCGTACAAGCGCGGCTGAACCGGTCTCACCTACTCATCTCCGAACGGTGCCGGTCCGGGATCCCCCGGGCCGGCACCGGCATGTCGGGCCACGTCCGGTCCGGCCCCCATCACAGGGTCCACGCAGCGGGAACGGCGCCAGGGAGTAACCTGTCCGCGATCATCGCGGGCGTCGGCAGCAGCGGCGTCGGACAGGAGGAGGCCCAGTGTCGGCTGGTCAGATCGCTGCGCTGGTCGCCGCCGGAGCGTTCGTCGTTCTCGTGCTGCTCATGGCCGTCCCGCTGCTCAAGCTGGGGCGGACCCTCGACGAGGCCACTGTGGCGATCCGGAAGGCGCACGAGGGCAGCGCGCCGTTGCTCGACGACGCGCAGACCACGTTGCGGCAGGTCAACACCCAGCTCGAACGGGTAGACGGCATCACCGCCGGGGCGCGCACCGTGAGCACGAACGTCTCCGTGCTCACGTCGCTGTTCACCGCCACGCTCGGCGGCCCGCTCGTCCGCGCCGCCGCCCTGTCCTACGGGCTGAGCAAGGCCGTCAAGGCCCGCCGAGAGGGCAAGGACGCCGGAGCGCACTCGCGGCGCCGCGGCCGTCGGGGGCGGCGGAAGTGAAGCGCCTGTTCTGGCTCGGCGTCGGGCTCGCCGCGGGCGCGTACCTGACCAGGCGCGCCGCCGATGCCGCACAGAACCTCACGCCCGCCGGGATCGGCGCGAACCTCGCCGACGGCCTGCGCGAGCTGGGTGCGGGCCTGGGTGCGTTCGGCGCCGAGGTCCGGGCCGGGATGGAGACCCGCGAGCAGGAGCTGACGCAGCTCCTCGAGCGGCGTACGGGTGGAAGCGTGCCCACACTGGGTGAGGCTCTGCAGGAGCCGCCGGCCGCGCCGCAGGCGCCGTCGCGGGGCCGAGCGCGCCGGGCAGGGGCCTGACGCCCGGACGTGCCGGGCCGCCTCGCAGCGCCCGCCCCGGGTCGTCCCCCTGCCGTGCCGCACCCCGTCCGCTCCGCAGCCAGAGAAGGCAAGACGTGCAGACCCACGAGATCGCCCGCCGTTTCACCCAGCACTTCGTCGATGCCGGGCACACCCGCGTTCCGAGTGCCTCGCTGATCCTCGACGACCCGACCCTGCTGTTCGTCAACGCCGGCATGGTGCAGTTCAAGCCGTACTTCCTCGGCGAGGCGCCCCCGCCGTACCCGCGGGCCACGTCGATCCAGAAGTGCGTCCGCACCGGCGACATCGACGAGGTCGGCCGGACCACCCGGCACAACACCTTCTTCCAGATGGCCGGCAACTTCTCCTTCGGCGACTACTTCAAGGCCGGCGCCATCGAACACGCCTGGAACCTGGTCACCTCGAGCCAGGACGCCGGCGGCTACGGCTTCGATCCCGACCGCCTCTGGGTGACCGTCTACCTCGACGACGACGAGGCCGCCGACCTGTGGCGGCGGATCGCCGGGCTCCCGGACGAGCGGATCCAGCGGCGCAGCGGGAAGGACAACTACTGGGACATGGGCGTGCCCGGTCCCGGCGGCCCCTGCTCGGAGATCTACTACGACCGCGGGCCCGAGCACGGCCGCGACGGCGGCCCGGAGGCCGACGAGGACCGGTACCTGGAGATCTGGAACCTCGTCTTCATGCAGGACGTGCGCGGCGAGCTGTCGCCCAAGGAGGGCCACCCGCCGGTCGGGGAGCTGCCGCGCAAGAACATCGACACCGGGCTCGGCATCGAGCGGGTCGCGACGCTCCTGCAGGGCGTGGGCAACGTCTACGAGACGGACCTCGTCCGCCCGGTGATCAGCCGCGCCGAGGAGTTCTCGGGCCGCCGCTACGGCGCCGACCCCGTCGACGACGTCCGCTTCCGCGTCATCGCCGACCACGCCCGGTCGGGCGTCATGATCATCGGCGACGGGGTGACGCCCGGCAACGAGGGCCGCGGCTACGTGCTGCGCCGGCTGCTGCGGCGGATCGTGCGCTCGTCGCGGCTGCTCGGCGTGAACGAGCCGGTGCTGCAGAGCTTCGCCGAGGTGGTCCGCGACGAGATGAGCCCGTCGTACCCGGAGCTGGCCACGGACTTCGAGCGGATCTCCGCGATCGTCCGGGCCGAGGAGGACGCCTTCCTGCAGACCCTCACCGCCGGCTCGCGGATCTTCGACACGGCGGTCGCCGCGACCAAGCAGGCGGGGGGCGCGCAGCTGGCAGGCGACAAGGCCTTCCAGCTGCACGACACTTACGGCTTCCCGATCGACCTCACGCTGGAGATGGCGTCGGAGGCCGGGCTGGCCGTCGACGAGCAGGGTTTCCGCACCCTCATGGAGGAGCAGCGGACCCGCGCCAAGGCCGACGCCAAGGCCCGCAAGACCGGGCACGGCGACATGGGCGCGTACCGCGCGGTGCTCGACACGGCAGGCGACACCGAGTTCCTCGGCTACACCGACCTGACCAGCGAGTCGCGGATCGTCGGACTCGTCGTGGACGGGGTCGGCGTGCCGGCGGCGGGGGCGGGCACCGCCGTCGAGGTCGTGCTGGACCGCACGCCCTTCTACGCCGAGGGCGGCGGCCAGCAGGCGGACGCCGGCGTCATCCGCGGCGATGGTTTCACCGTGGCGGTCGACGACGTGCAGTCGCCGGTCACCGGCCTGGTCGTACACCGCGGCCGGGTCACCGACGGCGAGGCCACCGTCGACGCGGTGGTGTCGGCCGAGGTCGACACCGGCCGCCGGGGCGCGGTGTCGCGCTCGCACTCCGCCACGCACCTCGTGCACGCCGGCATGCGCAAGCACCTGGGCGACGCCGCCGCTCAGGCCGGCTCGCTCAACGCCCCCGGCCGGCTGCGGTTCGACTTCACCTCGCCCGCCGGTGCGGTGCCCGTCTCGGTGCTCGACGAGGTCGAGGACGAGGTCAACGCCGTACTGCAGGACGACGAGGAGGTGCGGGCGTTCGTCACCACCCAGGACGAGGCCCGCCGCATCGGGGCGATGGCGCTGTTCGGGGAGAAGTACGGCGACCAGGTCCGCGTCGTGGAGATCGGCGACTACTCCCGCGAGCTGTGCGGGGGCACGCACGTGCACCGCTCCGGACAGCTGGGCCTGGTCAAGCTCCTCTCGGAGAGCTCGATCGGCTCGGGCGTGCGCCGGGTCGAGGCGCTGGTCGGCATCGACGCGTTCCGCTACCTCGCCCGCGAGCACGTGCTCGTCTCGCAGCTCGCCGAGCAGTTCAAGGCCCGCCCCGAGGAGCTGCCCGAGCGGATCGGCGGCGTGGTCGAGCGGCTGCGGCTGGCCGAGCGCGAGCTGGAGAAGGTCCGCGCGGACGCCGTGCTGTCGTCGGCCGGTGCGCTGGCCGACGGGGCCGACGACGTCGGCGGGGTCGCGGTCGTCGCCGCAGCCGTGCCCGAGGGTGTGAGCGGCAACGACCTGCGCGCGCTGGCCTCGGACGTCCGCGGCCGGCTCGGCGCCCGGCCGGGTGTGGTCGCGCTGTTCTCCGCGACGGACGGGAAGGTGTCGTTCGTGGTCGCGACGACGTCGGCCGCCCGCGACCGGGGTCTGGCCGCCGGCAAGCTCGTGCCCGCGTTCGCCCCCGCGGTGGGCGGCCGCGGCGGGGGGAAGCCGGACCTCGCGCAGGGCGGCGGCTCGGACCCGTCGGGCGTGCCGGCCGCGCTCGACGCGCTGCGCCGGGCCGTCGCCGCGGCGTGACCGGCCCCGACCGGGGCCGCCGGCT
Source organism: Pseudonocardia charpentierae (assembly GCF_031845345.1). Lineage (NCBI taxonomy): Bacteria > Bacillati > Actinomycetota > Actinomycetes > Pseudonocardiales > Pseudonocardiaceae > Pseudonocardia > Pseudonocardia charpentierae. The sequence goes on along the minus strand of NZ_JAVREJ010000021.1, from coordinate 55,182 downwards.
GGGGATCGACGTCGGCGCCGTGCGCGTCGGCGTCGCCCTCAGCGATCCGGACGGGGTGCTGGCCACGCCGTTGGCCACCGTCGCCCGGGACGTGGGGCACGGCACCGACCTCGACACGATCGCCGGGTTCGTCGCCGAGCACGAGGTCGTCGGCGTCGTCGTGGGCCTGCCCCGCACGCTGGCCGGGCGGGAGGGCCCGGCGGCCGATGCGGCACGGGCTTTCGCCGAGGCGCTGGCGGGGCGCCTGGAGGTGCCGATCGAGTTCTCCGACGAGCGGCTCACGACGGTCGTCGCCACCCGCCAGATGCGCGAGAGCGGCCGGAAGGGGCGGCGGCAGCGGGCCGTCGTGGACCAGGTCGCGGCGGTCGCCATCCTGCAGGGCTGGCTCGACGCACGTCGCTGACCCGGCACCGGCGCCGGGGGGCATCGGCGACACCCTGGTCCGACGGTTACGCTCCGGCGTTGTGATACGGATCGGTAACGCCGACTTCCACCCGTCCGGCCGTTGCGCGGCGCACCCGTGACGCGGCGGGCCGAGGTCTTCCCGTCGCGGCGCGAGGAGCTCGCGGCACGGCGGGCGGAGCTGCGGCAGCAGGCGAGCCGGCGCCGTCGTCGGCTGGCAGCGGCGGTCCTGGCGGTGTTGCTGCTGGTCGGCGGCGTGGTCGGCGGGGGCTACCTGCTCTACCAGGAGTTCTTCGGCGTCGCCGACTACGAGGGCGACGGCGGCGCGACGGTGGTCGTCCAGGTCGCCGACGGCGCGACCGGCGCGCAGATCGGCGGGGCGCTGCAGCGCGCGGACGTCGTCAAGAGCGTCGAGGCGTTCACCCAGGCGGCCGCATCGGAGCCGCGGATCCGCGCCGTGCAGCCGGGCTACTACCTGATGCGCAACCAGATGTCGGGCGATGCGGCCGTGACGCGGCTGCTCGATCCCGCCACCCGGGTCGGCCAGCTCGAGATCCGCGGCGGCGTCCAGCTCGACGACACCAGCAACCCGGACGGCTCCACGGTCCCGGGCGTGCTGACCCTGATCTCGAACGCGACGTGTGCCGAGCTGGGCGGGCAGCGCCAGTGCGTCAGCGTGGACGACCTGCGCTTGACGATGTCGGACGCCGACCTCACCGAGCTGGGCGTGCCGTCGTGGGCGCGCGACGACGTGGCGAAGGCCGAGCCGCGGCGTCGGCTGGAGGGCCTGCTCGTGCCCGGCGTGTACGACGTCAAGCCCGGCGCCCCGGCGCTCGACGTCCTGCAGGGGCTGCTGTCGGCGTCGGTGACCCGGCTGGAGAGCGACGGGCTGGTGAGCGGGGCGCGCGAGATCGGCTACACGCCCTACAAGGTGCTCATCGTGTCGTCGCTGGTGGAGAAGGAGGGCATCACCGCGGACATGCCCAAGGTGGCCCGGGTCCTCTACAACCGGCTCGGGGCCGGGCAGCGGCTGCAGCTCGACTCCACGGTCAACTACCCGCTCGACCTGCAGGCGCTGCGGACGAACGCCAACGACCGCGCCAAGCCGGGGCCGTACAACAGCTATGCCGTCGCCGGCCTGCCGCCGACCCCCATCGCGGCGCCCGGGAAGGCCGCGATCGAGGCCGCCCTGGCCCCGGCGGACGGCCCGTGGCAGTACTTCGTGCGGTGTCAGTCCGACGGCGCTTCGTGCTTCGCGGAGACGCTGGAGGAGCACAACCAGAACGTCGCCGAGGCCGTGGCCAACGGGGCGTTCTGACGCGCCGTCGTGCCGTGTCGTCGTGCCTGGAAGGCCACCTTCACGGCGTCTCACGTCCTGAAGGTGGCCTTCCAGACATCCCCGGGCCCCCGCTCACTGCCCGAACAAGCCCCGTGGTGGTCGGGGTGAGGGGACGGCCGTCTTGTCCGTGACGACCGCGGCCGTCGCGGCGAAGGCCTCGCCCGGCTCGACGCGGGCCGGGAACGGATCCGCCGCGACCCGCCGGGCCACCTCGTCCAGCGGCAGCTCGTGGTCGTCCCCGCCGCCGGCGACGAGCACGACGTTGCCGAACCGGCGGCCGTGCAGCACGTCCGGTGCTGCGACGACTGCCACCTCCGGGAACACCGCCACGGCGTTCGCGGCCTGCCCGCGGGCGAAGTCGAGCGGGGTCCGGCGGGGTTGCAAGGTGCGGGCGCCCGTGCCGTCGGCGAGGTTCGCGGCGTAGCACCCGCCGGGGCGCAGCACCCGTGCGACCTGCTGCAGGAACTCCACCGAGGTCAGGTGCGCGGGGATCCGGGCGCCGGCGTACACGTCGAGGAGTACGACGTCGCAGGAGCCCGGCGGTACCTCGGTGAGCCCGGCGCGGGCGTCGGCGACATGCACGTCGAGGCCGAGCCCGTCGGCGGGCAGCCGGGCCCGCACCAGGTCGACCAGCGCGCCGTCGAGTTCCACGACGCGCTGCGCCGAGCCGGGACGGGTGGCCGCGACGTACCGGGGGAGCGTCCACGCGCCGCCGCCGAGATGCAGGACGCGCAGAGGTGCGGGCGGCGCGGGGTCCAGCGCGTCGAGCAGGTGACCGGTCCGGCGGACGTACTCGAACTCGAGGTGGGTCGGGTCGGCGAGGTCGACGTGGCTCTGTGCGGTGCCGTCGATGAGCAGCGTCCAGGCCGACGGGCGGTCGGCGTCGGCCACGAGCTCGGCCGACCCGTGACCGACCTCGACCCGGACGACGGCCCCGGCGAGCCGCCCTCCTCGTGCAGGATCCACCGTGGAATCCTGCCCCCTGCATGCGCCGGCCGCGCATCCGCCGCCGAACGCGTAACACGCGCGACACGTGTGCGGAACACCCCGTTCCTAGCGTGATCGCGGATCCAGGACGAGCGGGCCCCAGCCGATGAAGGTCGGGCCGAGTGGGAGGTACGTGTGCTGCTGACGCCGCACGAGCAGGAGAGGCTCCTGCTGCACGTCGCCGCGGGACTGGCGCACCAGCGCCGGGACCGGGGGCTCAAGCTCAACTACCCGGAGACGGTCGCGGTGATCAGCTCGTGGGTGCTCGAGGGTGCCCGCGACGGCCGCAGTGTCGCCGAGCTGATGTCCGGCGGGCAGCAGGTGCTCACCCGCGACGACGTGATGGAGGGCATTCCGGAGATGGTCACCTCGGTGCAGGTCGAGGCGACGTTCCCGGACGGCACCAAGCTCGTCACCGTCCACCGGCCGGTGCAGTGATCCCCGGCGAGTACCTGCTGGCCGAGGGGCCCGTGCCGGTCGACCGCGAGCGCGCCGCGCTGCTGGTGGTCAACTCCGGCGACCGGCCCGTCCAGGTCGGCTCGCACTACCACTTCGCGGCCGCGAACCCCGCGCTGCTGTTCGACCGCGAGGCGGCCACGGGGAAGCGGCTGGCGGTGCCCGCGGGGACCGCCGTGCGGTTCGAGCCGGGCGTGGAGAAGACCGTCGAGCTGGTGGAGCTGGGCGGGACGAAGACCGTCCCCGGGCTGCGGCTGCCCGAGGTGACCGCGTGACGGCGTCGCAGGGGACCGGGCCCTGGCACGTCGACCGTGCCCGGTACGCCGAGCTGTACGGGCCGACGACCGGCGACCGCATCCGGCTGGCCGACACGGATCTCCTGATCGAGGTCACCGAAGACCGCTGCCGCGGCCCGCAGGGCGGCGACGAGGTCGTCTTCGGTGGCGGCAAGGTGATCCGCGAGTCGATGGGGCAGTCCCGCGCCACCCGCGCCGAGGGCACCCCGGACCTGGTGATCACCGGCGCCGTCGTGCTCGACCACTGGGGCGTCGTCAAGGCGGACGTCGGCGTGCGCGACGGGCGGATCGTCGCGCTGGGCAAGGCCGGCAACCCGGACACGATGGACGGGGTGCACCCGGACCTGGTGATCGGGCCGTCGACGGAGATCATCGCCGGGAACGGGATGATCCTCACGGCGGGCGGCGTCGACTGCCACGTCCACCTGATCTCCCCGACGCAGATCCCCGAGGCGCTCGGGTCGGGCGTGACCACCTGGGTTGCGGGCGGCACGGGCCCAGCCGACGGCACGAAGGCGACCACGGTGACGCCGGGCGCCTGGTACGTCACGCGAATGCTCGAGTCGCTCGACGCCTGGCCGATCAACATCGCGCTGCTGGGCAAGGGCAACACCGTGGGGCACGAGGCGCTGCACGAGCAGGTGTTGACCGGCATCTCCGGCTTCAAGCTGCACGAAGACTGGGGCTCGACGCCGGCTGCGATCGACGCCTGCCTGCGCGTGGCCGACCAGACCGGCGTCCAGGTCGCGATCCACACGGACACGCTGAACGAGGCGGGCTACGTCCAGGACACCCTGGCGGCGATCGCCGGCCGGGGCATCCACGCGTACCACACCGAGGGCGCGGGCGGCGGGCACGCGCCGGACATCATCACGGTGGCCGGGCAGCCGCACGTGCTGCCGTCGTCGACGAACCCGACCCGGCCGCACACGGTGAACACCGTCGACGAGCACCTCGACATGCTCATGGTCTGCCACCACCTCAAGCCGACGGTGCCCGAGGACCTGGCGTTCGCCGAGTCGCGGATCCGCCCGTCGACGATCGCGGCCGAGGACCTCTTGCACGACCTCGGTGCGATCTCCATGATCGGGTCGGACTCGCAGGCGATGGGCCGGGTCGGCGAGGTGCCGCTGCGGACGTGGCAGACCGCGCACGTCGGCAAGAAGCGCTGGGGAGCCCTGCCCGGTGACGGCGCGGCGGACAACCTCCGGGCCCAGCGCTACGTCGCGAAGTACACGATCTGCCCGGCCGTCGCACACGGCCTGGACGGGGAGGTCGGCTCGGTCGAGCCGGGCAAGCTCGCCGACCTGGTGCTCTACGCCCCGGCGTTCTTCGGGGTGAAGCCGTCACTGGTGATCAAGGGCGGGATGATCGTCCACGCGGCGATGGGCGACGCCAACGCGTCGATCCCGACACCGCAGCCGGTGCTGCCCCGGCCGATGTTCGGTGCCGACGGGGTCACGCCGGCGGCGACGTCGGTGCACTTCGTCGCGCCGCTCGCGCTGGAGGGCGGCCTGGCCGACCGGCTGGAGGTGAAGCGGCGGCTGGTGCCCGTGCGCGACACGCGCCAGCTCACCAAGGCGGACATGCCGAACAACGACGCGCTGCCGCGGATCGAGGTCGAGCCCGACACGTTCACGGTCCGGGTGGACGGCGAGGTCGTCGAGGCGGCCCCGGCGACCGAGCTGCCGATGGCGCAGCGGTACTTCCTGTTCTGACCCGGGCGGTTCCGGCTCCCGGCGACGCCGGGAACCGGAACCCGCCGCCGCTAACCCTGGTCCGGCTGCGGCCCGATGTACCCGGCGGCCACGGTGTCGTCGTCGAACGTGATCAGCTTCGGCGTCTTCTCGCCGAGCTTGTTGCCGCCGACGTGCGCACCGATCGAGCCGTCCGACAACGAGATCGCCTTGTTGTTCTTCCCGTCGAAGAAGTTGTCGGCGATCGTGACGTCGCTGACGTTCTTGAACTGCACGGCCTGCGCGGCGCCGGTGTCGCAGTAGTTGTTGAAGAACGTCCAGCCGGTGCTCGCCCCCGGGCCGTTCACGCCCTCGTCCGGGATCTGCGGGCCTTCCGCGATGAGGCACTGCGCCGCCGCGTTCTCGCAGCGGTTGCCCTCGATCGTGATGTTGCTGCTGGTCGGGTAGTTGTCGCTGTAATAAGTCTGCATGCAGTCGGGGTGCGGGCCGTCGCCACAACCCTCGTCGCCGCAGTCCGACCCGTCGCTGACGTCGCTGATCGTGTTGTGCAGGATCGTGATGTTGTCGCCGAAGAAGCGCATGCCGTCGGTGTCGTCGCCGCCGTACACGGGGTGCGTGATCGTGTTGTCGCGGAACGTGATGTTGTCGCCCAGCAGCCGTGCGCCCATGTTGCTCGCATCCTCGGAGATGAAGCCCTCGACGATGACGTTGTCGGTGGTCACGTCGATCCCCTCGACCTTCGTGTCGCCGCCGCCCGAGTAGATGACGGGCGACTGGGGGGTGCCGCCGTGGTTGATGGTCAGCCGCGCCGAGAGCTCGCCGGTGAGGCACACCACCTCACCCGGGCTCGCGGACGGAGGGGAGGAGACGTCGGACGTGGTCGTGCAGGTGATGTCGCCGAGGGGGCGGACACCCGCGTCGCCCGCAGGCGTCCCACCAGCGGCCGCCCCGGCGGTGACCGTCGTCGTCGCGGCCGCGCCGCCGACCGTCACCTTCACGTCCAGCGGTCCCTGGTAGCCGTTCGGGACCGGCACGCTCGCGTTGAGCCGGCCTGCCTGGTCCGTGGTGCCCTCGACGGTCGTCGCGCCCTGCGGGGTGGTGCCCGCCACCGCCGCTGTGGACCTCGCCGGGAACCCGAGCGCCTCCACCGCCACGAACGAACTGCCCAACGGCCTGCCGGTCACCTGGGGCACCGGAGCAGGGGCGCTCGGCGTCCCACAGGCCGTCGCCAGGATCGCGAGGAGCAGAAGGCAGACGCCGAGCGCCGGTGCGCGCAGGCCTGGCCGGGTGTGGCGGGGTATCCGGACCGGCACCGGGGCCGCCTCCTCGATGTCGCGGTTCACGCAGGTCACGACAATGAACCTACGCCGCCCCGTCGGTCACCCGCGTGAGGTGGGTGCTCCGGACGGACGCAACCCCTGCTCTGCATGATGAACCCTTGCCCTGCGCGCGGGACGCCGGATTTGGTGATCTGCCGGAAACAGCGGGCCGGTACGTTCATCTGCGATGCTCCCCCTGTTCCTGCTCGCCGACTCGCGCCTCCCGTCCGGAGGTCACGGGCACTCGGGCGGGGTGGAGGCGCTGGTCGACCGGAGGCTCGTGCGGTCGGTCGACGACCTCGCGCTCTTCCTCGCCGGGCGGGTGCGCACAGGCGGCCGGGTGGTGGCCGCCGCAGCCGCGGCCGCCTGCACCCTCGCGTCGGGGACACCGGACTGGGCGCCCTGGGACGCCGCCGTCTCCGCCCGGATCCCCTCGGCCGCGCTCCGGACCGCGTCGCGCGCCCAGGGAGCAGCGCTGCTGCGAACCGTCGCGCTCGCGTTCCCGACCCCCGCCGTCGCCGCGCTGCGCGCACTCCCGCGGGTGCACCACCCGCTCGTCCTCGGCGCCGCCGCCGCGGCTGCCGGCGCGGACCCCGGGCAGGCCGCAGCGCTCGCGCTGCACCACCTCGTCGGCGGCGCCGCCACCGCCGCGGTGCGGCTGCTCGGGCTCGACCCGCTGCGGGTCACCGCCGTCACCGTCGGAGTCGCTCGGGCGGCCGATCCCGTGGCCGCCGACGCCGCCGCGCTCGCGACGGCGGCCGTCGCCGCGGGCGACCCGGTGCTGCTCCCGACCGAGGGCAGCCCTCTGACCGACGTCCTGGCCGAACTGCACCGCGCATCGGAGGCGACCCTCTTTGCATCGTGACGACCTCATGTCAGAGATTCAGGCAGCCCACGCCCACACCCCGCTTCCCGCGGCGCCCGGGCGTGCCGTCCGGATCGGCATCGGCGGCCCCGTCGGCGGCGGCAAGACCGCCCTCGTCGCGGCGCTGTGCCGCACCCTGCGCGGCCGGATGTCGCTGGCCGTGGTGACCAACGACATCTACACCACCGAAGACGCCGACTTCCTGCGCCGCCACGGGGTCCTGCCCGACGAGCGGATCCGGGCGGTGCAGACCGGCTGCTGCCCGCACACGGCCATCCGCGACGACATCACCGCCAACCTCGACGCCGTCGACGAGCTGGTGGCGCTGCACGACCCGGACCTCGTGCTCGTCGAGAGCGGCGGCGACAACCTCACCGCCACCTTCAGCTACGGGCTCATCGACAAGCAGATCTTCGTCGTGGACGTCGCGGGCGGCGACAAGGTGCCGCGCAAGGGCGGTCCCGGCGTCATCCGCTCGGACCTCCTCGTCATCAACAAGACGGATCTGGCCCCGATGGTCGGCGCCGATCTCGACGTGATGCGCACGGACGCCGAGCGTCTGCGCGAGGACCGGCCGACGATGCTCGTGTCGCTGCGGGAGCAGCCGGACGCGGCGCCGATCGCGGAGTGGGTCACGGCCCTGGTCCGTGCCCGCCGGTCGTGAGAGCTCTCCGCCGGTGAGGGCCGGCATCCGGGCCGCCACCCGGCTGACGGTCGAGCGTGCCGCGGGCCGGCAGGTCCTGCGCTGGGCGCACGACTGGCCCGTGGTGTTGCGGCCGACCGGCACCGGCGACGAGCACGTGCATCTCGTGCACGCTGCGGGCGGCCCGCTCGGCGGCGACGACCTCGCGCTGTCCGTGGAGGTCGGTCCGCAGGCCCGGCTCACGGTGCGCAGTGCGGGTGCGACGCTCGTGCAGCCGGGCGCCGCGGCCACGGACACCCCGGCCCGCTGGACGGTCGACCTGCAGGTCGCCGCGGACGGGCGGGTGCACTGGGCGCCGGAGCCGACCGTGGTGAGCGACCGCGCCGCACTCGAGTCCGTGCTGCGGGTGTCGCTGGCGGCAGGGGCCGCGGCGACGGTTCGGGAGATCGTGGTGCTCGGCCGGCACGCGCAGCGCGGGGGCCGCTACGGCGGAGCGCTGCACGTCGCCGTCGACGGCGTGCCGCTGCTCGCCCACACCACCCTGCTCGACGGTGCGGACGCCGCGCTGTGTGGACCGGCCGGGACGGCTGGTGCCCGGGCGGTCGGTTCCCTCCTCTGCGCCGGCGACGTGCCCGTGCCCCCCGCGACGGCGGGGGAGGGCGACGGCGTGCGGTGGGCGTGGTCGGAGCTGGACGGTCCGGGCGCGCTGCTGCTGGCGGTGGGGTCGCCCGCCGCGGTGACCGCGGTGCTGGACGCGGCGGCGCAGGCCGTGAGCCTGCTCGCCGAGCGGGTGGAGAGTACGGACGGCCCGCTCGCCGCGGCGGTCGGCTGATCCGTGCGGCTCGGCCGTCAGCGGCCCTGGATGCCGCCGTACACGCGCTCGAACGCGATGGTGAGCACCACGCGACGGTCGGCGACCATGGCCGCTCGGTACCCGTCCCAGTCCGGGTGCTCGCCGGCGAGGGTGCGGTAGAGGTCGACGAGTGCGTCGACGGTCGCGTCGTGCGGGTCGGTGGCGGGCGCCGTGAGCTCCGCGTAGCCCTCGCCGACGGCCCACCCGGTCAGGTCGGGGGAGACGACCTGGTAGCTCGCCCGCGGGTCGCGGCGCAGGTTGCGGGTCTTCGCGCGGTCGTCGGTCACCGAGATCCGGACGGCGCGCCGGTCGGGATCCCACACGTGGATGACCACCGACGCCTGCGGTCGCCCGTCGCGCTTGAGCGTGATCAGACTGCCGCCGCGAAGCTCCGCGAAGAGGGCGAGAAGAGCGGGGTCGAACGCCATGGCGCGCTCCCGGTTCGGGGACGGGGGCCACGACCGGGCACTCGACGGCGCCCACGGCGGTGGACGCTGTACCGGTCCGGTCGTCCTCGTGCGGTCGCCGCGGGGAGGGGAGGGCTGCGGCGGACGGGATCATGCTTCGACCTGCGGTAACTCCTGTCAAGAGCAGGTGGGGTACCGGTTGCACGCTGAGCTGTGACGGCTGCTACGGGGCGAGCAGGATGAAGCCCTTCCAGACGCAGAAGAGCGCGAGCACGACGAAGCCGGCCTTCCACAGCTTCCGCGGGATGAGCGTGTCGTGGGCGAGCTTCGCGGCGTCGGAGCTGTTGTCCGTGCTCGACTGGGCTGCCGAGCGGAGGCCGCCGAACAGCAGGATCCACACCAGGCCGGCGGCGTACCCCGCCTGCAACGGCGGCGCGCCGTACAACGCGACGTAGCCGGTGGCGGTCGCGAACAGCAGCACCACGAACGTCGTCCACTCCTTCTCGGCCTTGATCAGCGCGAGGACGAGCAGGACGACCACCGTCCACAGCAACGGCCACGCCTTTCCCGCGGCCAGGAGGGCGGCGCCGCCGAGTCCGAGGAGCGGGGGCGTCGTGTAGCCGGCCGCTCCGAGAAGGATCCGGCCGAGGTTCCACCCGCGGTCCTCACGAGATGTGAGGCCAGAGCCGCCCATCTTCACCTCGAAGTACTGGACGCGGTGCCCGCTCGCGGCGCTGAACACCACGTGCCCGGCCTCGTGGGCGATCGTGACCAACGCGCCGACCGCGTCGTAAGCCAGGGCGACGAGCAGCAGTGCGGCGACGGCCGCGGCGCCCACCACCGTGGGGGTCAGCGCGGCGGTGATCTCGGGTGTCACGACTGGGGCTCGGCTCGATCTCTGCTGTCGTTATCGGCCTGGTGTTATCCGAGTTGTCCCCATGCGGTTCCCGCTGTCCACAGTTCGGCGGGACGTCTGGTGGCCCGGGTGAGCAGGACCGCAGCATGGCGTCATGACGACGTCGCTCACCTCGCTCGTGCTGGTCGTGGCGGGACTGTGCGCCGGTACCGGCGCCCGCCTGCTCCTGCGCCGGCTCCGCCGCGGCACGCGGGTGCCGCCGCCGTGGTGCGAGCTGGGGGTCGCGTCGGTGTGGGGCGCGTCCGGGGCCGCCGCCGTCCCCGTGCGCTGGCTGCCGGTGCTCCTCGCGCTGGGCTGGCTCGCGGTCGTGGCCGGGGCGGTCGACGTGCTGGCCGGGCGCCTGCCCGACGCCCTGACCCTGCCGGCACTGCCGGTGGCGCTGCTGCTCCTGGTGCCCGTCGGCGGCGACACCGTGGCACGTGGGGTGGTGGGCGCGGTCGTCGCCGTCGCGGCGCACGCCGCCGTCCACCTCGTCGCGCCCGCGGCGATGGGCGGGGGCGACGTCAAGCTGGCCGCGCCGCTCGGGGCCGTGTCGGCCGCGGTGTCCTGGGAGGCACTGGCGCTGGCCGGGGTGCTGGCCGCGCTGTCCAGCGGCGTTCTCGCGGTCGCGGTGCTGGTCCGCCGGGGGAGGGGCGGTGCCGTGCCGCACGGCCCGTCGATGCTCCTGGCCGGCCTGCTCGTGGCGGCTGCCGGTGCGCGGGGCCCGTGAGGCCCGGGGGATGATGGGCGGGTGCTGCGCTGGATCACCGCCGGGGAGTCCCACGGTCCCGCGCTGGTCGCCGTGCTCGAGGGCATGGTCGCCGGCGTGGAGATCACCACTAAGGAGCTGACCACCGAGTTGGCCCGGCGCAAGCTCGGGCACGGGCGCAGCCCGCGGATGGCGTTCGAGGCCGACGAGCTCGAGGTGATCGGCGGGCTCCGGCACGGCCTGACCCAGGGCGGGCCCGTCGCGGTTCGGATCGGCAACACCGAGTGGCCGAAATGGGAGACGGTCATGGCCGCCGATCCCGTCGACCCCGAGCTGATCGCGAACCGTGCGCGCAACGCGCCGCTCACCCGGCCGCGGCCCGGGCACGCCGACCTGGCGGGCATGACCAAGTACGGGTTCGACGACGCCCGGCCCGTGCTCGAGCGGGCCAGCGCCCGGGAGACCGCGGCGAGGGTGGTGCTCGGCACTGTCGCGAAGGCGTTCCTGCGGCAGGCGCTGGAGGTGGAGATCGTCTCGCACGTCGTGGCGATCGGGGCGGTCGACGCCCCGGACGACGACCCGGTGCCCGGGCCCGGCGACCTGGAGCGGATCGACGCCAGCCCGGTCCGCGCGTTCTCTGAGGCGACGGCCGCGGCGATGATGGCGGAGATCGACGCCGCGCACGAGGACGCCGACACGCTCGGCGGCGTCATCGAGGTCATCGCCTACGGCCTGCCGGTCGGGCTCGGCTCGTACGTGCAGGCCGACCGCCGCCTCGACGCGCGGCTGGCCGGGGCGTTGATGGGGATCCAGGCGATGAAGGGCGTCGAGATCGGCGACGGGTTCCGCACCGCGCACCGACGGGGCAGTGCGGCGCACGACGAGATGCTTCCCGGGGATCCCATCACCCGCGTGTCGAACCGGGCGGGCGGCATCGAGGGCGGCATGACCAACGGCGAGCCCGTGCGCGTGCGCGTCGCGATGAAGCCGATCTCGACCGTGCCGCGGGCGCTGCGCACCGTCGACGTCGCGACGGGCGAGGCGGCCACGGCGATCCACCAGCGCTCCGACGCGTGCGCGGTCCCGCGGGCCGGGGTCGTCGCGGAGGCGATGGTGGCGTTGGTGCTGGCCGACGCGGCGCTGGAGAAGTTCGGCGGCGACTCCCTGGCGGAGACGCGCCGCAACCTCCGCGCCTACCGGGAGGCCGGTCGCGGCTGACCGGCGGCAGCGGCGCAGCCCGTCGTCACGCAGCGCCGCCGTGAGATACCGGTCGGTCGGCGGGCCCGGGTCCTCTACCCTGGACCGTCGTGAGTCCCGAAGAAGGCCCGGCGCAGCGTCGGCCCGCTCTGGTCCTGGTCGGGCCGCCCGGTTCCGGCAAGACGACGGTCGGCCGTGTGCTGGCTCGCCGGATCGGAGTGGCGTTCAGCGACGTCGACGCGCTGATCGTGGAACGGGCGGGCAAGCCGATCGCGGCGATGTTCACCGAAGACGGCGAGGACGCGTTCCGGGCGTTGGAGCGCGAGGTCGTCGCGGAGGCGCTCGCCACCACGGACGGCGTGCTCGCACTCGGCGGGGGGTCGGTGCTCGCCGCCTCCACCCGTGAGCGGCTGCGCGGCCACCGCGTGGTGCTGCTGTGGGTCGGTCTCGCCGACGGCATCCGGCGCACCGGCATGTCGACCGCACGCCCGCTGCTCGCCGGCGTGAACCCGCGTGCGACGTTCAAGGCGCTGCTGGACGCGCGCGCCCCGCTCTACCGCGAGGTCGCGACCGTCGAGGTCGACACGTCGCGGCGCAGTGCGAACCAGGTCGCGCGCGCCGTGCTGGTCGAGGTCGCACAGGCCCATCCCGGCCTCCTCGACGACGCGGTGGTGCAGGCCGCGATGGAGGCGACCCCGCCGCACGGCACCCCCCGCCCCGGGGTCGACCGGCATCCGGCGGTGGACCCCCTCGACGTGCCCACACCGGTCGCGGGTGTGCCGCTCCCGCATCCGTTCGTCCGCCAGCACCCCTGATCCGTGTCCGGCGCGCCGCCGGCCGTCTCGTAGGGTCGGTCCATGAGCGAGGAAGGGCAGAGCGCAGGGTTCGCGCGCATCGACGTGGGCGCCGAGCAGCCCTATCCGGTGCTGATCGGCCGAGGGGTGCGCGGCCGGCTCGCCACCACGGTGGCCGATCTCGGCGCCGCCCGGGCGCTCGTCGTGCATCAACCCGCCCTCGCCGACGCCGCCGAGGCCGCCCGTGAGCAGCTCGACGCGGCCGGCGTCGACGCCCACCGCGTCGAGGTGCCCGACGCCGAGGAGGGCAAGTCGCTCGCCGTCGCGGGGTTCTGCTGGGAGGTGTGCGGACAGGCCGGCCTGACCCGCTCCGACGTGATCGTCGGGCTCGGCGGCGGCGCCGTGACCGACCTGGCCGGCTTCGTCGCCGCCACCTGGATGCGCGGCGTGAGGGTCGTCCACGTCCCGACCACGCTGCTGGCCATGGTCGACGCGGCGATCGGCGGCAAGACCGGCATCAACACCGCGGCGGGCAAGAACCTCGTCGGAGCGTTCCACGAGCCGTCGGCGGTCCTCGTCGACCTCGAGACGCTGGAGACGCTGCCCTCCGACGAGCTCGCGCCCGGTTCGGCGGAGATCGTCAAGGCCGGGTTCATCGCGGACCCGGTGATCCTCGACCTGTTCGAGGCCGACCCGGCCGCCGCGCTCGACCCGACCGGCACCGTGCTGCCCGAGCTGGTCCGCCGGGCGATCCGGGTGAAGGCCGACGTCGTCGGCGTGGACCTGCGCGAGTCGAGCCTGCGCGAGATCCTCAACTACGGCCACACGCTCGGCCACGCCATCGAGCGCCGCGAGGGCTACCGCTGGCGGCACGGCAACGCTGTGAGCGTCGGGCTGGTCTTCGCCGCCGAGCTGGCGCGGGCCGCGGGCCGCCTCGACGACGCCACGGCGGACCGCCACCGCAGCCTGCTCGCCGCCCTCGGCCTGCCCGTCAGCTACCCGGCGGGCGTGCTCGACGAGCTGGTCGACACCATGCACGGCGACAAGAAGGCGCGCGCGGGCAAGCTGCGGTTCGTCGTCCTCGACGGCCTCGCGGCTCCCGGACGTCTGGAGGACCCGGGGCGCGACCTGCTGGAGCGTGCCTACGCGGCGGTGAGCACGCCGTGAGTACGCGGTGAGTTCTCAGTAGCGCTCGTCGGGCGGGTAGACGTCCTGTCGCGGCGTCACGACCGGACGGCGCTGGCGGGCGAGGGCGATGCTCGCGACCAGGCCGAGCACGCCCACGACGGCGAGGATCCACCCCACCAGCTGCAGGTTGATGGTGCCGAGGTCGAAGGGCACCGCCAGCGCGAGGATGAGTCCGACGGCGATCATGCCGATGCTGGAGCCGATGCGCATGCTTCTGTGTACCCGCGACTCCACCGGCGCAACGTCGGGAGATGTCGGGCCGGCGAGGTATCTCGGACGGGCGGATCGTCCTCTTCGGAGCAGGTCCCGCCGTGTCGGCAGAGGCTCGCGGCGAGTTCGTCCGGAGGTGCCCGGTGACCGTCTTCCTGCCACCCTCCCTCCCCGGCACCGCGCCGCGGATGGACATCCACGAGATCTCGCGGGTGCGGGCCGCGGCCGGACACGCCCGCCGTGCCTTTCCGGGCCCGCTCGGCGAACTCGCCGAGCGGAGCTGGCGGCCTACGCCGACCTGGGGCGCCGCGGCGACCGCGACGCACTCATCCCGCGGCTCGTCCGGCAGGTGCTGGCCCTGCCCGTGTCGGCGCCGCCGTAGGCTGCGCGGGTGTCCCACGCCTCCCGCCGCGCGGCACTGCGCGGCCTGCTGCGCGCCGCCGACGTGGAGGCGCTGCTGGTCACGGACCTCGTCAACGTCCGGTACCTGACCGGGTTCACGGGATCCAACGCGGCGCTCCTGATCCACACCGACGGCGACGACTCCAGCCGGTTCTGCACCGACGGGCGCTACGACACCCAGAGCGCCGCGGAGGTCCCCGACCTGGAGCGGGTGATCGACCGGGGCGGGGCCGTCGTGCTGGCCCGGTCGGCGGCCGACCTGGTCGTCACGCGGCTGGGCTTCGAGTCCGACGTCGTCACAGTCGACCAGCACGAGGCGCTGGTCGACGCGGCCGGCCGTGCGGTGCTGCAGCACCGCACGCCGGGGTTGGTGGGCCGCCTGCGGCTGGTCAAGGACGACACCGAGACGGCCGCTCTGCGCGCCGCGTGTGCCGTCGCCGACTCCGCGCTCGCCGACCTCATCTCCGCGGGCGGCCTGCGTCCGGGGCGCAGCGAGCGCGAGGTCTCCTACGACCTCGAGACCCGCATGCGCAGCCGTGGAGCCGAGGGCCCGTCGTTCCCGACGATCGTCGCCGCCGGCCCGCACTCCGCGATACCGCACCACCGGCCGACGGATGCGTCGATGCGCCGCGGCGACCTGGTGAAGATGGATTTCGGCGCGCTCGTCGACGGCTACCACTCCGACATGACCCGAACGGTCGTGCTCGGCAGGGCGGCGGGCTGGCAGCGCGACCTGCACGGGCTCGTCGCGGTGGCCCAGGAGACGGGGCGCAGGCGCCTGACCCCCGGTACGCAGGTCGTCGACGTGGACGCCGCGGCCCGCGAGGTGATCGCGAGCGCAGGGTACGGCGACGAGTTCGTGCACGGGCTGGGGCACGGCGTCGGCCTGCAGATCCACGAAGCACCGCTGCTGGGCCCCACCGGGAGCGGCGCGCTGCAGGCGGGCATGGTCGTGACCGTCGAGCCCGGGGTCTACCTGGCCGGGCGCGGCGGGGTGCGCATCGAAGACACGCTGGTCGTCCGCGACGGCACCCCCGAGGTGCTGACCCGCTCGCCGCGGGAGCTGCTCGAGATCACCTGATCGCCGTGCAACCGGATGTGGCGTCACATCCGTCCTGTCGGTACCCCGACCGAAAGGTGGCCCGGAAGGTGACGCTGCCATGAGACGCATCGCCGCACTACCCGTCGCTGCAGCACTCGCCGGCGCCCTCCTGCTCGCCGGCTGCGCGTCCGGCAGTGCTCCTGAGCTGGGACGGCCCGCTCCGCCCAGCATCACCACCCGCGGGGTCGGCACCGTCGCGGGGACGCCGGACACCCTGACGGTCGTCCTCGGCGTGCAGACGCGTGCCCCGTCGGCGGCAGACGCGCTGGCCGACAACAACGCGCGGGCGACGGGCCTGCTCGACGTGCTGCGTGGCCGCGGTGTCGCCGACCGGGACCTGCGCACCAGCGGCCTGTCGATCTCGCCGACATTCGACACGGACGGCCGGATCACCGGCTACGAGGTGGCCAACGAGGTCACGGCGACCCTGCGCGACGTCGCCGGAGCCGGATCGCTCATCGACGCCGCCGCACAGGCCGCGGGCGACGCGGTGCGCGTCCAGCAGATCGCCTTCGGCATCGACGACGACGCACGGCCACGAGCCGAGGCACGCGCCGACGCCGTGCGGCAGGCCGTCACCCAGGCCCGGCAGCTCGCCGACGCCGCGGAGGTCGGGCTCGGCCCGATCCTGTCGATCACGGAGGTGACGGACGCACGGCCGCCGGTCCCGGCCGCGCGCACGGACGCCGCGGCGCAGGCGGCGGTCCCGATCGAGCCGGGCACACAGGACGTCTCGGTGAGCGTCGAGGTGGTGCACGCGGTCGCGACCTGACCGGGCACCTCGGGGAGCGACGTGCCCGTCCGGGTAGGCTCGTCGCAGACGACGGCGCCGGTCCGGGCGCCGGCACCGACACATCCCGGCGCGTGACAAGACCGCGCCCCCGCAGCAGACGCAGGAGACATCGCCCGTGGCATCGACGAACGACCTGAAGAACGGCCTGGTGCTCAACCTCGACGGCCAGCTCTGGACGGTCACGGCGTTCCAGCACGTCAAGCCCGGTAAAGGTGGCGCGTTCGTCCGCACCACGTTGAAGAACGTGCTCACCGGCAAGGTCGTCGACCGCACCTTCAACGCGGGAACCAAGGTCGACACCGCCACCGTCGACCGGCGCGACATGACCTTCCTGTACCGCGACGGCTCGGACTTCGTGTTCATGGACGGCGACACCTACGACCAGATCCCGATCCCGGAGGTGACCGTCGGCGACGCCGCGAACTACCTGCTGGAGAACCAGACGGCGATGGTCGCGACGCACGACGGCGTGCCGCTCTACATCGAGCTGCCCACGTCGGTCGAGCTGGTGGTGTCCCACACCGACCCCGGCCTGCAGGGCGACCGCTCCACCGGTGGCACCAAGCCGGCCACGCTGGAGACCGGCGCCGAGATCCAGGTGCCCCTGTTCCTCACCACCGGCGAGAAGGTGAAGGTCGACACCCGCGACGGCCGGTACCTCGGCCGCGTGTCCTGAAGCCGGGTAGCGGCATGCCCAGAGCCCGGACGAAGGCGCGCAAGCGCGCACTCGACATCCTCTTCGAGTCCGAGGCGCGCGGCGACGACCCCCGCCGGGTTCTCGTGCAGCGCCGCGAGACCGACGACGCCCCACCGGTGTCGGACTACGCGGCGATGCTGGTGGAAGGGGTCGTCGCGCACCGCGACCGCATCGACCAGCTGCTCGCCGAGCACGCGGAGGGCTGGTCGGTCGTCCGGATGCCCGCGGTCGACCGGAACCTGCTGCGGATCGCGGTGTTCGAGCTGCTGTGGGTCGACGAGATCGACGACCCCGTGGCGATCACCGAAGCAGTCGAGCTGGCCCGGACGTTGTCGACGGACGACTCGCCGCGGTTCCTCAACGGCGTGCTGAGCCGGATCGCGGACATCGCCGAACACCTGCGCGCCACCCGCTGACGCGGCTGGCGCGCAGACAAGCGTGGGCCGAACACCTGCGCGCCACCCGCTGACGCGGCTGGCGCGCAGACAAGCGAGGGCCGAGCACCTGCGCGCCACCCGCTGATCCGTACTGCGACCGAGCCCACGCCGCGCGGCCGTCGATTCGATTCGATGACCGGTCTACCGTGGACGAGGTGCGTCTTGCGATCCTCGCCATGGCCCTCGGGGCGTTCGCGATCGGCCTGACCGAGTTCGCGATCATGGGCCTGCTGCCGCAGGTCGCGACCGACCTGTCCGTCTCCGTGCCCACGGCCGGCAACCTCGTGACGGCCTACGCCGTCGGGGTGGTCGTCGGTGCTCCGCTGCTGACCGCGGCGGGCGCACGTCTGTCGCGCCGGACGCTCCTGCTCGCCTTCATGGCGCTGTTCGCGGTGGGCAACGGCCTCGCCGCGCTCGCGCCGGGCTTCGGTACCCTGCTCGCGGCCCGGTTCCTCACGGGGCTGCCGCACGGCGCGTTCTTCGGCGTCGCCGCGCTCGTCGCCGCCGATCTCGCCGGGCCGGCCCGCCGGGCGTCGGCGGTGGGGTGGCTGTTCCTCGGGCTCACCGTGGCGAACCTCGTCGGCGTGCCCGCGGCGACCGTGTTCGGCGGAGTCGTGGGCTGGCGATTGGCCTTCGCGCTGATCGCCGGGGTCGCGCTGTTGTGCGTGGCCGGGATGCTGCTGACCGTCCCGCGCACCGCGGGCAGCGGGGGTGCGCACGTCGGGCTGCGGGCCGAGCTGGCGGTGTTCCGCCGGCCCGCGGTGTTGCTGGCGCTCGCGATGGTCGTGTTCGGCTGCGGAGGCCTCTTCACGTTCTCCACCTACATCGCGCCGATGACCACCGAGGTGACGGGCTGGTCGCCCGCCGCGGTGCCGGTGATGCTGGGCCTGTTGGGACTGGGTATGACGGCCGGGACGTTCCTGGGCGGACGCCTCGCCGACCGGATGGACAGCCGGCGCGCCGCCGTCGTCGTGCTGGCGGCGCAGTCGCTGGTGCTCTTCGGTTCCGTCGCCGCCGTGCACTCGCCGGTCTTCGCCCCGGTGGCCGCGTTCGCCGTCGGCGCGCTGAGCCTGGCGCTCGTGCCGGTGGTGCAGACCGTGGTGCTCGACGCCGCGCAGGACGCCCCGGTGCTGGCGTCGGCGTCGATGCAGTCGGGTTTCAACATCGCGAACGCACTGGGTGCGGCACTGGGCGGAGTGGTGCTGGCCGCCGGGCTGGGCTACGCCGCGCCGCCTGCGGTCGGGGCGGTCCTCGCGGCGATCGGTGTGGTCATCGCCGTGGTGGCGTGGCGACGGTCGCGAACAACGACTGCGACGTCGGCGCAGCCCGTCGCCGTGCCGGCCGCCGACTGACGTCCGCACGGGGCGTGCGACGCCCCGTGCGGGGTGCGCCGGGGTCGAGCCCCGGCGCACAGCGTCAGCCGATCGGACGCGCCTCGGGCGGGAGGACGCCCCAGTCGATGAGCTGGTCGGTCAGCTCGCCCGGCGTCTTGTCGTAGATGATCGCCAGCGACCGCAGGTCCTCGGCACGAATGGAGAGGACCTTGCCGTTGTAGTCGCCGCGCTGGCTCTGGATCGCGGCGGCGTAGCGGGCGAGCGGACCGACCTTGTCGGCGGGCAGCTGCTGCAGGCGTTCGAGGTTGATGACGATCTTCGTTGCGGGCTCGGATCCCGACGGGATGCGCCCCTCCGGAAGCAGTTCGGCGACGGGGACGCCGTAGAAGTCGGCGAGTTCGGCCAGCTTCTGCACGGTGACGGCACGGTCGCCGCGCTCGTAGGAGCCCACCACGACCGCCTTCCAGCGGCCGCCCGACTTCTGCTCGACCCCGTGCAGCGACAGGCCCTGTTGCTGTCGGATGGCGCGCAGCTTGCTGCCGAGCGCCTTGGCGTAGTCGCCCATGTGGCGACCTCCTTCTTCGCTGGCGTCGGCCGCGGGACCGACGTCGAGAGCTCCATGATGCGTGCGACCGGCGTGCGGGACCCCGGCCTCGGTGCGCCGTGTGGTGCCCCCCGCAGACCGCGGCCACCCGGACGCACCCGATCGATACGGAGAGTAATCCTCGGTGGTACCCCGCGTCTGGTCAAGCCGCGAGGCCCCTCAAGCGGTCCGAACAGGCCGAGTCCACTCGAACGGCTGATCGACATCGGTGCTCCGGGCGTTACCGGAGGAGAGTATTGGGCGGTTCGGGGCCGGTCCGGTGTGTACCGTACGCGACCATCCGGCGTCCGGTTCCGCCCTCCCGGAGCACGCGACGGCGGCTGGTATACCGTCGCCGCGGCGGCCCGGTGCCGCCCGGATCGGTTCGTTCCTCGAAGAGCAGGTCCGTTCCTTTAAGCCCGTCCCGTGAGGCGGGGAAGGAGAGTCCCGTGGCGACCGACCGCCGCGGGGACGCGCGGCGCGCTGCTGCTCCCGGCCGGGAGCTGTTGAGTGCCGCCGACGTCGCCCGCACCGTCGCGCGCATCGCGCACCAGATCATCGAGAAGACCGCCTTCGGCCCGGACCACGCCGACGAGCTCGTGATCGTCGGCATCCCCACCGGCGGAGCGGTGCTCGCCCGCCGGCTCGCCGCCGCGATCGCCGAGTTCACCGGCGTCGCACCCGCGGTCGGGACGGTCGACCCCACGCTCTACCGCGACGACCTGCGCCGCGGCCCCGCCCGCCCGCTCGGCGACACCGCGGTGCCCGACGGCGGCGTCGACGACCGGCTGGTGGTGCTGGTCGACGACGTGCTGTTCTCCGGCCGGACGGTGCGCGCCGCGCTCGACGCTCTGGGCGAGCACGGGCGCCCCCGCGCGGTGCAGCTGGCCGTGCTCGTCGACCGGGGTCACCGCGAGCTGCCGATCCGCGCCGACTACGTCGGCAAGAACGTCCCGACGGCCCGCGGGGAGCAGATCGTCGTGCTGTTCGCGGAGACCGACGGCCGCGACGGCGTCGCGCTCCGTCAGGCCTCGAACGAACCGGCCGACGGCGCGGCGGAGCCGGAGGTCGGCGCATGAGGCATCTGCTCTCGGTGACCGACCTCGACGCCGCGTCCGCGACGGCCCTGCTCGACACCGCGGACCGGCTCAAGCAGGCGCTGCTCGGCCGCGAGGTGCGCAAGCTGCCGACGCTGCGCGGACGCACGGTCGTCACGATGTTCTACGAGAACTCCACCCGCACCCGCGTGTCCTTCGAGATCGCGGGCAAGTGGATGAGCGCCGACACGATCAACGTGGCGGCGAGCGGGTCGTCGGTCGGCAAGGGCGAGTCGCTGCGCGACACCGCGGCGACGCTCGCGGCGATCGGCGCCGACTGCATCGTCGTGCGCCACCCGGCTTCCGGGGCGGCGCACCGGATGGCGCACTGGGCCGACCGCGACGCCGCGGCCGGTGCCGTGGGGCCGACCGGCCCGGGCTCCGCGACCAGCGTCGTGAACGCCGGCGACGGGACGCACGAGCACCCCACGCAGGCGCTGCTCGACGCGGCGACGGTGCGCGACCGGCTCGGCGGGGTCGCGGGGCGCCGGATCGGGATCGTCGGCGACGTGCTGCACAGCAGGGTCGCCCGCTCGAACGTCTTCCTGCTCGCGACGCTGGGCGCCGAAGTGGTGCTCGTCGCGCCCCCGACGCTGCTGCCGGTCGGGGTGGCGGCGTGGCCGTGCCGGGTGGGGACGGACCTCGAGGCGGAGCTGCCGGGGCTGGACGTGGTGATGATGCTGCGGGTGCAGGCCGAGCGGATGCACGGCGCGTTCTTCCCCTCGTCACGGGAGTACGCGGTGCGCTACGGGCTCTCCGAACGCCGGGCGGCATTCCTTCCCGAGCATGCGGTGGTGCTGCACCCGGGCCCGATGGTGCGCGGCATGGAGATCGCGCCTGCGGTGGCCGACGCCCCGTCGAGCGCGGTGCTGGCGCAGGTGCAGAACGGGGTGCACGTGCGCATGGCGGTGCTGTACCACCTGCTGGCAGGAGCGGCGGCGTGAGCGCCGTGGCCGGGCCCGCTGAGCTCAGCATGGTGGCTTTGCTGCGGTCCGAGTGCAGCAAAGCCACCATGCTGCAATTCCCCGACCCACCGCCCGGAACCGAGGCCGCCCGATGACCGCCGACCTGTTGATCCGCGGCGCCCGCCCGTACGGCGAGGGCGGCCCCGTCGACCTCCTCGTCCGCGACGGGGTCGTCGCCGAGATCGGTCAGGGCCTGGCCGGACCGGAGTCGGGGGAGACCCTCGACGCCGACGGGCTCGTGCTGCTGCCCGGGCTCGTCGACCTGCACACCCACCTGCGCGAGCCCGGCGGCGAGGAGTCGGAGACCGTCGCCACCGGCTCGGCGGCCGCGGCGCTCGGCGGCTACACCGCGGTCTTCGCGATGCCCAACACGGACCCCGTCGCCGACTCCGCGGTCGTCGTCGAGCACGTGCACCGCCTGGGCGAGGAGGTCGGGCTCGTCGACGTGCATCCGGTCGGGGCCGTGTCGGTCGGCCTCGCGGGTGAGCGGATGGCCGAGCTCGGCACGATGGCCGCCTCCCGCGCCCGGGTGCGGATGTTCTCCGACGACGGGCGCTGCGTGCACGACCCCGTGCTCATGCGCCGGGCGCTCGAGTACGCCTCGTCGCTCGACGCGGTGATCGCCCAGCACGCCGAGGACCACCGGCTCACCGCGGGCGCGCAGGCGCACGAGGGTGTCGTCGCCGCACAGCTCGGGCTCGCCGGGTGGCCGGCCACGGCAGAGGAGACGATCGTCGCCCGCGACTGCGCCCTGGCCCGCGAGGCCGGGGCCCGCCTGCACGTCTGCCACGTGTCGTCGGTGCACACCGTCGCCGTGCTGCGGGCGGCGAAGGCCGCCGGGGTCCGGGTCAGCGCCGAGGTCACCCCGCACCACCTGCTGCTCACCGACGCCGCGCTGACCGGCTACGACCCCGTGCACAAGGTCAACCCGCCGCTGCGCACCGGCGACGACACCGCGGCGATGCGGGCCGCGCTGGCCGAAGGTGTGATCGACGTCGTGGCCACCGACCACGCGCCGCACGCCACGCAGTACAAGGACACCGAGTGGGCGGCCGCGAAGCCGGGCATGCTGGGGTTGCAGACGGCGCTGTCGGTGGTGGTGCGGGCCATGGTGGAGCCCGGGCTGCTGGACTGGCGCGGGGTCGCCCGCGTGATGGCCGAGCGCCCGGCCGAGCTCGGCGGGCTGACCGATCAGGGCCGCCCGATCGCGGTGGGGGAGCCGGCGACGTTCTGCCTCGTCGACCCCGACGGGATCTGGACGGTGCGCGGCGCGGCGCTCGCGAGCCGCTCCGCGAACACGCCCTTCGAGGGCATGCGGCTGCCGGCGACGATGGCCGCGACGGTGCTGCGGGGCCGGATCACGGCGCGCAACGGAGTGGTGGCGCCCATGGACGCGGCCCGGGACGGGAAGGTAGTGGCATGAGTGCGCCTGCGGTTCTGGTGCTCGAAGACGGGCGGGTGTTCCGCGGCGAGCGCTACGGGGCGCTGGGACAGACGCTGGGCGAAGCCGTGTTCTGCACGGCCATGACCGGCTACCAGGAGACCCTGACCGATCCCAGCTACCACGGCCAGATCGTGGTGGCGACCGCCCCGCAGATCGGCAACACCGGCTGGAACGACGACGACGACGAGTCCACCCGCATCCAGGTCGCGGGCTACGTCGTGCGCGACCCGTCGCGGGTCGCGTCGAACTGGCGGTCGCGCCGGTCGCTGGACGACGCGCTCGACGACCAGGGGATCGTCGGCCTCGCCGGCATCGACACCCGCGCGCTGGTCCGGCACCTGCGTGAGCGGGGGGCGATGAAGGCCGGCCTCTTCTCGGGAGACGCGCTGGCCCCGGACGCCGACCTGGTCGAACGGGTCCGGTCCGGGCCGTCGATGGTGGGCGCCGACCTCTACGGCGCGGTCACGACCCCTCGGGAGTACGTCGTCCCCGCCGAGGGCGAGACGCGGTTTCGGGTGGCCGCGCTCGACGTCGGGATCAAGTCCAACACCCCGCGCATGTTCGCCGCGCGCGGCGTCGAGACCCACGTCCTGCCCGCGGACACGCCGATCGAGCGCATCGAGGAGCTGGCCCCGGACGGGTTCTTCCTGGCCAACGGCCCCGGCGACCCCGCGACGGCGGACGTCCCCATCGCCCTGACCGGCCAGGTGCTGGAGCGCCGGATCCCGCTCTTCGGCATCTGCTTCGGCAACCAGATCCTGGCCCGTGCGCTGGGGCGGGGCACCTACAAGCTGCGCTACGGCCACCGGGGCATCAACATCCCCGTGATCGAGCACGCCACCGGCAAGGTGTCGATCACCGCGCAGAACCATGGGTTCGCGGTCGAGGGCAACGCGGGGGAGCGGTTCGACACCCCGTTCGGCCCGGCCGAGATCACGCACACCTGCCCGAACGACGGCTGCGTGGAGGGCCTGGCGCTGCTGGACGCCCCGGCGTTCAGCGTGCAGTACCACCCGGAGGCCGCGGCGGGCCCGCACGACGCCGCCGACCTCTTCGACCGGTTCACCGACCTCATGCGACGCGAAAAGGCTCAGACTCAGAAGGGTGGGCGCTGATGCCCCGCCGCGACGACCTCCGGCACGTGCTGGTGATCGGCTCCGGCCCGATCGTCATCGGCCAGGCCGCGGAGTTCGACTACTCGGGCACCCAGGCCTGCCGCGTGCTGCGCGCCGAGGGCCTGCGTGTCTCGCTCGTCAACTCCAACCCGGCGACGATCATGACGGACCCCGAGTTCGCCGACGCCACCTACGTCGAGCCCGTGACCCCGGAGTTCGTCGAGAAGGTGATCGCCGCCGAGCGCCCCGACGCGCTGCTGGCGACCCTGGGCGGGCAGACCGCGCTGAACACCGCCGTCGCGCTGCACGAGAACGGCGTGCTGGAGCGCTACGGCGTCGAGCTGATCGGCGCGGACATCGACGCGATCCAGCGCGGCGAGGACCGGCTGAAGTTCAAGGAGATCGTCCTCGGCGTCGGCGGGGAGGTGCCACGCAGCGCCGTCTGCCACTCGATGGACGAGGTGCACGCCGCCGTCGCCGACCTGGGCCTGCCAGTGGTGATCCGGCCGTCGTTCACCATGGGCGGGCTGGGCTCGGGCATGGCGCACACGCCCGAGGACCTGGACCGGCTGGCCGGCGGCGGCCTCGCCGCGTCGCCGGTGCACGAGGTGCTCATCGAGGAGTCGGTGCTCGGTTGGAAGGAGTACGAGCTCGAGCTGATGCGCGACCGCCGCGACAACGTCGTCGTCGTCTGCTCCATCGAGAACCTCGACCCGATGGGAGTGCACACGGGCGACTCGATCACCGTCGCCCCGGCGATGACGCTGACCGACCGCGAGTACCAGCACATGCGCGACGTCGGCATCGCGGTGCTGCGCGCCGTGGGCGTCGACACCGGCGGCTGCAACATCCAGTTCGCGGTCAACCCGCAGACCGGCCGGCTGGTCGTGATCGAGATGAACCCGCGCGTGTCGCGGTCGTCCGCGCTGGCGTCCAAGGCCACCGGCTTCCCGATCGCGAAGATCGCCGCGCGCCTGGCGGTCGGCTACACCCTCGACGAGATCACCAACGACATCACCGGAGAGACCCCCGCGGCCTTCGAGCCGACGCTGGACTACGTCGTGGTCAAGGTGCCGCGGTTCGCCTTCGAGAAGTTCCCCGGCGCGGACCCCGAGCTGACCACCACGATGAAGAGCGTCGGCGAGGCGATGGCGCTGGGCCGCTCGTTCGCCGAGGCGCTGGGCAAGGCGCTGCGCTCCATGGAAGACGGCCGCGGCGGGTTCTGGGGCTCGCCGGACCCGGCCGAGCCCGCCGACCCCGCGTTCCCCACCGAAGGGCGGATCTACGCCGTCGAGCGGGCGCTGCGCGACGGCTCGGGCGTCGCGGAGCTGGCGCGGCGCACCGGCATCGACCCGTGGTTCCTCGAGGAGATCGCCGGGATCGGCGAGCTGGGCCGGGAGATCGAAGACGCGCCGGTGCTCGACGCGCCGCTGCTGCGCCGGGCCAAGCGCGCAGGCCTCTCCGACCGTCAACTGGCGGCGCTGCGTCCCGAGTTCGCCGGCGAGGACGGCGTGCGCACCCTGCGCCACCGGCTGGGCATCAGGCCGGTCTACAAGACTGTCGACACCTGTGCCGCCGAGTTCGCCGCCCGTACGCCCTACCACTACAGCGCCTACGAGACCGATCCCGCCGCCGAGTCGGAGATCGCCCCGCAGACCGAGCGGCCGAAGGTGCTGATCCTCGGATCTGGGCCGAACCGGATCGGGCAGGGCATCGAGTTCGACTACTCGTGCGTGCACGCGGTGATGGCGTTGCGCGAGGCCGGGTTCGAGACCGTGATGGTCAACTGCAACCCGGAGACCGTCTCCACGGACTACGACACGGCGGACCGCCTCTACTTCGAGCCGTTGACCTTCGAGGACGTGCTCGAGGTCGTGCACGCCGAGCAGGAGTCCGGGACCGTCGCCGGGGTGATCGTGCAGCTCGGCGGGCAGACCCCGCTGGGGCTCGCGCAGCGGCTGACGACGGCGGGTGTCCCGGTGGTCGGGACGTCCGCGGCGGCGATCGACCTGGCAGAAGACCGCGGGGCGTTCGGTGAGGTGCTGCGGAAGGCGGGCCTGCCGGCGCCGGCGTTCGGCACCGCGACGTCGTTCGACGACGCGAAGGCGATCGCCGGCCGGATCGGCTACCCGGTGCTGGTGCGGCCGTCGTACGTGCTCGGCGGGCGCGGCATGGAGATCGTCTACGACGACGCCACGCTCGCCGGCTACATCGCGCGGGCCACGGCCATCAGCCCCGAGCGGCCCGTGCTCGTCGACCGGTTCCTCGACGACGCCGTCGAGATCGACGTCGACGCGCTCTGCGACGGCCGCGAGGTGTTCATCGGCGGCGTGATGGAGCACATCGAGGAGGCCGGGGTGCACTCCGGCGACTCGTGCTGCACTCTTCCGCCGGTCACGCTCGGCCGCTCGGTGCTGGAGCAGGTGCGGCGGTCCACGGAGGCGATCGCGCACGGGGTCGGGGTGCGCGGGCTGCTCAACGTGCAGTACGCGCTGCACGGCGAGACGGTCTACGTGCTGGAGGCCAACCCGCGCGCGTCGCGCACCGTGCCGTTCGTGTCGAAGGCGACGGCGGTGCCGCTCGCCAAGGCGGCGGCCCGGATCATGCTCGGTTCGTCGATCGCGGACCTGCGGGCCGAGGGGCTCCTGCCCGCCGACGGCGACGGCGGCGAGCAGCCCGTGGACGCGCCGATCGCCGTCAAGGAGGCGGTGCTGCCGTTCAACCGGTTCCGCACGCCCGCCGGGCAGGGCGTCGATCCGCTGCTGGGCCCGGAGATGAAGTCGACCGGCGAGGTCATGGGCATCGACGCCTCGTTCGGGCCGGCGTTCGCGAAGTCGCAGGCGGCGTCGTACGGATCGCTGCCCACCTCCGGGCGGGTGTTCGTCTCGGTCGCGGACCGCGACAAGCGCGCCATGATCTTCCCGGTGCGCCGTTTGGCCGACCTGGGCTTCGAGGTGCTGGCGACGGGTGGGACGGCGGAGGTCCTGCGGCGCCACGGCATCGCGACGACCCTGGTGCGCAAGCACTTCGAGGGCGCGCCCGGCGACGAGACGGTGATCGACCTGATCATGGACGGCCGGATCGACATGATCGTCAACACGCCGTACGGGAACTCCGGGCCGCGCGTCGACGGCTACGAGATCCGCTCGGCGGCGGTGGCGCGCGGGATCCCGTGCATCACGACGGTCCAGGCCGCCGCGGCGGCGGTGCAGGGCATCGAGGCGGTGCGCGGCGACGGGATCGGGGTGCGGTCGCTGCAGGACATGCACGCCGCGCTGCGGAAGGCCCGCTCGTGACCGCGCAGCATGCGCGGCCCGCCGCGGCGTTCGGGGAACGGCTCGCCACGGCGGTCGCCGCCCACGGGCCCCTGTGCGTCGGGATCGACCCACATCCGGGCCTGCTCGCCGAGTGGGGGCTCGCCGACGACGCCCGCGGGCTCGAGCGGTTCGCGCTCACCTGCGTTGACGCCCTCGCGGGGCACGTCGCCGTGGTCAAGCCGCAGTCGGCGTTCTTCGAACGGCACGGGTCTCGCGGCATCGCGGTGCTGGAGAAGGTGCTTGCCGGGCTCGCCGCCCAGGCCCCGCCCGGAGTGCCGGCGACGCTGTCGCTGCTCGACGTCAAGCGGGGCGACATCGGCTCGACGATGGACGGCTACGCCGACGCCTACCTGGCGGTCGGTGCGCCGCTGGGCGCCGACGCCGTCACCCTCTCGCCCTACCTGGGGTTCGGCGCGCTCGCGTCGGCGATCCGGACGGCGGAGGACGCCGGCCGCGGCGTGTTCGTGCTGGCCCGGACATCCAACGCGGAGGGCGCGGAGGTCCAGCTCGCCGAGCGGGCGGGCCGCTCCGTGGCGCAGGCGATCGTGGACGCGGCGGCCGCCGCCAACCGCGACGCCCTCGCCGCCGGTGCTGCGCGGGAACAGGCCGAGTCGGGGTCGATCGCCATCGGCGACG
Source organism: Pseudonocardia charpentierae (assembly GCF_031845345.1). NCBI lineage: Bacteria > Bacillati > Actinomycetota > Actinomycetes > Pseudonocardiales > Pseudonocardiaceae > Pseudonocardia > Pseudonocardia charpentierae. The sequence continues at coordinate 27,003 of NZ_JAVREJ010000021.1, read as the reverse complement.
GCTGCGGTCCGGGCATCCCGGCACTGGGGCCGGTCGGCGTCGTGGTCGGGGCGACCGCGGAACACGGCCTGGACCTCTCGGCGCTCTCGGGAGCGGTGCTGGCACCCGGGCTCGGTGCCCAGGGTGCGACACCCGCCGACCTCGCGGTCCGTTTCGCCGCCGTGCGCGGCGTGCTGCTGCCCACGGCGTCACGTTCCGTGCTCGCTGCAGGGCCCACCTCGTCGGCGGTCCGCGCGGCCGCGGCCGTGCTGCGCGACGAGCTCGCCGCCGCCCAGGCCACGGCCCACTGAGCACCCGGTGGGCAGGGTGTCGGGTGTCACGTATGTGTTGCGCCGAGGGGGTACTACCACCATGGCTGGTGCGCCGGACCCTGACGCACTCTGGGTGACGTGACGGAGGAACCGGTGGACGTGCTGATCGTCGACGACCAGCGCCCCTTCCGGTCGGTCGCCCGGACGGTCGTGAACCTGGTCGGTGGCTGGCGGGTGGCGGCGGAGGCCGAGACGGGTGAGGACGCGGTGGCCGCGGCAGAGCGCGTACGGCCGGCGGTCGTGCTGATGGACATCAACCTGCCGGGGATCAGCGGCATCGAGGCCACGCGCCGGATCATGGCGTCGCACCCCGGCACGAGGGTCGTGCTGCTCTCCACCTACGCGACGGCGGACCTGCCGCCCGACGCCACCACCTGCGGGGCGACGACGTACCTCAACAAAGAGGACCTGACCCCCGCCACCCTGCGCGCGCTGCGCTGACAGCGGCGACCGGGGCAAGGCGCCTGCATCCTGCGCTGACCGGTCCGGTGCCGCGGACGGCCGTCTTCCGGCCGACACCCCTCCGTAATGGCCACGTCGAGCGGTCGCCTCGATACGGAGAGTGGCGAAAGTCGAGATACAAGCGTGCGCCGAGCGGTGGGTGACAACCGCACGGCGGGGTAGGCGCCCTTATCGCCCGTCCGGGTGAGCGCTACGGAGAACCACCAGGTGGACCCCCGTTTTCCCATATCGATCGTGCGTGAGTACGTTCGGATGCACCCGACGGGCAGGCCCCGCGGGGGGCGGAATGTGGCCCCGGACCCACCCGGTGCCGCGCAAGTCGTACGGACAGAACGACGGAGGAGACCGTGGCCCTTCCCCAGCTGACCGAGGAACAGCGCGCTGCCGCGTTGGAGAAGGCGGCCGCGGCGCGTCGGACCCGGGCCGAGCTGAAGGACCGCCTCAAGCGTGGCGGCACCACCATCGAGGAGGTCCTCACGCAGTCCGACAGCGACGAGGTCCTCGGCAAGATGAAGGTCTCGGCACTGCTCGAGGCCATGCCCGGTGTCGGCAAGGTCCGCGCCGCGCAGATCATGGAGCGACTGGAAATCGCCCCGAGCCGCCGGCTCCGGGGCCTGGGCGACCGGCAGCGCAAGGCGCTGCTCGCCGACTTCGAGTCGTGACTCGGTTCGTCACCGAGCTGCGGGCGTGACGTCCACGTCGCACGACCCCCGGAGGGGCCGGCTGATCGTCCTTGCCGGCCCCTCCGGCGTCGGCAAGAGCAGCGTGGTGGCAGGCCTGCGGACCGCGCTGCCCACGCTGTACTTCAGCGTGTCGGCGACCACCCGCGACCCCCGGGCCGGCGAGGTCGACGGACGCGACTACCGGTTCGTCGGTCCGGCCGGCTTCGACGAGCTGATCGCCCGCGGCGAGCTGCTCGAGTGGGCCGAGATCCACGGCGGGCTGCAGCGGTCGGGCACGCCGCGGGCGCCCGTCGAGCAGGCGCTGGACGCGGGGCGGCCGGTGCTCGTGGAGGTCGATCTGCAGGGTGCGCGTGCGGTCAAGGCGGCGATGCCGGAGTCGATCACCGTCTTCCTCGCACCGCCGTCGTTCGACGAGCTCGTCCGGCGCCTGCGGGGCCGCGGTACCGAGACCGACGCCCAGCTCGCCCGCCGCATCGACACCGCCCAGGAGGAGATCGCCTCCTGCCACGAGTTCGACGTGGTGGTGGTGAACGACGACCTGCAGGCAGTCGTCGCCACGTTGGTAGAGTTGATGGTCGGTCCCGGCTCCGGTGCCGCTGCTCCCCGGAACAGCGCCGCCGTTCCGGCCGGTGCACCCCCGATCACAGGAGTTCCTGAGTGAGCATGCCGCTGACCAGCGCCCCCACGGGCGCGCTTCCCGAGGGCATCACCAACCCGCCGATCGACGACCTGCTCGACCAGGTCTCGTCGAAGTACGCGCTGGTGATCTACGCCGCCAAGCGAGCCCGGCAGATCAACGACTACTACTCGCAGCTCGGCGAGGGCCTGCTCGAGTACGTCGGCCCGCTCGTCGAGCCGGGCCCGCGCGAGAAGCCGCTGTCCATCGCCATGCGCGAGATCCAGGCCGGCCTCCTCGAGCACACCGAGGGCGCCGAGTAGCGCGCGGGCGCGTCGGCCCGGACGGGGCGAGGTGGACGGGACGCGGCCCCGTGTTCTGCTCGGGGTCGCCGGCGGCATCGCCGCCTACAAGGCGTGCGAGCTGCTCCGGCGGCTGACCGAGAGCGGGCACTCGGTCCGGGTGCTGCCCACCGCGTCCGCGTTGCAGTTCGTCGGTGCGGCCACGTTCGAGGCCCTTTCCGGGCTGCCCGTGCACACCGGGGTGTTCGCGGACGTCCCGGCGGTCCCGCACGTCAAGCTCGGCCAGGAGGCCGACCTGGTCGTCGTCGCCCCGGCGACGGCGGATCTGATGTCCCGCGCGGCGCACGGGCGCGCGGACGACCTGCTCACCGCGGCGTTGCTGACGGCGCGCTGCCCCGTGCTCTTCGTGCCCGCGATGCACACCGAGATGTGGGAGCACCCGGCGACGCGCGACAACGTGTCGCTGCTGCGCCGCCGCGGCGCGGTCGTCATGGAGCCGGCCTCGGGCCGGCTCACCGGCCGTGACACCGGGCCGGGGCGCCTCCCCGAGCCCGCCGAGATCGCCGAGTTCGCCCGGCTGCTGCTGGAGCGGTCCGACGCGCTGCCCCGCGACCTCGCGGGCCGGCGGGTGGTGGTGTCCGCGGGTGGCACCCGTGAGGCACTCGATCCGGTCCGCTACCTCGGCAACCGCTCGTCGGGCCGCCAGGGCTACGCGCTCGCCCGGGTCGCGGCGCAGCGCGGTGCGTCGGTGACGCTCGTGGCCGCGCACACCGCGGACCTGGGCGACCCGGCCGCGGTGGACGTGGTGCGCGCCAGCTCGGCCCGCGAGCTGCGGGAGGCGGTGCTCGCGGCCGCGAAGGGCGCCGACGCCGTGGTCATGGCGGCGGCGGTCGCCGACTTCCGGCCCACGGCCTTCGCGGCCAACAAGATCAAGAAAGGGTCGGCGGACCCGGAGCCCCTGACCCTGACCCGCAACCCGGACATCCTCGTCGAGCTCACCGGCACCCGCGAGCCCGGCCAGGTGATCGTCGGGTTCGCCGCCGAGACCGGCGACGACACCGGCGACGTCCTGCACCACGGCCGGGCCAAGCTCGCCCGCAAGGGTGCGGACCTCCTGGTGGTCAACGCGGTCGGCGACGGCCGCGCGTTCGAGGTGCCGGACAACGCGGGCTGGCTGCTCGGGGCCGACGGCAGCGAGGTGGAGCTGCCGTCGGGCTCGAAGGGTCTGCTGGCGTCCCGGGTGTGGGACGCCGTCGCCGCACGACTGCGTACCGGCTGAACCGCCCGGGTCAGCGGAGCAGACCGGCCACGTCCTGGCCCCCGACGCGCGCCGATCCCGGGCGCTCCGACTCACTGCCGGAGTCGGCCCGCTCGCGCGAGTTGCCCTCGCTCGAGCCCCGGTCGCCCGCGGTCTCGTCGCTGGGGGCCCGCTCGCTCGACGAGCTGCTCGCGGACTCGCTCGCCGAGGAGCTGTCGTCCGACGAGTCGGCCGCCGCCTCACCGCTCCGGTCCGCGGCGGGTGTCGCGGGCGCCGGGGCCTGGTCGGCCTTGATGAAGTCGCGCGACGCCCAGCCGCGGAGGTTCTCGAGGTACGCCCAGCCCTCCTTCTCCGGCCCGATCGTGACCTGGGTGCCGGCCTCGCACATCGCGACGATCCGCGAGTTGACGTCGGCCTCCTCGCGGACGTTGACGTTTTGCAGGCAGTGGCCGGGCTCGTCGGCGGACGCGGTGCCCGCGGCGACCGCCATGAAGGTCGCCGTGCCGGCGGCCACGACGGCACCGACGGCCGCGACCGTGCGGGTGGAACGGGTGCTCAGGTTCATGTGCTCGTCCTCTGCGGAAATCGGACGGAATGCCGTTCGGCACCCCGCGCAGCCCAACGAGCGTGTCCGTTACCGATTCGCCACCTCGGTCGTGGATCACCGGAAGTGGTGACGAACGTCGCCGGACGCTGCGGTGGGTGAGCAACGGCCGGACACCCGTAACCTTGAGGACACCGGGGACGAGAACCGGACGGCACACTCGACGACGGCGTGGGGTCCGTGGCCGGGTGCGGATTACGCTCCGGTGCGGTTCAGCGCAGATGAGGACGGAGCACGGCGTGGCGAATGCAGGTCGGCGGTTGTTCACCAGCGAGTCGGTGACCGAGGGTCATCCGGACAAGATGTGCGACGCGATCAGCGACAGCATCCTCGACGCGCTGCTCGAGCAGGACCGGCGGAGCCGGGTGGCGGTCGAGACCATGGTGACCACCGGTCAGGTGCACGTCGCCGGCGAGGTGACCACGAGTGGTTACGTCGACATCCCGGGGCTCGTGCGCGACCGGATCCTGGAGATCGGGTACGACTCGTCGGCCAAGGGTTTCGACGGCGCCTCGTGCGGTGTGAACGTCGCGATCGGCGCGCAGTCGGCCGACATCGCGCAGGGCGTCGACACCGCCTACGAGGCCCGCGTGGAGAGCGCGGACGACGAGATCGACCGGCAGGGTGCCGGTGACCAGGGCCTGATGTTCGGCTACGCCAACACGGACACCCCCGAGCTGCTCCCGCTGCCGATCGCGCTCGCCCACCGGCTGGCCCGCCGGCTGACCGAGGCGCGCAAGCGGGGCGTGCTGCCCTACCTGCGCCCGGACGGCAAGACGCAGGTCACGATCGAGTACGACGGCGACAAGGCCGTGCGCCTGGACACCGTGGTGGTCTCCACGCAGCACGCGGCGGACATCGACCTCGACGCGATGCTCGCGCCGGACATCCGCGAGCACGTCGTGATGCCGGAGATCGCCGAGCTCGCACTCGACTGCACGGACGTGCGGCTGCTGGTCAACCCGACCGGCCGGTTCGTCGTCGGCGGCCCGATGGGCGACGCGGGCCTGACCGGCCGCAAGATCATCGTCGACACCTACGGCGGCTTCGCCCGACACGGCGGCGGCGCGTTCTCGGGCAAGGACCCGTCGAAGGTGGACAGGTCGGCCGCGTACGCGATGCGCTGGGTGGCGAAGAACGCGGTGGCGGCCGGGCTGGCCGACCGGATCGAGGTCCAGGTGGCCTACGCCATCGGCAAGGCCGCGCCGGTGGGGCTGTTCGTGGAGACGTTCGGCACCGAGCGGGTCGACCCGCTGCGGATCCAGAGCGCGATCACCGAGGTGTTCGACCTGCGGCCGGCCGCGATCATCCGGGACCTGGACCTGCTGCGCCCGATCTACGCGCCGACCGCGGCGTACGGCCACTTCGGCCGCACGGACCTCGACCTGCCGTGGGAGCGCACGGACCGCGCCGAGGCCCTGCGGTCAGCCGCGAACGCCTGACAGCGCTGTGAGTTTCACCACCGGAGGCTTCACCACCGGCGGCCCGTCGCGCGGAGGCGTCACCGTCTCGCGCGCGGCGGACCCGCCTGACCTGCCGGGCCCGCCGACGCTGCGGTTCGTCGCGCCGGGATCGGTGACGGCCGGGCGGTACGGGCTGTTCGAGTACGCGATGGGTCCGCGCTCGCCGGGGCCCGGGCCGCATGTCCATCGCACGTTCTCCGAGTCGTTCTACGTGCTCAGCGGCGAGTTGACGATCTTCGCTGACGACTCGTGGACGACGTTCGGCCCGGGCGACTTCGTGCACGTCGCGGAGAACGGTGTGCACGGCTTCCGCAACGACGCCGATGTGCCCACGTCGTTCCTCATCCTGTTCGCCCCCGGGATCGCCCGTGAGCGGTTCTTCACCGAGCTGGCGCAGATGCGCGAGAAGGGTGTGGAGCTCACCCCCGAGGAGCGGGTCGCGTTCTACGCCCGCCACGACCAGGTGAACCTGGCCTAGCCGCTCCCAGTACCTCGCGCGGTCTCCCGGGCTCCGCGCGCGTCGGAACGCCGGTACCGGCCGGACGCGGCGCGCGAAGTGGCGGGTGATCGCCGACGGGCCGGGCCCGCGGGGCAGGATGCTGCCGGGCCCGGCCCTGCGCGCCGGCCCGCGGAGGAGGAGCGGTGACGCGAGCGACCCGGACGCGGGGGGAGTGGCGCCCCGCGGCGACCCTGCCCGTCGCCCGGATCGCCGTGGACGTCGCGCTCGCCCACCTGGACCGGCCGTTCGACTACCGCGTGCCCGCCCACCTCGACGACGCGGCGGCACCCGGGGTGCGGGTGCGGGTCCGGTTCGCCGGGCGGCTGGTCGACGGGTTCCTGCTCGAGCGGGTCGCCGACAGCGACCACGCCGGGCGCCTGGCGTGGGTGGACAAGGTGGTCTCGCCGGAGCCGGTCCTGACCGCCGACGTCGCGGCCCTGTGCCGGGCGGTGGCGGACCGGTACGCGGGCGTGCTGGCGGACGTGCTGCGTCTCGCGGTGCCGCCCCGGCACGCGCGGGTGGAGGCCCAGCCGCAGGTCCTGCCCGACGGCACGGGCACCGCCGCGGTGGGGGAAGGGACGGTGGGGGACGGGGCCGCGGCGTGGTCCCGGTACCCCCGCGGCCCTGCGCTGCTCGACGCGCTCCGGGGAGGCCGGGCGGCGCACGCGGTCTGGCAGCCGTTGCCCGGGGAGTCGTGGGCGGACCGGCTCGCCGAGGCCGCCGCAGCCACGGCCGGAGCCGGCCGGGGTGCGCTGCTCGTGGTGCCGGACCAGCGCGACGTCGCCGCGCTGCACGCGGCGTGCGTGGCGCAGCTGGGGGAGCAGGCCGTGGTGGCGCTGACCGCCGAGCTGGGCCCCGCCGAGCGGTACCGGCGCTGGCTGGCGGTGCGCCGCGGTGCGGCGCGGGTGGTGGTGGGGACCCGATCGGCCGTCTTCGCCCCCGTGGAGCGGCTCGGGCTGGTGGCGGTGTGGGACGACGGCGACGACCTGCACGCGGAGCCCCGCGCGCCCTACCCCCACGTCCGGGACGTGCTGGTGCTGCGGGCGCACGCGGCCGGCGCGGCACTGCTCGTCGGCGGGTTCGCCCGGACGGCCGAGGCGCAGGTGCTGGTCGCTTCGGGCTGGGCGCAGGAGGTCGTGGCCGACCGGGCGACCGTCCGGGCCGCGGCGCCGCGGGTCACGGCGATGAACGAGACCGGGAACCAGCTCGCGCGTGATCCCGACCAGGCCGCGAGCCGGCTGCCGGTCGTGGCGTTCGAGGCGGCCCGGACGGCGCTGGCCGCGGGCAGACCAGTGCTGGTCCAGGTTCCGCGGGCCGGGTACCTGCCGTGGCTGGCGTGTGCGCAGTGCCGGGAGACCGCCCGCTGCCGACACTGCGCGGGGCCACTCGCGCTGCCGGGCGGGGCACGGACGTCCGCGGACGGGGGAGGCGGAGCCCCCGGTGCGGGGCTGCCGCAGTGCCGCTGGTGCGGCCGTGCGGAGCCGGCGTTCCGCTGCCCGGCCTGCGCGTCGCGGCGGCTTCGCGCCGGCGTGGTGGGGGCCGGGCGGACGGCCGAGGAGCTGGGACGCGCCTTCCCCGGGGCGACGGTCCGGACGTCGGGCGGCAGTGCGCCGGTGCTGGACCGGGTGCCCGGACGGCCCGACCTCGTGGTGGCCACGCCCGGGGCGGAGCCGCCCGCCGAGGACGGGTACGGCGCGGCGCTGCTCCTCGACGGTTGGGCGATGCTCTCGCGGCCCGACCTGCGGGTCGCCGAGGAGACCCTGCGACGCTGGATGGCCGCGGCGGCGCTCGTGGTGCCTGCGTCCGACGGGGGACGGCTGGGCCGGGTGGTCGTGGTCGCGGACGCGGCGCTGCCGCCGGTGCAGGCGCTGGTGCGGTGGGACCCGGCGTGGCATGCCGCCACCGAGCTGGCCGCGCGGACCGAGGTCGGGTTCCCGCCCGCGGTGCGGATGGCGTCCGTCGAGGGCGCGGCCCCGGCCGTCGCCGAGGTCGTCGAGGCCCTGCTGGGCCCGGACGCCCTGCTCGGCTCGGACACCCTGCTCGATCCGCGTGCGGTGTCCGGGCTGGGCCCGCCGGGGACCGAGGTCCTCGGGCCGGTCGAGCTGGATCCCGAGCCGGGAGCCGACCCGGCCGCGCCGCCCCGGGAACGCGCGCTGTTGCGCGTACCCCGCGCGGAAGGTCGCGCACTGGCCGCCGCGCTCGCCGCCGTCGCCGCGCAGCGCTCGGCCCGCAAGGCGTCCGACGCGGTACGGGTGCGGCTGGATCCGCCCGAGGTGGGCTGACGGGCGCCGCGGACCGGTGCCGTCGGCCCGACGTGGCAGAATCGGGAGCGTCCCTGCCGCGTCGCACCTGACGGCGTCGAGGTGCCGCGTCGATCCGTTGCTGGCCGCCCCGCGCCGGCCGCGACGGCATCGACCGAGGCGCCCGACCGGCGCACCGGCCCGCTCGTGTCGAAGGAGATCCGTGCCCGTCCAGCCCGTCCGGCTCTTCGGCGATCCGGTGCTGCGCACCTCGGCTGCGGAGGTGACCACGTTCGACGCCGAGCTGCGCCGGCTGGTCGCCGACCTGACCGACACGATGCACGATGAGGGCGGTGCCGGGCTCGCCGCGCCGCAGCTGGGTGTGGGCCTGCGGGTGTTCACCTACGACTGCGACGGCTTCACGGGGCACCTGGTCAACCCGACGTGGGAGGCGGTCGGCGACGAGGAGCAGTTCGGTCCGGAGGGATGTCTCTCGATACCGGGCCTCGCGTGGGACTGCCGCAGGCACCTGCACGTGGTGGCCCACGGGTGCGACATGTACGGCGAGCCGGTCACGATCGAGGGCAGCGAGATTCTCGCGCGCTGCATCCAGCACGAGGTCGACCACCTGGACGGCGTGCTGTTCGTCGACCGCCTGGACGCGGAGACGCGCAAGCAGGCGATGGCCGAGATCCGCTCGGCCGAGTGGTTCGGTGCACCGCCCGTGGTGAAGGTCAGCCCGCACCCGCTGTTCGGGAAGGTGCGATGACGGTGGTGGACGAACCCGCCAGCGGCCTGCGCCTGCTGTTCGCCGGCACGCCGGAGCCCGCACTGCCGTCGCTGCAGGCGCTCCTCGACTCCCGGCACGAGGTCGTGGCGGTGCTGACCCGGCCGGACGCCCCCGCCGGACGGGGGAGGCGGGTGGCCCGGTCGCCCGTCGGCGCACTGGCCCACGAGGCCGGGATCCCCGTGCTGACGCCGCGGCGGCTCGTCGAGCCGGAGTTCCTCGACACGCTGCGGGCGCTGGCCCCCGACTGCTGCGCGATCGTCGCCTACGGCGCGCTGGTGCCGCGCGCCGCGCTGGACGTGCCCCGGTCCGGCTGGGTCAACCTGCACTTCTCGCTGCTGCCCGCCTGGCGGGGTGCGGCGCCCGTGCAGGCGGCCGTCCGGCACGGCGACGAGATCACCGGCGCCACCACCTTCCGGTTGGAGGAGGGACTCGACACCGGGCCGGTGTACGGCGTGGTGACCGAGGCCGTGGCGCCCACCGACACCGCAGGCGACCTGCTGGGGCGCCTGTCCGTCTCCGGCGCCGCGCTGCTGGCGGCGACGGTCGACGGCATCGCGGACGGCACGGTGGTGCCCCGCCCGCAGCCGGTCGAGGGCGTCTCGCACGCGCCGAAGGTGACCGCGTCGGACGCGCGGGTCGAGTGGGCGGCGCCCACGGCGGCCGTCGACCGGCTGGTCCGCTCCGTCACCCCCGACCCCGGGGCGTGGACGACCTTCCGCGGCGAGCGGCTGGGACTCGGCCCGGTGCGGCCGGTCGACCCCGCCGACGCCCCCGAGCTCAAGCCCGGTGAGCTGCACGTCGAGAAGCGGCGGGTGCTGGTCGGCACGGTGGCCGCGCCGGTGGTGCTCGGCGAGGTCCGCCCCGTCGGCCGTCGTCCGATGCCGGCGCCGGACTGGGCGCGCGGGGTCCGCATCACGGCGGGCGAGGTGCTCCGATGACCGCCCCACGCCGCTCCGGGCGCCCGCAGCGGAAGGGCAGGCCGGCCGGACCGCGCGGTGCCGGGCCGCCCCGGGGTCGTCAGGGCCCGTCCCGTCCGCCCGAGCTCGACCCGGCCAGGATGGCCGCGCTCGAGCTGCTCACGGCCGTCCGGGTGCGCAACGCCTACGCCAACCTCGCCCTGCCCGCGATCCTGCGCCGGCACGGGCTGCGCGACCGCGACGCCGGGCTGGCCACCGAGCTCGGCTACGGGACGCTGCGCGCCCGGGGCCTGCTCGACGCCGTGATCGACGCGTGCACCGAGCGCCCGCTGCACCGCATCGAGCCTCCGCTGCTCGACGCCCTGCGCCTGGGCGCCTACCAGCTCCTGCGGACCCGGGTCCCGCCGCACGCGGCGGTCGACACCACCGTCGAGCTCGTCCGGGTCGACGCGGGCTCCCGCTCCGCGGGGTTCGTCAACGCCGTGCTGCGCAAGATCGGTGAGCAGACGGAGGAGGCCTGGGTCGAGCAGCTCGCGCCGGACCCGAAGGAAGACCCGGTCGGCCACGCGGCGCTCGCCCACTCGCATCCGCGATGGATCGCGCAGGCGTTCGCGGACGCGCTCGGTGCGCGGGTCGACGACGAGCTCGACGCGGCGCTGGCCGCCGACGACGCCAGGCCTGTCGTGCACCTGCTCGCCCGGCCCGGAGAGATCACCGCGGAGGAGCTGGCGCTGGTCACCGGGGGCGAGCAGGCGCCGTACTCGCCCTACGGCGTGCACCTGGAACCCGGCGGCGGCGACGTCGGGGACCTCGACGCCGTGCGCGAGGGCCTCGCGGTGGTGCAGGACGAGGGCAGCCAGCTCGTGGCACTGGCCCTGACCCGCGCGCCGGTCGACGGCGACGGGCACCGGTGGCTCGACCTGTGCGCGGGGCCCGGCGGCAAGTCCGTGCTCCTGGGCGGGCTCCTCGCCCTCGAGGGCGGGACCCTGGACGCCGTCGAGTCCGCGGAGCACCGTGCCGAGCTGGTGCGGCGGGCCGTCGACGGGCTGCCGGTCACCGTGCACGTCGCGGACGGCCGGACGGCGCCGTTGCCGGACGCCGCCTTCGACCGTGTGCTGGTCGACGCGCCGTGCACCGGTCTGGGGGCGCTGCGCCGACGCCCCGAGGCGCGCTGGCGGCGCCGTCCGGAGGACGTGGCGGAGCTGACGCGGCTGCAGCGGGAGCTGCTCGCCGCGGCACTGCGGCACGTGCGCCCGGGCGGCGTGGTCGCGTACGTCACGTGCTCGCCGCACCTCGCGGAGACCGTGGGCGTCGTCGCGGCCGCGACCGGCAGCCGCGGCAAGCAGGCGGCCGGCGGCGAGGGCATCACCGTCGAGCAGATCGACGCGCGGCCGTACCTGCCGGACGTGCCGGATCTCGGCCCCGGGCCCTCGGTGCAGCTGTGGCCGCACCGGCACGGAACGGACGCGATGTTCCTGACACTGCTGCGCCGGACGCGCTGAGCGCCACCGTCGCGCCGCACCCGGCGCGCCGGACGGCGGCACCGGCGCGGCGTACCCTCGCGGCGTGCACCCGATGATCGCCCCGAGCATCCTGTCGGCCGACTTCGCGCGGCTGGCCGACGAGGCCGCGGCCGTCGCCGGCGCCGGAGGGGCGGGTGCCGACTGGCTGCACGTCGACGTGATGGACGCCCACTTCGTGCCGAATCTGACGCTCGGTCTGCCGGTGGTCGAGGCGCTGCTGGCGGCCACCGAGGTGCCGATCGACTGCCACCTGATGATCGACGATCCGGACCGGTGGGCCATCGGGTACGCCGAGGCCGGGGCGCACAACGTGACGGTGCACGTGGAGGCGGCTGCCGACCCCGTGGCGCTGGCGAAGAACCTCCGCGCGGCGGGCGCTCTGGCGGGGCTCTCGCTCAAGCCGGGGACCCCGCTGGAGCCGTACGTCGAGACGTTGCGCCATTTCGACACCCTGCTGGTGATGAGCGTCGAGCCCGGGTTCGGCGGCCAGAGCTTCATCTCCGACGTGCTCGACAAGGTCCGCTCTGCGCGGCGCCTGGTCGACACCGGGCACCTGCGTCTGCTGGTCGAGATCGACGGCGGGATCAACGCCGAGACCATCGAGGCCGCCGCCGAGGCCGGCGTCGACTGCTTCGTCGCCGGCTCCGCGGTGTACGGGGCCGACGACCCGGCCCGCGCCGTCGCGCTGCTGCGCGACCGGGTGCGCGCCGTCACGCCGCACCGGTGGACCGAGTGAGCGGCCGCGTCGCCGCGGCGGCCCCTCGTCCCACGACCGAGGGTTCGTGACCGCATGACCCGGCCGCTCCCCGGCGTCGTTCCGCACGAACCCGCCGGCACCCCCGCCGACCCCGTCGACACCCCCGTCGACCCCGCCGTCGTCGACGCGATGCGCCGGGCACTCGACGCCTCGGCCGCGGTGCTCGGGACCACCAGCCCGAACCCCCCCGTGGGCGCGGTGGTGCTCGACACCGCCGGCGCCGTGGTGGGCATCGGTGCCACGGCACCGCCCGGTGGCCCGCACGCCGAGGTCACTGCGCTGCAGGAGGCCGGGCCGCGCGCTCGCGGCGGCACCGCGGTGGTGACCCTCGAGCCCTGCGCGCACCACGGCCGCACACCGCCCTGCACCGAGGCGTTGGCGGCCGCCGGCATCGCGACGGTCGTCTTCGCGGTGCGCGACCCGCACCCGACCGCCGGCGGCGGGGCCGCGGTGCTGCGCGCCGCCGGCGTCGCCGTGAAGGAGGGGACGCTCGGCGAGGAGGTCGCGCGCGGCCCGCTGCGGGCCTGGCTGCACACTGTGCGGACCGGCAGGCCCCACGTCACCTGGAAGCTCGCGGCCACCCTGGACGGGCGCAGTGCCGCAGCGGACGGCACCAGCCGCTGGATCACCGGCGCGGACGCCCGGGCCGAGGTGCACAGGCTGCGCGCCGCCGCCGACGCGATCATGGTGGGCACCGGCACCGTGCTCGCCGACGACCCCGCACTGACGGCCCGCCGTGCCGACGGCTCGCTGCGCGAACACAGCCCGCTCCGGGTGGTGGTGGGGCACCGGGACGTCCCGCACGGGTTCGCACTGGACGCCCCGGACGTGCTGCACCTGCGCACGCACGACCCCGACACGGTGCTGGCCGCCCTGCACGCCCGCGGCGTAGTGGACGTGCTGCTGGAAGGCGGCCCACGGCTGGCCGGGGCGTTCCTCGCCGCCGGTCGCGTGGACCGGGTGCTCGCGTACCTCGCCCCGGCGCTGCTCGGCGCCGGGCCTGCGGCGCTCGCCGACGCAGGCGTGGGAACGATCGCCGACATCAGGCGGTTGCAGGTGGACGAGGTGCGCCGGGTCGGTGTCGACGTCGTCGTGGACGGACGACCCGACGGCGCCGTCGACGGGGCCGAACCGGCACGGGCCTCGGTTGCCCGGTCGGAGTCCGACGGGCAGACGCTGCGGAAAGGGGCGGTGTAGGTGTTCACCGGCATCGTGGAGGAGATCGGCGAGGTGGTGGCCGCGCGCCGCACCGACGACGTGCTGGAGCTCACGGTCCGCGGGCCGACGGTGTCGTCGGACGCGCGCCACGGTGATTCCATCGCCGTGAGCGGGGTGTGCCTGACCGTCACGGCGCTGGAGGCGCCCGGCGCCGGTGACGGCACCGGTGACGGCACCGGTGACGGCGGCGCGTTCCGCGTCGAGCTGGTGCCCGAGACCCTGGCGCGGACGAGCCTCGCCGGAGTGGGGGTCGGCACCCACGTGAACCTGGAACGCGCCATGGCGGTGGGCGACCGTCTCGGCGGCCACATCGTGCAGGGCCATGTCGACGGTGTCGCGACGCTGCTGCGTCGCGATCCCGGCACTCGCAGCGAGGAGCTGCACTTCAGCCTGCCCGCCGACCTCGCGCGATACGTGGTGGAGAAGGGGTCGATCACGGTCGACGGGGTGTCGCTGACGGTCGCGGGCACGGACGGCGCGACGTTCCGGGTGGCGCTGATCCCCACCACGCTGGCGCACACCACACTCGGTTCCCGCGCCGTGGGGGATACCGTCAACCTCGAGGTGGACGTGGTCGCGAAGTACGTCGAGCGGCTCACGGTCGGGTACGTCCCCGGTGCCCGCGCATCCAACCAGGGCGCAGCACACCGGGGAGCAGGGCCCGTGTCGTCGGGCGACGACGCGGCGGAGCAGCAGGCGGTGGGATCGTGAGTAGTGAGGTGGCAGCCCCGGAGGCGGATGCGCCGGCCGGAGGCCTGGCCGTGGCCGGTGTCCCGGCGGCGGACGTCGGCATGGACGTCGGCATGGACGTCGGCATGGACGTCGGCATGGACGCCGGCTTCGGCACGATCGAGCGCGCGCTCGCGGATCTCGCCGCGGGGCGGCCCGTGGTGGTGGTCGACGACGCGGACCGCGAGAACGAGGGCGACCTGATCTTCGCGGCGGAGAAGGCGACCCCGGAGCTGGTGTCGTTCATGGTCCGCTACACGTCGGGCTACATCTGCGTGGGGCTCACCGAGGCCGACTGCGACCGGCTGGACCTCCCGCCGATGCACCACACCAACCTCGACAGCTTCCGCACCGCCTTCACGGTGACCGTCGACGCGAAGGTGGGGATCTCGACCGGTATCTCGGCCGCGGACCGGGCCCGGACCATCGCGCTGCTGGCGGATCCCACCGCAGTGGCCGGCGACCTGGTCCGGCCGGGGCACGTGCTGCCCCTGCGGGCCCGCGAGGGCGGCGTTCTGCGGCGTCCGGGACATACCGAAGCCGCCGTCGACCTCGCCCGGCTGGCCGGACTCGCTCCGGTCGGGGCGCTGTGCGAGATCGTCTCCCAGAAGGAGGAGGGCGACATGGCCCGCGGCGACGAGCTGCGGGTGTTCGCCGAGGACCACCAGCTGACCCTGATCAGCATCGCGCAGCTGATCGCCTACCGGCGCCACCACGAGAAGCACGTGGTGCGCGTCGCCCAGGCCCGGATCCCCACCCCGCACGGCGAGTTCGTCGCGTACGGCTACGACTCGCTCCTCGACGGCATCGAACACATCGCGCTGGTCCGCGGGGACGTCGCTGAGTTGAACGGCGCCGCGGACGACGGCGAGGACGTGCTGGTACGGGTGCACTCCGAGTGCCTCACCGGCGACGTGTTCGGCTCGCTGCGCTGCGACTGCGGCCCCCAACTCGACGCCGCCCTGGCCGCCGTGGCCGCCGAGGGGCGCGGTGTGGTGCTGTACATGCGCGGGCACGAGGGCCGCGGCATCGGCCTGCTCCACAAGCTGCAGGCCTACCAGCTCCAGGAGGCGGGAGCCGACACCGTCGACGCCAACATCGCGCTCGGCCTGCCCGCCGACGCGCGCGACTACGGCATCGGCGCGCAGATCCTCTGCGACCTCGGGGTGCGGTCGATGCGGCTGCTCACCAACAACCCCGACAAGCGGGCCGGGCTCGAGGGCTGGGGTCTGCGGGTGCTGGGCCGGGTGCGGCTGCCGGTGCGGGCCGTGCCGGAGAACCTGCGCTACCTGACCACCAAGCGCGACCGCATGGGCCACGACCTGCCCGACCTTCCCGACCTGCAGGGCGCAGACGACCTGCGAGCACGGCCCCGGCCGCCGCGCGGCCGCGCCGGGATCCCCTGGTGAGCGGTTCCACCGGGACCGGGGCTCGGTACCGTGGTGGCGACGTGACGGTGTGGAACCACATGCCGACGGGCAACCGGGAGAACGGCGAGGGAATGTCATGAGCGGCGACGGACGTCCGACCCTGGAGGTGCCCGACGCGACCGGCCTGCGCCTGGCCGTGGCGGCGACACAGTGGCACGCCGAGATCGTCGACGTGCTCCTCGAGCGCGCCCTGGCCGTGGCCGGCAAGGCCGGTGTCGAGCAGCCCACCGTCGTCCGGGTCCCCGGCACGATCGAGCTGCCGGTGGTGTGCCAGGAGCTGGCCCGGTCGCACGACGCCGTGGTGGCCCTCGGCGTGGTGGTCCGCGGCGGGACCCCGCACTTCGAGTACGTGTGCGACTCCGTGACGGCCGGACTGACGCGGGTGGCGCTCGACGAGAGCACTCCGGTGGGCAACGGGGTGCTGACCTGCAACACCCACGCGCAGGCCGTGGAGCGCTCCGGTGTGCCCGGGTCCAAAGAAGACAAGGGCGCCGAGGCGGTCGTCGCCGCTCTGGTGACGGCGAATGCGCTCCGCGCGCTGCGCGACGCGTCGCGGGCCGCGGCGGTCTCGGCGGGGGACTCCGCGGGATGACCCCGGGCAGGACCCTCCTGGGGAAGTACCCGCTGGGCAGGAACTTTGTGGGGTCGCGACACGACGCCCCGCTCGCCCCGGACGGACGGCCCCCGCGCGGCCCGGTGCTGGTGGTCCGGCCCCGGCGGGTACGGCTGGCCGCCTGGCTGGCCGCCGTCGCCGTGGTGGCCGCCTTCACCGTGATCGCCTCGGTGCTGCGCACCACGGACACCGGTGTGTTCTTCCGCACCGCCGACCAGGTCGCAATGGTGCTCCTCGGTGTGCTCATCGCCGCGGGCATCCTGCTGCTGGCCCGCCCGCGGGTCCGGGCAGACGCCGACGGTGTGGAGATCCGCAACGTCGGCTGGCCGCGCTACCTGCCCTGGGAGCTGGTGCGGGCGGTCTCGTTCCCCGACGGTGCCTCGTGGGCACGGCTGGACCTGCCCGACTACGAGTACGTGGCCGTGCTCGCCGTGCAGGCCGTCGACGGGCTGCACGCCGTGGAGGCGATCCGCGGGCTGCGCGCCCTGCACGCCGCGGCGCACGCCCCGGTGTCCGGCGATCGAGAGGCAGCGGACGACAGGGTGTCCGGCGACGATGGGGCGTCGCCGGGCCGCACGTAGCATCGGGACGTGCTCCGCCGCCTGACCGACGCCGCCCGCAAGAACGACGACCGGCCCCATCCCCGTCCGTTCCGTCCCGGTGCCGATGAGGGCGTGCGGATCGGCGACATCGTGCTGCGCAACCGCGTGGTGACCTCCTCCAGCCTGCTCGGCTACGGCGTGGCCAACTCGCCCCTGGTGCCCTACGGCATGAGCCCCGTGTCGATGTTCGTGCCGCTGTCGGAGTTCGGCGCCGTCACCACCCGGACCCTCACCGTCGAGCCTCGGGAGGGGCACTTCACCACCCAAGACCGGTGGCCACTGCGCGAGGTGCCCGGCCTGTTGCGCCGCTACGGCACGGTGCTGCGCCGCACCGACGCCGGCTTCGTGAACGCCTTCGGCTGGTGCAACGTCGGCATCGACGCCTACCTGCGCGACTACTACCCGCGCACCCGCGACCAGTGGACGATCATCTCCCTCGGCGGGTTCTCGGCCGCGGAGTTCGTGACCCTGATCGACCGGGTCAACGCCGCCGTGCCCGCGGGCGACATCGCGGCGATCGAGCTCAACGTCTCGTGCCACAACGTCAACTTCGACTTCTCCACGATCCTGCAGGACGTGCTCGACGAAGCGGTGCCGCGGAGCAACCATCCCGTGCTGCTCAAGCTGTCGCCGGACTACGACTACCTGCGCAACGCCGCCCAGGCCGTCCGGGCCGGCGTGGCCGGCCTCACCGCCATCAACACCGTGAAGGCCCTGCGGCTCGACCCCCGCACCGGCCGCCCGCTGCTGGCGAACCGCTTCGGCGGGCTGTCCGGCCGGGCCGTGAAGCCGATCGGGCTGCGGGTGGTCGCCGAGCTGCGCGACGCCGGGATCACCCTCCCGATCGTCGCGACCGGCGGGATCCGGACCGCCGACGACTGCCGCGAGTACTTCTGGGCGGGCGCGGACGCGGTCAGTCTCGGCAGTGCCGTCTGGCTGGCCAGCTACCCCGGCTACGCCCTCGCCCCGCTGCGTGGACTGGCGGTACGGCGGCTGCTGCGCAGCGTCGGAGGTCACGATCCGCGACGATTCCCCTCCGCGCTGTCGCACGACGGGGGGCGTAATGGGATGATCGGCGCCCCCCGGCGCTGACCGGGGCCAGCGCTGCGTCACCGCGAGCCCCCAGGCGGGTGCGGTCCACGGTCGTCGCGGCCGGACGACTGGCCGTGACGACGAGGAGGGCACGCGATGGCAGCGGAGACGGCGGACACGGCACCGGCCGTGCGGGCGCCCGCACGACGTCCCCGTGTGGTGCTCGTGGACGTGCTCGGGACGATGCTCCGGATGGACGCGCTGGGCAGCCGCTTCGTCGACATCGGGCGCCCCGCGGAGGAGGCGCGGCTGTTCTTCGCCCGGACACTGCGCGACGGCATGGCGCTCACCTTGACCGGCGACGCGCCGCCGTTCGGCGTGGTCGCCCGGGCCGCCCTGCGCACCGTGGTGGGCCCCGAACTCGCCCCGGATGCGGTCGAGCACGTACTGGGCGGCCTGCGCGAGCTTCCCCCGCACGCCGACGTCGAACCGGCGCTGCTGGGCCTGACCCGCGCGAAGGTGCCGGTGTACGCGTTCACCCACGGCGACCCCGCAGTGGCCGCGGCGGCGCTGGACCGGGCCGGGCTCCGCACCTATCTGCGCGAGGTGCTGTCCACGCAGGCCGTGCGGGCCTTCAAGCCCGCGCCGCGGACCTACCTGTGGGCGTGCGCGAAGGTGGACTCGTCGCCCGACCGCACGGCGTTGCTCGCCGCGCACTCGTGGGACGTGCACGGTGCCGTGCGCGCCGGGCTCGTGGGTGCACTCGCCACCCGGACGGAGGGATGGGTGCCCGACGTCGTCGACCCGCCGCACGTGTGGGCCGAGCGGCTCGACGACACCGTGATCCGGTTGCTCAACCTGCCGGCGTGAGATCGCGCCCCTCGACCTGCGCGGGCAGCCCACGTCAGGCGCCCAGCGCCCGGCGCCCGTGCAACGCGCCTGCGCCCAGATCCGCCCGGTCGCCGGCGTCGGCGCCGGCCGCGAACCCGCTGCCCGACAACACCGACCGCCTGCTCCGGCCGAGCAGCGGGAACGCCTCCGCGTAAGCCCGCTCGACCTGGCCTCTGCGGTCCGCGAGCACCAGAGCCGTGCCGGTCGATGCATCCGGTGGGCCGCTCGCGCCCGCCTGCTGTTCGGCGCGGCGTTCGGCGTCGGCGAGCCGCCGGTGGACCTGCACCGCGAACCCGTGCAGCCACGACCGCCGGTACGCCGCGACCGACTCACCCGGGTGCGCGGGCCGCTGCGCCACGAGCTGCGCCGCGGCCTGCAGGAGCAGCGAGGTGAAGAGCACCTCGACCCGCTCCCGGTCCGACGCGAACCCGAACACCGTCACCGCGCCGACCCGCCCGCCTCCCGCCTGGTGCAACACGGCCCGGCACCGCAGGGCGGAGGCCGTCCACCCGAGCAGCCGCGCCTTGCCCGCGCTGTAGGGGTCGGCCACCTCCACCCGGGTGGCGCCGATCTCGTCGCACCCCGGGTCGGCTGCGGCCAGGAGCGCCATGTCGATGCCGTGGCGAGCCATCAGCTCGACGGCCTTGTCCGTGCAGGCCTGCGCCTCTTCGGGTGTTCCCGCCCGCTCGGCCCGCGCCAGCAACTTGCGGATGCGCCCCAGCGTGGTCGTCGCGCGGTCCATCCCGGCCCCCTCGAAGTCGAACACCCGTTCGGTCGCGTACAGCTCTACCGGAGGGGACCGACAGTTTCGCCGCGGCGCGCGGCACGTGGCACGGATCCCCCCGCCCGCCCCCTACACGGCGCTGCTCGGCGCGCCGAGGGGCAGGTGCCGCCCCGGCGTGTCGGGCCACCGTCATACGCTGGGAGGGCCATGGCAGATCCCGCCACATACCGTCCCGCCCCCGGCTCCATCCCGGAGGAGCCCGGGGTGTACCGCTTCTCCGACGCCGCAAGCCGCGTGATCTACGTCGGCAAGGCCAAGAGCCTGCGCAGCCGGCTGAACTCCTACTTCGCCGACCTCGCCAACCTGCATCCGCGCACCCGCCAGATGGTCACGACCGCCGCCCAGGTGCAGTGGACGGTGGTGGGCACCGAGGTCGAGGCGCTGCAACTCGAGTACAACTGGATCAAGGAGTTCGATCCGCGGTTCAACGTCCGCTACCGCGACGACAAGACCTACCCCGTGCTGGCGGTGACGGTGGGAGAGGAGTTCCCCCGGTTGCACGTCTACCGCGGTCCCCGGCGCAAGGGCGTGCGCTACTTCGGTCCGTACGCCCATGCCTGGGCCATCCGCGAGACGCTCGACCTCCTGCTCCGGGTCTTCCCCGCCCGCACGTGCAGTGCCGGGGTCTTCCGCAGGCACGGACAGATCGGGCGGCCCTGCCTGCTCGGCTACATCGACAAGTGTTCCGCGCCCTGCGTCGGCCGGGTGACCGCGGAAGAGCACCGCGACATCGTCGACGACTTCTGCGAGTTCCTCTCCGGCCGCACCGACCGCATGATGCGCGAGCTCGAACGGCGTATGGAGACCGCCGCCGAGGAGCTGGAGTTCGAGCGGGCCGCCCGGCTGCGCGACAATCTCGGCGCGCTGCGCCGGGCCATGGAGCGCCAGGCCGTCGTGCTCGGCGACGGCACGGACGCCGACGTCGTCGCCTTCGCCCAGGACGAGCTGGAGGCGGCCGTCCAGGTCTTCCACGTGCGCGGGGGACGGGTTCGCGGGCAGCGCGGCTGGGTGATCGACAAGGTCGAGCCCACCGAGACGCCCGCGCTGGTCGAGCGGTTCCTCACGCAGTTCTACGGCGAGCAGGCGGCGCTCGCGGAGTCCGCGGACGACGCGGGCCAGCCCGTGCCGCGCGAGATCCTCGTGCCCGAGCTGCCGCCGGACGTCGACGCGCTGGCGGAGTGGCTCTGCCGGCTGCGCGGCTCCCGTGTGCAGGTCCGCGTGCCCCAGCGCGGCGACAAGCGCGCGCTGGCCGAGACCGTCGAGCGCAACGCCAAGGAGGCCTTCACCCAGCACAAGCTGCGCCGGGCCGGCGACCTCACGGCCCGCTCCGCTGCGCTGCAGGAGATCCAGGACGCGCTCGGGCTCGAGAGCGCCCCGCTGCGCATCGAGTGCGTCGACGTCTCGCACGTGCAGGGCACGGACGTCGTGGCCTCGCTGGTGGTCTTCGAAGACGGGCTGGCGCGCAAGTCGGACTACCGGCGCTTCGAGGTCCGCGGAGGCGCCGACGGCGGCGACGTCGCCGCGATCGCCGAGGTCACCCGCAGGCGTTTCCGCCGGCACCTGACCGAAACGGCGGACGGAACGGCGGCCGGGGGTAACGGCGGGAGCAGCCCGGCCGACTCGGGCGGTATCGACCCGCCCACCGACATTCCGCAGGCGCGCCCGGGAATCGACCCGACCACGGGCCGGCCGCGCCGGTTCGCCTACCCGCCGAACCTGTACGTCGTCGACGGCGGCCCGCCGCAGGTCGAGGCGGCGGCCGACGTGCTGGCGGAACTCGGCGTCACCGACGTCGCGGTCTGCGGGCTGGCCAAGCGCCTGGAGGAGGTCTGGCTCCCGGCCGATCCGGACCCCGTCATCCTCTCGCGCACCAGCGAGGGGCTGTACCTGTTGCAGCGGATCCGGGACGAGGCCCACCGGTTCGCCATCACCTACCACCGGCAGCGTCGTTCCAAGGGGATGACGGCCTCGGCGCTCGACGGCGTCCCCGGACTCGGCCCCTCGCGGCGGACGGCGTTGCTCAAGCACTTCGGTTCGGTCCGCAAGCTCCGGGCTGCCGGGGTCGACGAGATCGCCGCCCTCCCGGGCTTCGGGCGTCGGACGGCCGTCGCGGTCCTGACCGCGCTGCACGGCGCGAGCGGGGAACCGTCCGACCCGCAGGCCGTCGCCGGCCCGCTCACCCCCGGCATCGAGGAGAACGCATGACCGAGCAGCCCGAGCCTGCGGCACCGTCGCAACAGCCGCACGGCACCGAGGTGACGCTCGTCAGCGGGCTGTCCGGCGCCGGCCGCAGCACCGCCGCGAAGGTCCTGGAGGACCTGGGCTGGTTCGTCGTCGACAACCTGCCCCCCGAGCTGATCGCCACGATGGTCGAGCTGGGTGCACGCGCGCAGGGCGACATCACGCGCATCGCGGTGGTCATGGACGTCCGCAGCCGCGCGTTCAGCGCGGACCTTCGATCGGTGCTCAAGGACCTCGACGCCCGCGGCTACAAGCCCCGGCTGCTGTTCCTCGAGGCGGCGGACCCCGTGCTCGTCCGCCGGTTCGAGCAGGTGCGCCGCAGCCACCCGCTCCAGGGCGACGGCCGGCTCGTCGACGGCATCGCCGCCGAGCGCGCGCTGCTCGGCCCGCTGCGCGACGCCGCGGACCTCATCGTCGACACCTCGACGGTCTCCGTCCCGGCCCTGCGTCTGCTGCTCGAGCGGACCTTCGGCGAGGACGTCCCGCAGGCGACCCGGGTCAGCATCGTCTCGTTCGGCTTCAAGTACGGCCTGCCGATGGACGCCGACCTCGTGGTCGACCTGAGGTTCCTGCCGAACCCGCACTGGATCCCCGAGCTGCGCGAGCACACGGGCCGCGACGAGGACGTCCGCGACTACGTGCTGAGCCAGCAGGGTGCCGTCGAGTTCATCGACCGCTACCTGGAGCTGCTGGCGCTGGTCGGCGGCGGGTACCGGCGCGAGGGCAAGCGCTACCTCACCCTGGCCGTCGGCTGCACCGGCGGCAAGCACCGCAGCGTGGCCGTCAGCGAGGAGCTCGGGCGCCGGTTGGCCGAGGTCGACGGCATGGCCGTGCGCGTGACCCACCGCGACCTGGGCCGCGAGTGAGCAGTAACCGATCCGACCACGACGCGTCCGTCCCGCACTCCGTGCGGGGCGGCCGCCCCGCGCCGGGCAGTGATCGATCCGACCACGACGCGTCCACCCCGCACTCCGTGCGGGGCGGCCGCCCCGCGCCGGATCCGGAGCCCCTGGCGGCTGTTGCCCTCGGCGGCGGCCACGGGCTGCACGCCACGCTCTCCGCGTTGCGGATGCTCGCCGACGCCGGCGTCGTGGACGAGATCACCGCGGTCGTCACCGTCGCCGACGACGGGGGCTCGTCCGGCCGGCTGCGCCGTGAGCTGGGTCTGCTCCCGCCCGGCGACCTGCGCATGGCCCTCGCCGCACTCGCCGGCGAACAGCTCGCCACCGGCCCGTCGGACACGACGGCGCCCACCAGGCCTGCCGACGACCAGCCCTGGACCCGGCTCCTGCAGCACCGGTTCGGCGGCAGCGGCGCACTGGCCGGGCACGCCGTCGGCAACCTCCTGCTCGCCGGCCTCATGGAGGTCCTCGGCGACCCGGTCGCCGCATTGGACGAGGTTGCCGCGTTGGTCGGCGCCCGCGGCCGGGTACTGCCCATGTCGTGCGAGCCGTTGGACATCGAGGCCGAGGTGACGGGCCTCGAGGACGACGACCCGCGCCGCGCCCACCGCATCCGTGGTCAGGTGGCCGTCGCGTCCACGCCCGGCCGGGTCCGCCGGGTCCGCCTGCTGCCCGAGCGGCCGCAGGCCTGCGCCGAGGCCGTCGAGGCGGTGCGGTCCGCGGACCTGCTGCTGCTGGGCCCCGGGTCGTGGTTCACCAGTGTGTTGCCGCACCTGCTGGTGCCCGAGCTGCGCGATGCGCTCGTGGCCGCCCGGGGGCGACGGGTGATCGTCCTCAACCTGGCGCCCGAGCCCGGGGAGACGGCCGGGTTCTCTCCCGAGCAGCACCTGGCCGTGCTGGCCGAGCACGCCCCCGAGCTGCGGGTCGACGCCGTTCTCGCGGACACGGGCGCCGTACCGGTGCCGGACCGGCTGCACCGGTCGGCGGCGGTGCTGCTCGCCCCGGGAGGGCGGGTCCACCTGGCGCCGGTCGCCGCGGCCGACCCCATCACCCCGCGGCACGACCCGCGGGCCCTCGCCGACGCGCTGGCGGCGGTCGTCGCCGGTCCGGACCGGAGGCGGACGACGACGGCGGCGGCGTCGGCGGGGGCCGGAGGGCGACGCGGGACGTGACGAGCAGGGGGGACCGCACGGAGTGCACGAGGGGGAGCAAGGGGAGGGGCTGCACGTGGCGATGACGGCGGCGGTGAAGGACGAGCTGAGCAGGCTCGCGGTGACCAAGCCGTGCTGTCGGCGGTCGGAGGTGGCTGCCCTGCTGCGCTTCGCCGGCGGCCTGCACATCGTCGGGGGTCGCGTCGTCGTCGAGGCCGAGGTCGACACCGGATCGGTGGCGCGTCGGCTGCGCAAGGAGATCCACGAGCTCTACGGCCACGTGTGCGAGGCGCACGTGATCAGCGCGGGAGGTCTGCGGCGCAGCGCGCGCTACGTCATCCGGGTCGTCCGCGACGGCGAGGGGCTGGCCCGGCAGACCGGGCTGCTCGACGCCCGTGGGCGCCCCGTGCGCGGCTTGCCGCCGCCCGTGGTCTCCGGTGGGGTGTGCGACGCGGAGGCCGCGTGGCGCGGTGCGTTCCTCGCGCACGGGTCGCTGACGGAGCCGGGCCGCAGCTCCGCCCTGGAGGTCACCTGTCCTGGGCCGGAGGCGGCGCTGGCGCTCGTCGGCGCGGCCCGGCGCCTCGGAGTCACCGCGAAGGCCCGGGAGGTCCGGGGCGCGGACCGGGTGGTGATCCGCGACGGCGACGCCATCAGCGCCCTGCTCACCCGGATGGGCGCGCACGAGAGCATGCTGGCCTGGGAGGAGCGGCGGATGCGCCGCGAGGTCCGGGCCACGGCGAACCGGCTGGCCAACTTCGACGACGCGAACCTGCGTCGCTCGGCGCGTGCCGCCGTCGCCGCCGCCGCGCGGGTGGCGCGGGCGCTCGACATCCTCGGCGACGACGTGCCGCAGCACCTGATGGCCGCCGGGCGCCTGCGTGTCGAGCACACGCAGGCCTCGCTGGAGGAGCTCGGTCAGCTCGCCGATCCGCCGATGACCAAGGACGCCGTCGCCGGCCGGATCCGCCGTCTGCTGCACATGGCGGACAAGCGGGCGGCCGACCTCGGCATCCCGGACACCGAGTCGGCGGTCACGGCCGAGATGCTGGAAGAGGCCTGACCGGCGGGCCCGACCCGTCGCCGTCCGGGGTGCGGGCGGCCGGGACGGCCGGGAGGCCGAGGCGGCGCGGCTCGGCCATCAACCGGTGCGCCGGTGCGACCGGCCGCCCGGTGAACAGCTCCTCGGGCCGGCCGGTCTCCAGCGCCTTGCGGTAGGCGAGCGTCGCACCGCGCGCCGCCTCCACGGTCTGCTCGACGTCGACGTCGGTGTGCGCGGCGGAGATCACGTACGACTGCCCGAGCACGCCCCGGTGCAGGATCTCCTGCAGGAACAGGGTGCGCATCGCCTGCGACGGGTTCCCCACGGCGTCGGTCGTGCGGAAGATCTGGCACGACGGACGGCCCAGGACGGACAGGAACTCGCCGATGCCGGCGTCCGCCGCCGCGGCGTTGACCCCGTCCGCCAGCGCCTGGCCCTGCCGCTCCATCGCCGCCACCGGATCGGGGCCGGCCGTGGGGTCGGTGTAGGCGCGCACGACCGCGCGGAACGCCGCCAGGCCCGTGGTCTCGGCCCCGTTCGTGCTCGAGAGCAGGAACGCGCGCGGGCGGTCCGTCCGCAGGCCGCCGAGCTCCATGAGCTCACGCCGCCCCGCGAGTGCCGCGACCGAGAACCCGTTGCCCATCGCCTTGCCCCACGTCGACAGGTCCGGTGTCACGCCGTACACCGCCTGCGCCCCGCCCGCGGCCCAGCGGAACCCCGTGATCGTCTCGTCGAACACGAGGACGGTGCCGTACCGGTCGCACAGCGCCCGCACACCCTCGAGGTATCGCGGAGCCGGCTCGGCCAGGGCCGAGGCCGCCTCGAGGATCACGCACGCCACGGGCTCCGCCTCGAGCACGGCCTGCAGCGACTGGAGGTCGTTGTAGCGGAAGGTCCGCACCAGCGACCGCACCGCCGCGGGCACCCCGGTACTGATCGGAAGGGTGCCGATGAACCAGTCCTGCGAGGAGAAGTACGGCTGGTCCTGGCACATCGCCACGACGTCGCGGCCCGTCGCCGCCCGGGCCAGGCGCAGGGCGGCGCTGGTGGCGTCGGAGGCGTTCTTGCAGAACTTCACCATGTCCGCGCCGGGCACGACCGCCACGAAGTCCTCCGCGGCCGCCAGTTCCAGCACGGCGGGGCGGGTGAACGACACCCCGTCGACCAGTGCGGCGCGTACCGCCTCGAGCACCGGCTCGTAGCCGTGGCCGAGCGTGACCGCCCGCATGCCCATCCCGTACTCGACGAACTCGTTACCGTCGGCGTCCCACACCCGCGCACCCCGTCCGCGGACCAGCACGGGGGCCATGCCCTCGGGGTACTGGTCGGAGCCCTTCGCGAAGGTGTGCGCCCCGCCGGGGACGACCTCGTGCAGGCGCGCCTGCAGGGCGTTCGAGCGCTCGAAGCTCGGGGTCATCTCGGGTGTCGCCTCTTCTCGTCGGGGTGCACGCACGGTGACTCTCCACGATGACTCTCTCGTCGTCCGGGACGTGTGTCCCGCTTCCCGGTTGCCCGGATCGTCCCCGATGGGGGTCGGGCCCCGATCGGGCCGGGCCGGGCGCGCGCCGACCCCGTGTCGACCGGCGCGGAGCGGGTACGCCGTCCACGGCGCCGCAGGTCGCGTCGGCCCGTCGCGGAGACGACGGGCGACGTCGCGCGACGGCAGCAGGTGGCGGTGCGGGTCGATAGGGTGATCGCGACGACGCGACACGGCGGCGCACGACACCGTCACCGCGGACAAGACAGCAGAGCTGACGAGACGGGCTCGGGTCGGACGACACCGCGAGCTGCGAGGAAGCGAGGAGAACGCATGACCGTGCGGGTAGGCGTGAACGGGTTCGGGCGGATCGGCCGCAACTTCTGGCGTGCGGTGGCGGCGCAGAAGGCGGCGGGGACGTCGGACATCGAGATCGTGGGTGTCAACGACATCACCGACAACAACACCC